>NZ_CP155619.1:5928472-6240497 GCF_039697315.1 Pseudomonas abietaniphila | reverse complement strand
ACGGATCAGAGATCCGCCAGGCACGCTTCTAGAATGTCCAGCCCCTCGTTCAGCACCTCGGGCTCGATGGTCAGCGGTGCCAGCAGACGGATGATGTGACGGGCTTTGCCGCTCGGCATCAAGAGCAACCCGCGCTCCCTGGCGCTCGCCAGCAACTGCGCCATTTGTGCCGTCGCCGGTTTGCCTTCCGGGGTCAGCAGCTCGATGCCGCGCATCGCGCCGACGCCGGTCAGCCGCCCGAGATACGGTGACAGTTTATGCGCCTGCCATTGTTCGTACCGGGTGAGCAAGGTGACTGCATACTGTTCGCCCCAGGCTGCGAGATGCGCATCGGTCATTTCATCCAGCGTGGCCAGGCCCGCTGCGCACGCCAGTGGATTTCCGGAGTAAGTCCCGCCCAGCCCGCCTTTGGGTAACGTATCCATCAGGGCCTTGCGACCGACGACCGCCCCCAACGGGACGCCGCCGGCGATGCTCTTGCCCAGCAACAGCAGATCCGGTTCGATGCCCAGACGGCTGAAGGCAAAGCGCTGACCGGTGCGGCCAAAGCCTGACTGGATTTCATCGATGATCAAGACAATGCCCTTGTCGTCGCACAGCCTGCGCAATGCGTGGGCGAACTCGACGTCCAGCGCCAGGAAACCGCCCTCGCCCTGCACCGGCTCGATGATGAAGCAGGCGACCTCGTCGATGTCGATTTCCACACTGAACAGCCGATCCATCGCCTTCAAGGCTTCGGCCGTCGACACACCGTTGTCCGCGCTTGGATACGGCAGATGGAACACCGGCCCGGGCAGCGAGCCCACTTTCTGCTTGTAAGGCGCCACTTTGCCGTTGAGGTTCAGCGTCGCCAGTGTTCGCCCATGGAAGGCGCCATCGAATGCGATGACCGCCGACTTGCCGGTATGCCCACGCACGATTTTCAACGCATTCTCCGCCGCTTCGGCGCCGCTGTTGGTGAGCATGCCGCTGACCGGGTAACTCACCGGAATAAACGCCGCGAGCCGTTCAATGAACAGCTGATAAGGCTCATGCGGGGCTGCGTTGAACGCGTAATGCGTCATGCGCTGCGCCTGTTCGCAAATCGCCGCGACGATCTTCGGGTGGCAATGCCCCAGATTCAACACACCGATACCGCCGACGAAATCGATGTATCGCTTTCCGTCGACGTCCCAGACCTCGGCGTTTTTTCCATGGGTAAGGCTGATGGGATGAACGAAGGAAATGGACTGGCTGACTGACGGGAAATCCATGCTCAAACGACCTGCAGGCGATGGGAGAGGCGCCTATTCAAGCGATCTGGTTCCTTTCTAACAAACGAAATTAAGGCAACGTGTCATTCCATCAAGGACTGACATCGCTTCCGGATGGGAGCAGCACTATGGATGATGGAAAGGCACTCGCGATGTTATTCGGGAATGACTCGTGTTCCCCTCTAAAACAGTATCGCGTTATAAACATCGATAAACGGGATCGGCATAAACCATCGATCAGCCTTACGATTTAAACTTTCGAGCGTTTGCCATCACGCTCTTCCCGTCCCTATCCGAATTAACACTCTGCTCTGGCTGTCGTTGATACGGCTGCGTATCGCTAAATCTTCGCGATTACAGCGATGAACGGGCCATCACCTCTTGGCGTTTCAGTTTCTGTTCAGCTTCGCGAGCGTAGTCTCACTATGAAGGACGGAGGAACAGAGGGCTCTACGACCCTTGCAGCGCTGGACGTTCCAAAAAATGGGAGTAAAGAATAGCCCCTATTTGTGACTTTTCCATTTCATCTCTAAAAAAGGGTGAATGTATGTTCCTGACTGTTCTCCCGGACGAAACAACAACACGCTATCAACGGAATTTTCATAATTTATCTTCTACTATTCCGATAACGAAAGTGCGCAACCTTGCGTCTCTTCAACAGGGCAGTAGATGCGTTACACCAAGGATCGGGCAGCACTAGCACCCACTTTATTTGTACGCCCATGCGGCCGACATTTTTAAATAACGAGCTTCTTGGGACAGGCGGCTTGCGTTTTTGCTTGCGCGCCTCGTTAACGTCCTCAACATCGACACACGTGCAGGAGGGTCTACATGAGTCTGGATTTTCTTCCTTTTTCCCGCCCAAGCATGGGCGACGAGGAAGTGGCAGCCGCCACCCGTGTGCTGCGCTCCGGGTGGATTACCACGGGCCCGGAATGCCAGCGCCTGGAACAGCAATTCGCCGAGCGTTGCGGCGCGCAACAGGCCGTGGCGATTTCTTCAGCCACGGGTGCCATGCACATCACCCTGCTTGCGCTGGGCGTCGGTCCAGGCGATGAAGTCATCACGCCCTCGCAGACCTGGGTCTCCACCGCCAACATGATCTGCCTGTTGGGCGCGACCCCCGTGTTCGTCGATATAGACCGCGACACGCTGATGACAAACGCTGCACTGATCGAGCGCGCCATCACCCCGCGCACCAAGGCCATCATTCCGGTGCATTACGCCGGTGCCGCGTTTGACCTCGATCCCCTATATGCCTTGGCCGAACGCCATGGCATTGCGGTGATCGAGGATGCGGCCCACGCCGCAGGCTCTCGTTACAAAGGTCGTCCGGTCGGCGCTTCTGGCACCGCCATCTTTTCGTTTCATGCAATCAAGAACATGACCTGCGCCGAAGGCGCGATGTTCGTCAGCGACGATCCTGAACTGGCCGATCGTGCGCGCCGCCTGAAATTCCACGGGCTGGGCGTCGACGCCTATGACCGCCTGACCCACGGGCGCAAACCGCAGGCAGAGGTGATCGAACCGGGGTTTAAATACAACCTTGCCGACATCAACGCCGCCATCGCCCTGGTGCAGCTTGAACGTCTGGACGCCCTCAATGCGCGTCGCGCCGAACTGGCGAATCATTATCTGGAACGTCTGGCCGGCAGCCCCGTACAACCCTTGGCGCATCCGGGCTACGACCAGCACCACGCCTGGCATCTGTTCATCCTGCGCATTGACGCAGAGCGCTGCGGCCTGGACCGGGATGCGTTCATGAAAGCCCTGCAGGCGCAAAACATCGGCAGCGGCATCCACTTTATCGCGACCCACCTGCACAGCTACTACCGCCAACGATTCCCGGACGTGCGCTTGCCCGAGACCGAATGGAACTCGTCGCGGCTGTGTTCCATCCCCTTGTTCCCTGACATGACCCTGGCCGATGTCGACCGCGTCGTCAGCGCCATTGAATCCATTGTGGAAGTCCGCTCGTGAAACCGTACCCCATCAACCGCGTGTCGATCGTTATCCCGGTCTACAACGAGGAAAAAAGCCTGCCGGAACTGCTGCGCCGTACCGAAGCGGCCTGCGCGCAGGTGAGCCAGCCCTGCGAAATCATTCTGGTTGACGACGGCAGTCGTGACGACTCTGCCGAGATATTGCTCGAGGCTGCTCAGCGTGATGGCAGCCCGGTAGTCGCGGTCATCCTCAACCGCAACTACGGCCAGCACGCGGCGATCATGGCCGGCTTCGAGCAGTGCAAAGGCGATCTCGTGATCACCCTGGATGCTGACCTGCAGAACCCGCCCGAAGAAATCCCTCGCCTGATCACGCTTGCAGAGCAAGGTTACGACGTGATCGGCACGGTGCGTGGCAATCGACAGGATTCGGCCTTGCGACGCTGGCCTTCAAAACTCATCAACCTGGCCGTGCAACGCTCCACCGGCGTGGCCATGACCGACTACGGCTGCATGTTGCGCGCCTACCGGCGCAGCATCGTTGACGCGATGCTGGCCTGCCGGGAACGCAGCACCTTTATTCCGATTCTGGCCAACAGCTTTGCCCGTCACACCACTGAAGTACAGGTGATGCATGCTGAGCGCGAGCATGGGGAATCCAAATACAGCGCAATGAAGCTAATCAATCTGATGTTCGACCTGGTCACCTGCATGACCACGACGCCGTTGCGGCTGTTGAGCATCATCGGTTTCATCATGGCCTTTCTCGGCGTGCTCTTCGCGACGCTGCTGATCGTGCTGCGCCTGATCTTCGGTGCGCCATGGGCAGGACACGGCACCTTCGTCCTGTTCGCGGTGCTGTTCGTCTTCACCGGCGGACAGTTCATCGGCATGGGCCTGCTCGGCGAATACCTGGGTCGCATGTACAGCGATGTACGCGCGCGTCCACGTTTTTTCATCGAGAAGGTCGTGCGCAGCCAGCCTGTTTCCGTTACCCCGAAAGTCGATGCCCCTGCTCCCATTTTGAATAAGGTCGCACCATGAGCCTCAAAGCCGTAGTTTTTGCTTATCACGATATCGGTTGTGTCGGTATTGAAGCCCTGCTCAACGCTGGCTATGAGATTTCGGCCGTGTTTACCCACGCCGACGACCCCAAGGAAAAGACCTTCTTCGGCTCGGTCGCACAGCTATGCGCCCAGCACAACATCCCCGTTCACGCCCCTGAAGACGCGAATCATCCGCTGTGGATCGAACGCATCGGCAAGCTGGCCCCTGACTTCATTTTCTCGTTCTACTACCGCCATCTGCTCAGCGAAAACCTGCTGGCATGCGCCAAAAACGGCGGCTTCAACCTGCACGGCTCGTTGCTGCCACGCTACCGTGGCCGTGCGCCGGCCAACTGGGTGCTGGTCAACGGCGAGACCGAAACCGGCGTGACCCTGCACCGCATGGTCAAACGCGCCGACGCCGGCGCCATCGTTGCTCAGCAACGTGTGAGCATCAGCGCCACCGACACGGCTTTGACCCTGCATGCCAAGCTGCGCACCAGCGCTGCCGACCTGCTGTCCGAAACCCTTCCGTTGCTGGGCAAGGGACAGTTGCCGGGCACTGAACAGGATGAATCCAAAGCGACCTGTTTTGGCCGACGTACGCCCGCCGATGGCTTGATCGACTGGCAGCAACCCGCATCGCAGCTGTACAACCTGACGCGCGCGGTCACCCAACCCTACCCGGGTGCATTCTGCCCGGTGGGTGAACACAAGATGATCGTCTGGAGCGCCAAGGTGCAATCAGGCAACGACGGCCAGGCGCCGGGCACGGTCATCAGCTGTGAACCGCTGCGCATTGCCTGTGGCGAGGACTCCCTGCTGATCACTGCCGGGCAGCGCGGCGATGACGGACTCTATCTGAGCGGCGCGCAACTGGCCCGTGAGTTCGGTCTGGTAGAGGGTTCGCGGCTGGTCGGCGGCCAGAAGCGGCGTCAGTTGAAGCGCACTCGCGTGCTGATCCTGGGCGTCAACGGTTTCATCGGCAATCACCTGTCGGAGCGTCTGCTCAAAGATGATCGCTACGAAGTCTACGGCATGGACATCGGCTCCGATGCCATCGAGCGCCTGCGCAGCCATTCGAATTTCCACTTCATCGAAGGCGACATCAGCATCCACACCGAATGGATCGAATACCACATCAAGAAATGCGACGTGGTGCTGCCGCTGGTGGCCATTGCCACCCCGATCGAATACACCCGCAACCCGTTGCGTGTGTTCGAGCTGGACTTTGAAGAAAACCTGAAAATCGTTCGCTATTGCGTCAAGTACAACAAGCGCGTGATCTTCCCGTCGACCTCGGAAGTCTACGGCATGTGCCAGGACGCGAACTTCGACGAAGACACCTCCAACCTTGTCGTCGGTCCGATCAACAAACAGCGCTGGATTTACTCGGTCTCCAAGCAGTTGCTGGACCGGGTGATCTGGGCGTACGGGCAGAAAGGCCTGCAGTTCACCCTGTTCCGTCCGTTCAACTGGATGGGTCCGCGCCTGGACCGACTGGACTCCGCTCGCATCGGCAGCTCGCGCGCGATCACCCAACTGATCCTGCACCTGGTGGAAGGCACACCGATCCGTCTGGTGGACGGTGGCGCGCAGAAACGCTGCTTCACCGACGTGGTCGACGGCATCGAAGCGTTGGCGCGCATCATCGAAAACCGCGATGACCGCTGCAACGGTCAGATCATCAACATCGGCAACCCGGATAACGAGGCCAGCATTCGTCAACTGGGTGAAGAGTTGCTGCGTCAGTTCGAAGCGCACCCGCTGCGGGACAACTTCCCGCCGTTTGCCGGTTTCCGGGAAGTGGAAAGCCAGTCCTTCTACGGCAAGGGCTATCAGGACGTCAGCCACCGCAAGCCAAGCATCAACAACGCGCGTCGCCTGATCGACTGGCAGCCCACGATCGAGCTGCGTGAAACCATCGGCAAGACCCTGGATTTCTTCCTGCGCGAAGCCATGGCTGAAAAAGCGGAAGCGAACTGATGCAGGCAGGCTTGCGCATTGACGTCGATACCTATCGCGGAACGCGGGACGGCGTGCCGCGACTGCTCGACCTGCTGGACGAAGCACAGGTCAAGGCCACGTTCTTTTTCAGTGTCGGCCCGGACAACATGGGCCGTCATCTGTGGCGCCTGGCACGGCCACAGTTTTTCTGGAAAATGCTGCGCTCCAAAGCCGCAAGCCTTTACGGATGGGACATCTTGCTGGCCGGGACTGCCTGGCCTGGCAAACCCATCGGTCGAGATCTGGGCCCCTTGATGCGCCGCGCCCAGGACGCGGGTCACGAAGTCGGCCTGCACGCCTGGGATCACCATGGCTGGCAGGCCCATGCGGGCAACTGGACGCAGAACCA
Organism: Pseudomonas abietaniphila; assembly: GCF_039697315.1. Lineage (NCBI taxonomy): Bacteria > Pseudomonadati > Pseudomonadota > Gammaproteobacteria > Pseudomonadales > Pseudomonadaceae > Pseudomonas > Pseudomonas abietaniphila. Next base: position 6,233,899 of record NZ_CP155619.1, on the reverse strand, counting down.
ACTCACGGCTCAGATTGCCCGTGGCGTGGATTGCCTCAGTGACATTCTGGGCAATGCCGTGACCTGTTCAGCCGCCGCCGGATGGCGTGCGGATGAACGCGTCGTGCAGGCCAAACAAGGATTCGGTTTCCGCTATAACAGCGATTGCCGAGGCTTCGGCCTGTTTCGTCCTTTGCTCGCGGACGGTCAGCCCGGCACGCCTCAGATTCCCGTGGACCTGCCGACGTTCGACGAAGTCGTCGGTCCTCAGCTCGATGCCCGCGCTTTCAATACCTACTTGTTGCGCCAGTTCAGCCCTTCGAAGCTGAACGTCTATACCGTGCACGCGGAAGTGGAAGGCATTGTCATGGCCGAACAGTTCCGCCACCTGCTGACCCAGGCCAAAGACCGGGATATACGGTTTCAGCCGCTGGGAAACCTGCTGCCTGACAACCCCAAAGTGCTGCCTCAGGGGCATCTGGTGCGCGGCGCGCTGGACGGGCGTGAAGGCTGGCTGGGAGTGCAGCAACCATGAGCCGTTATCAGAACATTGCGGTGCTGGTGGCGGCATTCCTGCTCGCGTATCTGCTGCCGTTGGGCACTCACGGCCTGTGGATTCCCGATGAAACCCGCTACGCCCAGATCAGCCAGGAAATGCTGCACAGCGGTAACTGGGCCGCGCCACATTTCATGGGGCTGCGCTATTTCGAAAAACCCGCTGCGGGCTACTGGCTGATCGCCGCGGCGCAAGCAGTGTTCGGCGAGAACCTTTTCGGTGTGCGTTTTGCGTCCGCGTTGACCACCGGCCTGAGTGTGCTGTTGACCTGGCTGATCGCGCGACGCATCTGGGCAGACCCGCGCAAAAGTTTCACGTGCGCACTGCTGTTCATGAGCTTCTTCCTGGTAGCGGGGCAATCGGGTTATGCCAACCTTGACCCGCAATTCACGCTCTGGGTGAACCTGACGCTGGTCACCTTCTGGTTCGCCATCCACAGCGTCGGGCGCCAGCGTTTGCTGTGCTGGGCCCTGCTCGGCTTTGCCTGCGGCATGGGTTTCATGACAAAGGGGTTTCTGGCCTGGGCCTTGCCCGTGGTGGTCGCCCTGCCCTACATGGTCTGGCAGCGACGCCTGCGCGAGCTGCTGACCTTCGGTCCGCTGGCCATCGTCGTTGCCGTGCTGGTGTGCCTGCCGTGGGTCCTGGCGGTGCATGGCCGTGAGCCTGACTACTGGCGTTTCTTCTTCTGGCACGAACACATCCGTCGCTTTGCCGGCGAAGACGCTCAGCACGCCGAGCCATGGTGGTACTACTTGCCGCTGCTGGTTGCCGCATGCGTACCCTGGGCCTTGTTGTTGCCTGGCACGTTCAAGCAAGCCTGGGAACAACGACGCCAGAGCCATGGCGGTTTTCTGCTGATGTGGCTGATCCTGCCGCTGGCCTTTTTGAGCCTGAGCAAAGGCAAGCTGCCGACCTACATTTTGCCGTGCCTGATGCCTCTGGCCCTGCTGATGGGGAATGCACTGGTCGAAACCCTGAACGCCGGGAAGACCACCGCGTTGCGCATCAACGGCCTGTTCAACAGCGCCTTTGGCGTGATTGTGCTGGCTGCGCTGTTGTTCATCCAGTTCAAAAAAACGGTGTATGACCAGGAGCCTCAGCACCTGACACTGGCGATTGTCGTGTTGCTGGGCTGGATCGCGACCAATGCGCTTCAGGGCCTCAGGCCCCTGCGTTTCTGGCTGATGCCAGCGTTCGGCAGCTGGTTGACCATCGCACTGATCCCCGCGGCATTGCCCAACAGCATCGTCTTCAACAAGACGCCGGACCAGTTCGTGATGCGCCACGTCGATGAGCTGGCCGCTGCCACTCACCTGCTGAGTAACGATCTCGGCGCGGCGGCTGCGCTGTCCTGGCGTCTCAAGCGCAACGATGTGGTGTTTTACGACACCCGTGGCGAACTGGAATACGGGCTTGCATACCCACAGCCCAAACCCAGAGAAATCGACTGGAAACAGGTTCAGGCGTGGATGACCAAGGCGCGTCAGCAAGGTGCGGTCGCGGTGGTGATGCGCGGCAACGCGGTCGATGACGCCTACGAATTCAGCCTGCTGCCGCAGGATGGCAAGCGTTATGAAGAAGGCAATCTCACGATCATGATCTTCGACAGGACGCCGTCATGACGTTCGGCCTCTTGCTGTGTGCCTGCCTGCTGACGTGCATGGGACAGATTGCGCAGAAGCTGACCGTCGAGCGTTGGGGGCACGCGTTCCCAGGCGTTGGCACCGCACTGCGAAGCGGCTGGTTATGGCTGGCGCTGGCGTGTCTGGGCGCAGGCCTGTTGCTCTGGCTGCTGGTGCTGCAGCGCATGGACGTCGGCGTGGCATACCCGATGCTGGCGCTGAATTTCGTGCTGATCACATTGACCGGACGCTACCTGTTCAATGAATTCGTTGACGGTCGCCACTGGTTCGGCGTGGCGCTCATTCTGGTCGGTGTGGTCTTGCTGGGGCGTCAAGCGTGAGCGCGCGCCGCGGCCTGAGCCTGGCCATGGGCAGCGTAGTGCTGGTCAGCGCGGCACAGCTGGGCATGCGCTGGAGCATGCAACGCCTGCCACAACCGGCCCATTGGCTGGCAGACCTACAAGGCGGCAACGTCGACCCGGTCGCACTCAGTGTGGTGGTGGCGGCGATCGCGGCGTACGCGCTGTCCATGCTGTGCTGGCTCGGCGCATTGCGTGATGTGCCCCTGAGCCGCGCCTATTCGCTGCTCAGTATCAGTTACGCAGCGGTGTACGTACTGGCAGCCCTGCTCCCCTTTTTCAACGAGACACTCACCGTTCCTCGAACAGTGGGTGTGACCCTGATCGTGCTCGGTGTAGTGACGATCAATTTCCGGCGTAGCTGCGACAACGGCAATGACAGTGACAAGGAGCTTTCCCGATGAAAATCAGCGTCTTCGGTAGCGGTTATGTGGGTCTGGTGCAGGCGACCGTGTTGGCTGAGGTTGGCCACGACGTGGTGTGCATGGACATTGACCCGGCCAAGGTCGAGCAACTGAGCAAAGGCCATGTGACCATCTACGAACCCGGCCTGGAAAACCTGGTTCGGGAGAACCTTGAAGCCGGACGGCTGCATTTCACCACCGACGAAAAACGCACGGTGGAACATGGTGAGGTCCTGTTCATCGCGGTGGGTACGCCCTCCCGACCCGATGGTTCGGCTGACCTGCGGGGTTTCTTTGCGGTCGGCGACGCCATCGCCCGGCACCGCGAGACCCCGGTGATCATTGTCGAGAAATCGACGGTGCCAGTCGGCAGTGGTGATGCCCTGCGCAGCCATATCGAGCAGCACCTGCGCCAGTCGGCCCGTCTGCTGAAATTCGATATCGTGTCCAACCCCGAATTCCTGAAGGAAGGCTCGGCGGTCAAGGACTGCCGTCGCCCCGACCGTATCGTCATCGGCTGCGGCAACCCGGATGTGTTCCCCGTCATGCGAGAGCTCTACGCGCCGTTCAACCGCAACCACGAACGCATCATGTTCATGGACCTGCGCAGCGCGGAACTGACCAAATACGCCGCCAACTGCATGCTGGCGACCAAGATCAGCTTCATCAATCAGATTGCCGAGCTGGCCGAACACCTGGGTGCCGACGTCGAGTCCGTGCGCCTGGGCATCGGTGCCGACTCACGGATCGGGTATGACTTCATCTATCCGGGCTGTGGCTATGGAGGCTCCTGCTTCGGCAAAGACATTCGCGCGTTGATTCACAGCGCCCGTGAAGCCGGTTGCTCGAACGATCTGCTAAATGTGGTCGAAGACATCAACGAGCGGCAGAAGAACAAGCTGTTCGACCGCATCAACGCATTTTACAAGGGTGAACTCAAGGGCAAGACCTTCGCGCTGTGGGGGCTGGCCTTCAAGCCCAATACCGACGACATGCGTGATGCACCGAGTCGTGTGCTGATGGAGTCCCTGTGGGCCGCCGGTGCGACGGTTCGCGCCTACGACCCGGAAGCCATGCAGGAGACCCAGCGTTTGTATGGCGAACAACCCAACCTGATCCTGATGGGCACGCCGGAATCGGTGTTGCTGGGGGCCGACGCGCTGATCGTCTGTACCGAATGGCAGCAGTTCAAGGCACCGGATTTCGACCTGATTCAGCAGCGGCTCAAGTCACCGGTCATCTTCGACGGCCGCAACCTGTATGACACCGAACGCCTGGCCAAGCGCGGCTTCCAGTACTTCCCGATTGGCCGGGGCGACTCCTGCAACCTGCCTATCCCGCAGCAGCTGTGGGCGCCTTACGAACTGCTGGCCAACCACCACGCGGTGTAATCTGTGCGCTGCGCGGCCTGGTCACCCAGGCCGCGCTTTTTTATACCCACGCGATCATTGCGCAGGTAACCGAAGCAGCACGTACTCTTCCTTGTCGAACCGGCCGCTGAGCAACACCGGCAAGGCGCCTAATGGCGTGCCCTGCAATCGTTGGAAATCGTTGTTGCTCATCACCACATCCGCCGGCCCGTGCACCGCACTCAACTGTTCAGGTGTCTCGGTGAACTGCGGCAGCAGGTCCTCATCAACATTGACCATGAACTTGATGGCCTTGGCGTCTTTGCCCATCGAATGCAGCACCAGCAGCGCCTTGTCGGCTTGTGTGACCTGGCGAACCGCCTGGGTGAAATGACGGGTGTCGTACAGCGTGCGCTCCGCTTTCTCGAAAATGCCGATGTAACTGATCCAGACCGCCAGCACCGCACACGCCGGTAGCCCGTACAAACGCAAACGCGGGCGCATCAACAAGGGCAACGCAATCAGCTGCAACAGGCCCAGCGTCACGAGCACGGGGCCGATGTCGCTCAGTGCTTCCGGAAAGCGCGGACGCGCCGCCAGCAACCCGGCGACCAACGCACCGGGAATGAAACAGCACAACGTCAGCGTCATCCCCCTTAGCCACCAGAAGACCCGGCCTGTGCGCACCTGAAACGGATACGCCGCGATGATCGCGGCCATCGGCAGCATCGGCAGCACGTATCGGGCTTTTTTCGCCTGCGGCACGGACAGTCCGACCATCACGACCAGACCGGCGAATGCCGCGAGATACAGCAGATGCAGGGCTGCACTGGTCGGCCGCCGGCCCGTGACGCCTACCACCGCCAGCACGACAAGCGCCATGGGGTACGCCAAGGCATAGTTGCCGAGCGAACTGCCGAAATACCAAAACAACGGACTGCTGCCTTCGCTGCCATCCAGTCGCGAGGTGATCTGCATGCGCAGCACCTCGGACAGCAATGCCTCACCGCCACTGAGCCGCGCCAACAGCAACAGAATCAGCATGCACGTCGCCAACAGCGCCAGCGCAGAGAGCCCGAACCACCATAATCGGCGCCATTGCCGGTTCAGCACGTAGTAACTGCACATCACGCCAGTCGGCACAACCACGCCGATCGGCCCCCGAATCGCAAACCCCAGCACCAGAAGCGCGAACACCGCCCATAGCCGTCGCGCTGAGCCAAAATGATCGCTCGCATAGGCCAGGTGGAATACAAAGAACGACACGGTCGCGAGCATCTGGTCCAGGGACACCGCTCGGGTTTCGGTAATGAACGTGTTGGTCAGCAACAGAAACGCGATGCTCAACCACGCCCAGCGTCGCGAATAGGGCGCCAACAGGCGGTACATCAGCCCCACCATGATTGCCGAGGCAATGCAGGTGGGCAGCCAAGCCGTGAAACTGGTCACTTCGCCGAGTGGTAGGGAAAAGAGATAAATCAGCCAGGTCGAAAACGCCGAATAGTCCGGATAAGGCTCGCCATAGGTGGTGGGGAAAAAGCCCGGCCCATGGCGCATCATCTCTTGGGCGAACAGCACGAACCGTGAGTCGAATCCAATGATGCTCAGGTGCCAACTGGCGGCGACGAAGAGCAGGAAGGCCAGCCCACCCGCGCTCCAGGCCTGGCGCCTGGCCCGGGCCGGCGTGACGCCCGACAAGAATTCAGAACCAATCGATGTCAACACAAACTCCTATGGCCCGGCCGCTGAGCGTTCAACGGCTGACGAAATAATAGACGCGGTCGCCGACGGTGATTCGGTCCACGATCCTCAATGGCTGCGGAGGCTCCTCGGTCTTTTCCATGATCGCTACTGTGTGCGCATCCCGCGTGAGCACGCCCTGCAATGTATGTTCGTCCAGCACCGTGTCGAGCAAACTCTCACTGTAGAACACGCTGGCGCCTGCCAACCGCTCACTGGGTTGAAAAAGCACCACATGCCTGCCCTGAGCCTGCAAGGTCTGAACGCGTTCAGCCAGTGGCAAAAATGACAGCTTCAGATCCGCGCGAGGCGCCAGCCAATACGCATCACTCAGGTACGCAACGCAAACCACAGCCACCATGCTCGTCACCCACCCTCGACGATGCTGAAACCCGCGGCGAACTTTAATTGAAGTGTCGGCACGTTGACGCAAGCGTTCGTGCCACATCGCGAGGTACTCCATCGCGATCACCGCCGCAGCCGGCGTCAGCGACATCAGATAAACCATCCGTTTACTGGAGGCCAGCGTCAGCAGCAGAAACTGAGCGATCAGCCACACGCTGAAAAACAAGACGTAGCGATTGGCTCGCCACTGTTTCCTGAAATGCCACAGCCCCAGATACACCAGCAGGTTCCAGGGAAGGAACGCCTGCGGCAGTTTGCTCAGATAGTAGTAGAAAGGCTCATAGTGGCCGGCATCCGAAAACGAGCCGTCGAAGCGTCCGACACTGTTGGTCCATAGCACAGCCTTCAGCGATTCAATCCCGCCTTGCCCGTACAGCAGCCACAACCACACCGCCAGCGGCACAAGCGCCAACAGCGTGAATAACAACGGATAAAACCAGTGGCGCAGCACCAGGCGACCTTGCTGCCCGCTTTCAATGCTCAGATAGGCGAAGATCACCACACCGGGCATTGCCAGACCCAGCACGCCCTTGCTCAATGTCGCAATGACGATCCCCAGGCTAAAGAGAAGCCAGTCACCCAAGGGGAAGGTAGCCCGGTCGCGCTGCACGCACGTGTTGAGAAATGCCAACAGCGCCATCGACACTCCCAACGTCAACAAGGCATCTTCGCCCACCTGACGCGCGTTGCCCCAGAACGTCGCCGTCGTCACCAACAACAGCGTCGCCCCTAGCGCGACGTAGCGCGGACGCCCCATTCGGCACAGCATCGAGTACAACAAAAACAGGGTCAGCAGACCTGCGCCCGCCGATGCCAGGCGCACGGCAAGCGGCGTTGCGCCAAACCATCGGATTGCACTGGCATCAAGCCAAACACTCAGGGGAGGTTTTTCCAGAAACGGCTCACCGTTCAACGTCGGTGTGACCCAGTTGCCACTCAGGCGCATTTCCATTGCAATACCGGCAACCCTGGGCTCGGTAGAGTCCTGTAACTGATGATTGCCCAGCGCAAAAAACAACAGTAACCCGCACAAAAGAAATACGGCATAGACACTGCGGTCTTTCATATAGGTGACCCGCCCTGATATCACGCTGAACAATGACAGCCTCTTTTTCGATCACATTATTGGACGTCAGCCTGGGTCAACTGCGAAGTTTTAAACCGTGAGTGAATATCCCGCGCGAGTGCACATTCCGTGTGCAACCAAGCTCATTGAAATTGAACATCACCTGTCGACCATTATTCATGAGCCGTACTGAACCGTGGCTGTGTCTGCCCACATTGACATGAACCGTTCGTGCAAATGTGAAAGCAGTTTTCACATGCACTTCACTCGCCGTTGACCCCCATCCCTTTACCCTCGCGACCAGAATTCAACGAAGTGTCAGCGCGTGCCGCTGGGTGGATGCTGTGAAGTACCGCCTCAATTCTATGCGCCCCTTCATTCATACTTTTTTGGTAGACGGATCCACAATGAGCTCCACCTTAAGTCACGCACTGGGCGAACTGAATGCGCGCTACCACGCGCTGAGAAAATCCGCACGGCTGGGTCTGTTCGCGTTGTTTTTATTGCTGATGGGAGTCGCGTCGGCGTTGGCATTGCACCCTGCCGCCATTCCAGACCTGGCCGAGGGGAATCATGCGCGGAAAGCCAATCTCTTCTCGTTGTGGGACAGGGGCGATCTGGTGGTACTCATGCGCCACGCTGAGCGTTGCGACCATTCTACGAATCCCTGCCTGGATCAGCGCGACGGCATTACCGTCAAAGGCCGGCAGATGGCGCAACAGGTAGGCCTGGCGTTCAAGAATCTGGGATTCAACCAGGTCGACGTCTACAACAGTCCATTGCGACGCACCGAACAAACGTCGGCCTACGCATTCAATCGCACGAGTACGGGCGAAGACTGGTTGATCAATTGCCGCAAATCGATGCTGGAAGACGTCCTTAACCACAAGCTCGATCATCGCAATATGGTGCTTGTCACCCATAGCGAATGCGTCGCTGCGCTTGAGCAATCCCTCAACACTCCAGCCCCTTCGTCCATCGGGTACGGCTCATCGCTGATCGTCTCCATTGACCCGAAGACACACGCAGCCCGCGTGCTAGGGTTTGTCGACGCGCAAGATTGGGGAAAGGTCCTTGCCAAGCGCCCTTGAACCGCCGACCTCAACCCTCTCATCCAACAGCCCATCGGAACCTGTGATCGTGCACAACAGCAGAAACCGCTTTTACTTCAATCATGTCGGTATTCCCCTGCTCCTGGCGCTGGTGCTGTTCGTCAGCGTCGACCTGACGGGGCTCGACGTCAGGTTCAGCGACTGGATCTACAACACCAGCACACACGCTTTCCCGCTGCAGCACAGCAAACTGTTCGAGACCATCACGCACAAGTGGGCCAGGATCATCCCGAACTGGACAGGTGAAGCGGCAATCATCGGAGCGCTCCTCTCGTTTCTGTGGCCGCGTTTCAGGGCAGAGAAGCATGCCCGGATGATGGCTTGGCTGGAGAAGGTCCGCATCGCCCCCGCGTTGCGTTTTCTCACCCGCCACCGGCGCGACCTGTTATTCGTGGTGTTGTCGTTCTCCATCACGACCGGCGCGATCCACTATTTCAAAAGCCACACCAGCATCTACTGCCCGGTGGAAACCACGTTGTATGGCGGGACCGAGCAGCAGAAAGAGTGGTACGAGAACTTCAACCTGCTGCACGATGCCGGTAAAGGCCGCTGCTGGCCGGGTGGTCATGCCTCTGGCGGCTTCACGATGCTGGCGTTGTTTTTCGTTGCGCGCCGTTACCGTTGGCGCCACGCTCGCAAGGTGCTGGCATTCTCGCTGATCCTGGGGACCGTTTATGGAACAACACGCGTGTTTCAGGGCTGGCACTTCATGTCGCACACCCCCTGGGCGGGCATCATCGTATGGTTCTCGATGTTCCTCACGGCCATGGTCTTCTATGGGCGGGCCCGGCTGGATCCCTCGGTGGCGTTGCATCCAGAGCCAACGCTGAACGCTACACCGATACCGACCGTGGCGTCCCCAGCGCAACGGTAAAGCAACACCCGGCCGGCTCCCGGCTGGTCAATGTCACGGTCCAGTGCTGATTGACGCATATCCGCTGGACCAGTGACAAACCCAATCCCAGCCCTTCCCCACGCTGCTCGTCACCCCGCACGAAGGGTTGAAACATGGCCTGCTGCTTCTCCGGTGGAATACCGATACCGCTGTCCTCGACACTGAAACCCTGATCGGTCAGGGTCAGGCGGATGAAGCCGTGATCGGTGTAATGCCAGGCGTTGCGCAAGAGGTTGCCCATGACCGAGCGCAGCAGAGCAGCGTTGTACAGCCCGCATCCAGCGGTCCCCGAGGTGTCAATGGACGACACGCAGATGAACTGCAGCCCCTTTTCTTCGATCGGTTGGCGCCACACCTCGATCAACTCCTCGGCCATCCGGGAAATGGTCGAACCCTGCCCCTCAGGCGTACGTTTGCCTTCCGTGCGTGCCAGCAGCAGGAATGTCTCGACCAGTTGGTTCATGCCTGCGGTCGCCTTGCTGATGCGCTGCACCTGAGTGCGCGAGCGGTCGTCGAGCCCGGGGTAGTCCAGCAACAGCTCGCAGGAGGTGGCGAGCACCATCAGCGGCGTGCGCAATTCATGACTCACGTCGCTGGTGAACAGTTTTTCCCGCCCCAACGCAGCACGCAGCCGGCCGAGCGTTTCGTCAAAGGATTTCGCCAGCGCGCCGACTTCGTCCCGCGCGTAATCGTCTGCCAGGGTCGGTGCCATTTCGAGCAGTTGATCCCGGTGCCGGACCTGCCCGGCCAGACGTGACACCGGCGCCATGACCCGCGAAGCAAGCAAGCGTCCGAGCAGCACCGCGAGCATGACACTGAGGATGAACCCCACCAACACCACCGCGAACAGAATGCGTTCGCGCTTCTCGAATTTGCGCTGGTCGCGGAGCAAAACGTAACGTCGCTCACCGATAGACTCGACCATGGCGTAATAGGCTTTCTTGCCCCGAAAGAACTCCTGAAAGCCTGGCTTCAGGTCTTTCAGATCATCACTCATCGCCACGTCACCCACGCCGTCGTCGGCATAGAACAACTCGTCTTTATCCGGACGATGACGCCAGTCCTCGATGCGGTCCTGCTTGAGCAGACGATGCAGGTTGCCGCCCAGGCTAATGGTGGTGAGCCGCGTCTCGACAATGTGTACGGTGGCGATAATGCCGAGCGCAAACACGCCCGCCACTAATGCGCTCATCAGGGCAAAGACAATCACGATCCGTTGTTTAAGGCTGTGTTTGATATCCATCAGTTTTCGTACATATCCGTGCCGTCGCTCGCACTACTGCTAGTCGGCGCACATTATCGGGGGCGTTATGTCATGGTTTCGTTAATTGGCTGCCGGCGCGTTCGACAGCCCGCTGACGCCCGCAGGTCGCGGGCACGTTTGTACGTAAGGAAGAGGTCAATGAAGCGGTCACGGGGTCGTTGCGTCGAGATTGACGAGACGCCTACACCGTTTTGACGATTTTTTCTCATTCCCGACATTAATTTGCCACTCCCTCTCATGCGCTAATGATTCGCATTGAGCGGATTGGCTCTACACTCCTTGCTGGATGCTTTAACGGATCGACCCCTCTACCACCCTGCTCGGGAATCCTCACAATGACATTTCACAGACCCACTTTTTTCAAAGCCGCATTGCTCGTTGCCATGACCTGCTCCAGCGCAGGCGCCTGGGCTGACGACGGCCTTGTCGTGTACAACGCCCAGCACGAAGGATTGACCAAAGCCTGGGTCGAGGGGTTCACGAAAGAGACAGGCATCAAGGTCACATTGCGCAACGGCGATGACACCGAGATGGCGAACCAGATCGTTCAGGAAGGTAAGGCATCCCCGGCCGATGTCTTCCTGACCGAAAACTCCCCCTCGATGGTGCTCGTCGACGGCGCCGGTCTGTTCGCCCCGATCGCACCGACGACCCTGTCACAAGTCGCCTCGGCTTACCGCCCGGCCCACGGCAACTGGGTCGGCATCGCGGCGCGCTCGACGGTGTTCGTCTACAACAAGGACAAACTGACCCAGGACCAACTGCCCAAGTCGATCCTCGATCTGGCTGAGCCAAGCTGGAAAGGTCGCTGGGCTGCTTCGCCTGCCGGCGCGGACTTCCAGGCCATCGTGGGCGGGATGCTGGCGCTGAAAGGCGAAGCGACAACCCTGCAGTGGCTCAAAGGCATGAAAGCCAACTTCACGGCTTATCGTGGCAACAGCGCTGTACTCAAAGCAGTCAACGCCGGTCAGATCGACAGCGGCGTGATCTTTCACTACTACAGCTTCGTCGATCAGTCCAAGACCGGCGAAAACAGCAAGAACACCTCCCTGCACTACTTCAAGCACAAGGACCCAGGCGCGTTCGTGAGCATTTCCGGTGGCGGTGTGTTGGCCTCCAGCAAGCATCAGGAGCAGGCGCAGGCGTTCATCAAATGGATCACCGGCAAGGAAGGCCAGGCAGTGCTCAAGGATGGCAAATCCTTTGAATACGCGGTCGGCCAGGGCGCGGCCTCCAACGCCCAGCTGACGCCACTGGCCGAACTCGATGCGCCCGCGGTTGACGCGTCGAAACTGGACAGTAAAAAGGTCGTGGACTTGATGACCCAGGCGGGACTGCTCTGACTGTGCAACTGGAACGTATGTCCCCACCGGCAAACACGCCCGTGACCGGTTCTGCGCCTGCGTCGATTTCGCGCAGGCGCAAACAGGGGCGGCATTTTGCTGCCTGGATTACCGGCAGTTCATGGGTCATCTCGCTGCTGGCGCTCCTGCCCTTGGGTTTTGTGATTTACATCGCGATTCAAAGCGGCTGGGACAGCATCGTCCAGCTGGTGTTTCGACCCCGGGTCGCCGAGCTTTTGCTCCACACGCTGATGCTGGTGCTGATCACCTTGCCGCTGTGCATCGCGCTGTCTCTGGCGGTGGCCTGGCTGACGGAACGCAGCGATTTGCCGGGACGTCGGCTGTGGTCTCTGCTCGCCACCGCGCCCATCGCTGTGCCGGCCTTCGTCCACAGCTATGCGTGGGTCAGTCTGGTGCCCTCGCTGCACGGATTACCGGGCGCAGTGCTGGTGTCCGTGCTGGCGTACTTTCCCTTTCTTTACCTGCCCATCGCCGCGACCTTGCGGCGACTGGATCCCGCCATTGAGGACGTGGGCCAATCATTGGGACTTAAACCGCTGGCGGTGTTTCTGCGCATCGTGTTGCCGCAACTGCGGCTGGCGATCTGCGGAGGTTCGCTGCTGATAGGACTGCACCTGCTCGCGGAGTACGGCCTGTTCGCGATGATTCGTTTCGACACCTTCACCACGGCGATTTTCGACCAGTTCCAGTCGTCTTTTAACGGCCCCGCCGCGAACATGCTCGCCGGTGTGCTGGCGCTGCTGTGTCTGTTGTTGCTGACGCTGGAGTCGGCCGCCCGAGGCAACGCGCGTTACGCCCGTGTGGGATCAGGCAGCGCACGCCAACCGCAGCTGTGGCCGTTGTCGAAAACGGCCACCGTGCTGTGCCTGCTGTTGCCGATCAGCCTGTCTCTTCTGGCGCTGGGCGTGCCGCTCATTACCTTGGCGAGCTGGCTGATCGCCGGTGGCAGCGAGGTCTGGCAGCAGGACGGGTTGCTCGACGCCGTGCAACAAACCCTGATGCTGGCGTCCGTCGGTGCGGTGCTGATCACGGCCGCTGCGTTCCCCATTGCCTGGCTGTCGATTCGCGCGCCAAGTCGGTTCAACCGGCTGATGGAAAGCTGCAACTACATCACCAGTTCGTTACCGGGCATCGTGGTAGCGCTGGCGCTGGTGACCATCACCATCAAGGTAGCACGACCAATTTATCAGACCGTGATCACTGTGCTGCTGGCCTATCTGCTCATGTTCCTGCCGCGCGCCCTGGTAAGCCTGCGCGCTGGCATTGCCCAGGCACCGGTCGAGCTGGAGAACATGGCCCGCAGCCTCGGCCGCACACCCACGCAGGCCCTCTGGCTAATCACCCTGCGCCTGGCCGCGCCGGGTGCAGCAGCCGGCGCCGCACTGGTGTTTCTGGCCATCACCAACGAGCTGACCGCCACCCTGCTTCTCTCGCCAAGTGGCACACGCACACTGGCAACCGGGTTCTGGGCCATGACCAGTGAGATCGACTACGCGGCCGCCGCCCCGTATGCCCTGATCATGGTCCTGCTGTCGTTACCGCTCACCGCCCTTCTCTATCACCAATCCAAACGCACGGCAGGCCGATGAACGCTCTTGAGCTGCACGCACTTTATAAATCCTTCGGTAATGTCCGGGCGCTGGACAACGTCAGCCTGTCGATTCCTGCGGGCAGTCGCACCGCCATCGTCGGTCCTTCGGGGTCAGGCAAGACCACGTTATTGCGGATGATCGCGGGCTTTGAGTTCCCGGACCGTGGACGCATTGCCTTGCAGGGCGACTGGCTGGTCGATGAAACCCGCGCGGTTCCGGCGCACCTGCGCAACATCGGCTACGTACCGCAGGATGGTGCGCTGTTCCCGCACCTGTCGGTGGCGGCCAACATCGGTTTCGGCCTGACGGGTGATCGCGCGTTCCGACGCCGACGCATTGCCGAGTTACTGGAGATGGTCTCGCTCGATGAGTCGATGGGCGAACGCTGGCCACACGAACTGTCGGGCGGTCAGCAGCAGCGGGTCGCGCTGGCCCGAGCGCTGGCGCAAAACCCCGGCATCATGCTCCTCGACGAGCCGTTTTCGGCGCTCGATACCGGCCTGCGCAGCAGCATGCGCAAGGCGGTCAGCAAACTGTTGTCGGACGCGGGCATCACCACGATTCTGGTGACCCACGACCAGGCAGAGGCGCTGTCATTTGCCGATCAACTGGCGGTCATGCGTCAAGGCAAGCTGGTGCAGGCAGGGTCCCCCATGGCGTTGTATCGCCATCCCGTCGACGAGGAAACGGCCGTGTTTCTGGGCGAAGCGATCATTCTGCCTGCATGGGTCGAGGGCGATATCGCCACCTGCGAACTGGGCTCGGTGCCGGTCCTCAAACCCCGCCGACAGGGTGCCGCGCAAATTCTGCTGCGCCCTGAGCAACTGACCGTCGTCACCCACGATGCCGCCGAGACGGGGCCCTACAGTGTCGGGCGCGTGACGGACATCGACTTTACCGGCAGCTCGTGCATCCTGACGTTGGAACTTGCCGCCAGAACGACCGCCGGCGGTGAACAGATCCCCCATCGCACGCTGAATGTGCGCAACCCCGGCATCAACATTCCACCCCTTGGCAGTACCGTGAGGCTGTCTACGGCAGGCGAGGCCCATGTGCTGTGATGGGTGTCATCACACCCTGACCGGGCGCATCACCAGCATCACCACCGCACACGCCGCCATCAGCACGCACGTGACAATGAACACGATCGGCATGCCGAAATGGCCGCCCAGATAACCACCGGTCAGCGGCCCAAGCACCTGACCGACGTATTGGCTTGAGGTGGAATAACCCAACATGCGGCCGGCCACGATGTCCGGCACCGAGTGACGAATGATCGCGGCGATGCACGGCAGCAGACCGCCCAACGCGATCCCCATGAGAAAGCGCAGCACCACCAGTTGCCATTCGTTGCTGACGAATGCCTGCGGGATGAGCAGCACGGCCGCTACGCTGAGGCATCCGACCACCACCTTCCAATGGCCGATTCGGTCCGCCAGCTTGCCGATGCGCGACGCCGACAAGACGCTGGCCAAGGCCGTCGCGGACATCACCACGCCCGCCATCAGCGTTACGTTCTTGGTGTGCAACTGGATCAGGTAGACCGTGATGATGGGCTCGATGGACATGATCGAGAACATCACCAGGCACGCCACCACAAACATCGTGATGACGGGCTTTTTATCCGGAATCACATCCCATGCCCGCACCGTCACAGGCTTGGGTGCTCCAGCGGCGCGTTTGCGACGCGGCGTTTCCTTCATCAGAAACAAGGTGGCGAGAAAGGTCAGGAAGATCACGCCGCCCGCCAGAAAGAACGTGTTGCGTATGCCGATCAGCGGCGGCAGGAGCCCGCCAATCAAGGGGCCGGTCAAATTGCCCGCCATGATCCCCGACGACAGCATGCCGAGCGCCCAGCCGGAGCGCTCCTTGGGTGTCTGGGTCGCCACCAGAATTGTCGCCCCCGACGCGTACCCGCCCAACAAACCGGCCAGCAGGCGCAACCCCACCAACTGGTAAATGTTTTCCGCCAGGCCAATCAGCGACATCGCAATGGCCATCCCGAGGCTTGCCCGGATCAACATCAACTTGCGGCC
Source organism: Pseudomonas abietaniphila (assembly GCF_039697315.1). Taxonomy (NCBI): domain Bacteria; kingdom Pseudomonadati; phylum Pseudomonadota; class Gammaproteobacteria; order Pseudomonadales; family Pseudomonadaceae; genus Pseudomonas; species Pseudomonas abietaniphila. The sequence goes on along the minus strand of NZ_CP155619.1, from coordinate 6,218,156 downwards.
GTAGCGATCGCCCAACCGCCCCCAGAGCGGCGCTGTGAGGGCCGCTGACAGAAACGTCGCACCGAACGCCACGCCCGACCATTGCACGATGGCCGCAGGATCGCTGACACCCAGATGCTCGACGTACAGTGGCAAGAACGGCAGCAACAGCGTCATGGCGACAATCGTGGTGAACGCACCGAGAACGCAAACCGCCAGGTTGCGTTTCCAGTACTGCTCAGCGATGGGTTGATCCGCTGCAAACGGTTGTGCAGTGGCGGATGGCGGCTGAACGCTCATGTCAGGTCCTCTGGCGTGTTGTCCGCCTACAGTAGAGGGCTGATCTCCATAAATAAAATTCATGTTTTTTATAGTATGGATTCCGTATAGGAATGTAGTCGCTCAGTAACGTCGCCCGGATGCCATTGATGCGCTTTCTGATCGTTTCACTTTCGTGACCCGCAAATTTTTCACAGCGCCTTCACCGTCGCTCCACCTCCTGATCTTTAAGTTGGCGCTCATCGCATGCTCGGGTCGAGTGTGCGCTCGCACTCCCCGTCTTCACGCGTACAACGGTAATCAGGTAACACCCATGTCCAACTTTTCAATCGGATCGCTCGGGCTGTTCAAACGAGGAAGAAATCGTTCACGTCGGTGGGTCATCCTCGGCATCGTGCTGATGGTCACCATGACAACGGGGTTCATTGTGTGGCCAATGTCGCCAGCCATCCTGGATCTGAGGAACCCGCGCTCACTGGGCGTCATCAGCCTGATGGAGCATTGGCGCCAGGGCGATGTGATCGTCCTGGTGCGGCACGCCGAACGTTGCGACCGTTCCAGCAATGCATGTCTGGGCCCGGCCGACGGGATCACCCGGCTTGGCAGTACGCAGTCACAGCAGCTGGGCCGTTCCTATGCAGGATGGGGACTGGGTAACACGGACATCATGCACAGCCCGATTACCCGAACCGCACAGACCGCGCAGTTCATGTTTGATGCACCCTCCGTCAGCCAACAATGGCTGGCAGATTGCGGAAAGACCATGCGTGACGATGCGCTCTCCCACAAACAGGCCCGGCGCAATCTGATTCTGGTCACCCACAGCGGCTGTATCAGTGACTTTGAAAAACAGACGGGCTTTAAACACGCGGCTTCCAGCGAGTACGACAGTTCGTTGTTTGTATGGGTGACCCCTCAGGGAAAAATAAACGTACTGGGGGTCGCGAACATGCCTGACTGGCCGACGACACCGTCAGTGAGCCTCAACCGCTGATACTGCCGTTGGCGAGCTCGCACCGACCGCCTACACTGCGCCCACACAGCGCAGGTATGACGGAAGGTCAATGGACAAGTTGCTCGCCTTGAAGATGTTCGTGGAGACCGTCGACGCCAAAGGCTTTTCAGCCGCGGCCCGGCAATTGGGCATGGCGACGTCCAGTGTGACGCGCATGATCGATTCCCTCGAAGCCGAGCTGGGAACGGTGCTGTTCAACCGCTCGACCCGCCAGGTCACGGTGTCCGACGCAGGCGCTGCCTACTACTCGCGCGCACGCAAGATTCTCGAAGACGTGGCGGACGCCGATGCGACCGTGATGGACAGCGACGACGAGCCTTCGGGCCCTTTGCGCATCTCGGTGCCGACCGCTTTCGGACGGACCATCATCGCGCCGCAGCTGGGTGTATTGATGAGTCGCTACCCTCGGCTGGAACTGGACATCACCCTCACCGACACCATCGTTGACCTGTTCAGCGAGCGTATCGACCTGTCGATTCGACTGGGCTCCGCTGCGCCCATGGACGGCGTGGTCAGCCGCCCGGTCGGGACGTTTCGACGACGGGTGATCGCCAGCGCTGGCTACCTCGAGCAGCACGGCAAGCCCCAGACACCGGCTGAGCTCTCCAACCACGACTGCCTGCGCTTCAATTTCGGCAATCCTCAGCAAGCCTGGACCTTTCTCTCGATCGACGGAGAGACCCGCGTCTCCGTCAACGGTCGCTTCAAAAGCAACAACGCCGAAGTGCTGCGCGAACTGGCGCTGGCAGGCACCGGCATCGCCCTGCTCCCCGACTGGCTGATCGACCAGGACCTCGAGGCCGGACGGCTGGTCGAGCTGTTCGAAAACAGCCCGGCCTACCCGGACAACGCCAAAGGCGAAATCTCGGCGTTGTACCTGCCCAACCATCGTGGCTCTAAGCGGGTGAAGGCGTTTATTGCGTTTATGCAGGAGATGATGTCGAGCTGATCGCTCTTGCACCCGGCGCAACACCCTTTTGCGCACGCGGCGGATTCTCCGAACACCGCAGCAGGCCTAGTGTGGTGGCATTGAACCCGCCAGGAGCGCAGCCCCATGAACGACTCATCTCCCCATCAATCACCCGCGCCTGCGCGCAAAGCGTTGGTCATCGGCGGATCACTGGGCGGGTTGTTCGCGGCGACAGCGTTGCGCGCGATTGGCTGGCAGGTCGAGGTATTCGAACGCTCGCCCGCAGCCCTGGACAGTCGGGGCGGCGGCATCGTGCTGCAACCTGACGTGTTGAGGGCCTTCGATTTCGCCGGTATCCAGCACACCCAAGCGCTGGGTGTGCGCTCCCGGCACCGGGTCTTCCTGGATGCTGCTGGCAAGATCCGTCACAACCAGTTGATGCCTCAGACACAGACGTCCTGGAACACCCTTTACGCGGCGCTGATGTCGGGTCTGCCGAGCGAGCATTACCACCGTGGGGCGACCCTGATCGACGTTCGGCAAGACGACCACGGTGTCACCGCCACCTTCGAAGGCGGCAAGCAGGCACAAGGCGATTTACTGATTGGCGCGGATGGCGGGCACTCCACGGTCCGCAGCCTCGTGCTGCCGGATATGCAACCCGACTACTCGGGTTATCTGGTGTGGCGCGGGCTGGTGGACGAACGTGATCTACCGGACCAGACCAGGGCCCTGCTCTACGAAAATTTCGTGTTTCAGCAAAGCCCCGAGTCGCTGATGTTGACGTACATGGTCCCCGGCGCGGACGGTTCAACCCGGGTTGGCGAACGCCGGTTCAACTGGCTCTGGTACCTGAAAGCCGCGCCCGGCGCCGAGCTGGACGCCGCGTTGACTGATCATGCCGGGCGCCGGCGGCCGCATTCCGTGCCGCCGGGTGCCATGGCGCCCGCACAGGAAGCCGCCTTCCGGGCGCTGGCCAAGGGACGCATCAATCCCGCGTTTCTTGAACTGATTTGCCTCACCCCGGACATTTTCGTGCAGTCAATCCTGGACCTTAAAGTCCCTCGCATGGTGTTTGACCGGGTGTTGCTGACGGGCGATGCCGCGTTCATTCCAAGGCCACACACCGCAGGAAGCACGGCCAAAGCGGCGTCCAATGCGGTTGCCTTGGCCCAGGCACTCAACCATCAACCTGACGTGCGCAAGGCCCTTGATACGTGGCAACACGATCAATTACGCAACGGCGCGCAGATGGTCGACTGGGGCATCTCGATGGGCAACCGGATCATGGGGATCGATCCACTTCCCACACGGTGACGCGTGCGGTGAACATTCGTCAGCGCCCCGCCCTCGCGGGGCATTTTTTTGCCTGTCTGGAAAGGGCGTCTGAACCGTCAGCATTGCGCAAAACGCGATGCACCGTTGCGCCGTCGACCGATTCTCCCGCCGCGCCCTAACGCCTACCGTAGAGCCATCGACTACCCCCCTTCAAGACTGCGAGGCAACCATCATGAAACTCTTTACCCCCATCAAGCTCGGCAACCTGACGCTCAACCATCGCGTGGCCATGGCCCCGCTCACCCGCTCCCGTGCCGGTCAACCCGGCAACGTACCGACCCCGATGAACGTCGAGTATTACCGCCAGCGCGCCTCCGCAGCGTTGATCGTCACCGAAGCCACGCAGATTTCGCAGCAGGGCCAGGGTTATGCCTGGACACCCGGCATCCACAGCGCTGAACAGGTGGCGGGCTGGAAACAAGTCAGTGACGCGGTGCATGCCGAGGGCGGGCGGATCTTTCTGCAGTTGTGGCATGTCGGCCGCGTCTCGCACCCCGTGTTTCAACCTGAGGGCGGGTTGCCCGTAGCGCCAAGCGCCCTGCCGGTTCCGGGCAAAACCTTCATCATCGATGACCACGGCAATGGTGTCTGGGGCGATGTCCCGGTCCCGCAAGCCCTGACCGTCAAAGGCATTCAAGCGATCATCGAGGACTACCGCGTCGCCGCACGTAACGCGCTGCTGGCAGGGATGGACGGTGTCGAGATTCACGCCGGCAACGGCTATCTGCTGGATCAGTTCATCAACTCGGCGAGTAATCGCCGCACCGATGAATACGGCGGTTCCCTTGAAAAGCGCGCACGACTGGTCCTGGAGGTCACTCGCGCAGTCGTTGAAGAGGTCGGGGCAGATCGCGTGGCCGTGCGACTGACGCCGATGGGACGCTTCATGGGCATGGGCGATGAAACCCCGGAAGAAACCTTCAGCTACATCGTGCGCCAGCTCGACACGTTGAACCTTGCCTACCTGCATCTGGTGGAACCGGCCATGGTCGGCACCGTGCGCGACGAGCAATTCGATCCACGCTGGGACGCCATCATTGAGCGCCTGCGCAGCGAGTTCAAAGGCGTCCTGATGCTGGCGGGCGGTTACGACCTGAAGACCGCCGAACGCGCCTTGCAGCAAGGCCGCGCCGACCTGATCGCCTTCGGCCGCCCCTTCATTGCCAACCCCGACCTGCCAGCGCGCCTGCAAGGGAACCACCCGCTGAATCCGGCCGACGGCAACAGCTTTTTCGGCGGTGATGCACGCGGCTACATCGACTACCCGGCCCTGGTTTGAACGCCCCTATCGCTCTGGAGGAACCCGGCATGAGCACTGCAACCCTGCATTATCTGTATGACCCGTTCTGCGGTTGGTGTTACGGCGCGGCGCCGATGATCAGCGCCGCCCTGAGCGTCCCCGGGGTTCATATTGAGCCACATGGCATTGGCATGCTTTCGGGCGACAAGCGCCGCACCATGTCCCCCGAATGGCGAGACTTCGTTCGCCCGCATGAAACGCGCATCACGTTCTACAGCAAACAGACGTTTGGCGATGCTTACGTCAAGGGGCTTCAAGAACGCGACGACGTGGTGCTCGATTCCTCGCTGCCGATCGCCGCGATGCTGGCCGCCGAAGCGCTGTCGGGACGCGGGGTGGAGATGCTCAAGCGTTTGCAGGTCGCGTATTACCAGGAAGGTCGCGCGATTGCCGATATTGCCGTCATCGTCGACGTGGCCGAAGTGCTGGGTTATGACCCACAAACGTTCGAAAGCCGACTCCTGGCGCTGCTCGATGACGGTATCGAACAGCATCTGGAAAGCAGTCAGGCCGTCATGCAACGCATCGGCGCGCAAGGCGTCCCGGCGTTTGCCCTGGAGATCGACGGTCGGTGGGAGGTGTTGGCATTCGGGCATTACTTGAGCCGCCCGGAGCTGTTTCGCAAGGACCTCGAAGCGCGGGTGAGCCGCGCGGCGTAGCGGCCCGGCTTGCAGACGGTGGCGCTCCTGAGAGCGCTCTCGCCGGCAAGCCAGACAGCTAAGACAATCGAATCACGGCTTGTCCTGCGCGTGCAGCGCGGCCTGTTCGATCAGCGCAGCGACTTCCTTGGGATGCGACTCGTACACCGCATGACTCGCACCGTCGATTTCGATGGTGTGGGCGTTGGCGCGCTTGGCGTACATGCGTTCAAGGTCCGGGTTGATGATCCGATCTGCTTTGGCCACTGCGTACCAACTGGGCTTGGTCTTCCAGGCGGCCACCGTGGCGGGCGTGGTGAACACAGAGGCTGACGTCAGGAATTGCGAATTGGCTTCGAACTCTGCCTGAGCCTTGGGCAAGTCAGCAGCGAAATCGGCAGGGTAAAACGCCGGATCGAGGTACAGGAAGCCGTCGTGGGTCTTCTTCACCGCCTTGGTGGCATTGGGATAAAGCTTGCCGTTCGCCGCTTCGGTTTCACCGACATCCAGCGCGTGGGCGGCGATATACACCAATCCGGCAACGTGCGCGTCCTCACCCGCATTGGAAATCACCGCACCGCCATAGCTGTGCCCGACCAAAATGGTCGGACCGTCCTGCATCGCCAGAATGCGTTTGACGGCTGTGACGTCATCATTGAAAGACGTCAGCGGATGCGCAGCGACCGAGACGTGATAGCCGTCCTTGACCAGAATGTCGTACACCGGCTTCCAGCCAGCACCATTCACGAATGCGCCATGCACCAGCACGATGTTGTGGACCGGCGCAGCCGATGCCGCACTCGCCATACCGACCGAGGTCAGGGCGAATGTGGCGATCACCAACGCTGCGCGAAGTTTGCTCTGTTTCAAAGGACGGGTTTTCATAAAGTCAGTGTCTCGAACAGGGGAAGTGTGAACACGTGATGCATTCAGTGAATGTCCCTTGCAAGACGCGCTTGATCCGCTTTTATTCCGTCGCGTTAAAAAATAATGCCCGGCGTAAGTTATCCCTCTCGGAACAGGCAACAGGTGTTTTACCGAAAGCAAAGCACCGGTTCCTGCGCATCATCAAACGTGATGACGCCTATCGACAGACAGCATTTCTACGCGAACCGATGCCCTCCCTAAAATGACGCCATCAGCAAGCTTTCCCGATGTGGCCGCTTGCACTGTCGCTTGGTTGGAGCCCGCCATGAAATACGCACTGTTTGCCGCTTTGTCGATGTTCAGTCTGTTTGCGTCGGCCAACGATACGGCCGGCCAGACCGGGGCCTCAGCGGCCAAGGACGTTCAGTACGACTACACGCAGGACCTGGACATCGCCAAGGTGGTGCGAATCAGCACTGCTAACTCGGCGACCAACGCATGCGGCCCGGTCAAGGCTCAAATGGAATACGTGGACAGTAAAGGCGTCTCGCACAGACTTGAGTACACCCGGTTGGGTGATGAATGTGATAACGGGTAAACGGTTATTGATCGGCGCATCGAGGACTCATGTTCAGTGATACGCACTTTGTCGACGCCTGTCACCGAGCGGTCCTCCGGCCAGCGCTCTGTGTCGGCGCTCGTGAGCAAATCAGGTTAGAGTAGAGCGCGTGGCTCCACGGCTCTGAAAGGTCTTGGCTGTGGGCGCTTCCCATTCACTTGCATGAAGGAAGTCCCGCGTGAATCAACCGTCTCACCCAGCGAACATTGCCGAATTGATCGTCGACGCCATGCGCAACGGTCAGAAAATCACCGAGATTCGCCCTGAATACGTGCCCGCCGATGCTGCCAGCGCCTATACCTTGCAGCGGGAAATCCTGCGCCTGCGTGAGACGACCGTTGGCGGTTGGAAAGTCGGTTCAAAATCCACTCACGGCGGCCCCATCAACGGTGCGCTGCTGCCCGACGACGGCCTGTTTGCCAGTGGCAGTCAGGTGGAATGCGTCGACTACCCGTCGCCGATTCTGGAGCTGGAAATCGCCTTCCGCCTGAACCGTGAATTCGCCCCTCGCGAGCAGCCGTACGCTGACGAAGAAATACTGGGCAGCATCGGCTCCATGGGCGCGACCATCGAAGTGGTGTCGAGTCGTTTTGCCGCATGGCCGAAGATCGAACCGCTGCTGGCACTCGGCGATCTGCTGAACCATGGCGCGTTGATCGTCGGCGAATTTGTCCCGTACGACGCCAGCTTTCCCTTCGTCGAGCCTGCACTGACCTTTACCTTCGCCGATGAGGACATCGTTCCAGGTGACGGCGCGAACCCTGCCGGCGACCCTCGCCGCTTGCTGCCATGGCTGGTCAATCACCACACGCAAAACGGCCAGACTGTGACGCCGGACCTGGTGATCACGACGGGCTCGTACACCGGCATGTACCTGACCAAAGGACCGGGCTTGGCGGTGGGTGAAATTCGCGGACTGCCGCCGGTTTCGGTGGAGTTGATCTGACGGGCAGCGCTCCCAATCGCCGATCAATCAGCGGTACACGTCCATTGTGGAGTGAGCTGGCTCAGGAAAGCGTCGGTCAATTCGATACCGGTCTATCGTCTGGCCGCAAGTCTTCGTGAGCAGCTCGCTACCACAGAGGAAACGTTTTGCTCAATGTCGCGAACCCAAGGCCGATTCACCCCTGCTTCCAATACCCTGGCCGGTTGTACACCTCTTTGAGAAACGCAATGAAAAACCGCACCTTCGCCGGGAGGTAATGTTGCTGCGGGTACACGCCTTGAATGTCGTAACTGGGCAGCGCGAATTCATCCAGTACCGTCACCAGTGCGCCACTGTCGATTTCGTTCTGGATTTCCCACGTTGAACGCCAGCACAGGCCGAGGCCGCGCTTGGCCCAGTCGTACAGCAACTCGCCGTCGTTGCAGTACAGATTCCCGGCCACCTTGACCGCCACCTGTTTGCCGTCGCGCAGAAATGTCCAGCCACGATGCTGTCCGCCCTGAAGGTTGAATGACAGGCAGTTGTGCTCGGCCAGGTCCTCCAGCGCCTGTGGAAACCCGTGTTTGACGAAGTATTGCGGTGAGCCGCACACCACCCGTTTGTTGGCGAACAGCTTGATGGCCACGTAGTTGGGGTCGAGCACTTCGCCGATGCGAATGCTCATGTCATACCCCTCCCGCACCAGATCGACCACGTTGTCCGTGAGGTTGAAGGACAGCTGCAGGTCCGGAAAGCGTGCCTGGAATTCCGGCGCATGGGGTGCCACATGCTGACGCCCGAAACCTGCCGGGGCCGACACCACCAGGTGCCCGCGCACACTGCTTTCGTTTTCGCTGATGCTTGCGTCGAGCTCTTCGAATGACTGCAGCACCTGCTTGGCGTTTTCCAGATAGGAATCCCCCGCGTCGGTCAGGGTAAGGCCACGCGTTGACCGGTGAATCAGCTTCACCCCCAGTCGATCCTCCAGTGCACTGAGTCGCCTTCCCATGATGACCGGGGTCACGCCTTCGACCAGCGCGGCAGCGGCAAAGCTGCCGTGGGTGGCAACCAGCACGTAGCTGCGCAGCTCTGTGTAACGATCCATTCGATACTCCTGATACCGACAGAATTGCCAAAAGCAGCCATTCACAAAAACTTCAATTCAAATCACGCTGCTGACGTACAAAAACTAAAGAACTACGTACAAAAACTATCGAGTTCAGGAGACTAACAAATGACCATCATGAGAGCCATCGAAGCCGCCGTTCTGGTGATGCGTCGCGAAGGGGTCGATACCGCGTTCGGTATCCCCGGCGCTGCCATCAACCCTTTGTACGCCGCATTCAAGAAACTCGGCGGCATCGATCACGTGCTGGCGCGTCACGTCGAAGGCGCCTCGCACATGGCCGAGGGTTACACCCGTGCAATCGCGGGCAACATCGGTGTCTGCATCGGGACGTCCGGCCCTGCCGGTACTGACATGATCACCGGCCTCTACTCCGCGTCTGCCGACTCGATTCCGATCCTCTGCATCACCGGGCAAGCGCCCCGTGCCCGCATGCACAAGGAAGATTTCCAGGCGGTCGACATCGCCAGCATCGCTGCGCCGGTCGCCAAGTGGGCGACCACGGTCATGGAGCCGGGCCAGGTGCCTTACGTGTTCCAGAAAGCCTTCCAGTTGATGCGCAGCGGTCGTCCTGGCCCGGTGTTGATCGACCTGCCGTTCGACGTGCAGATGGCTGAAATCGAATTCGACATTGATGCCTACGAACCGCTGCCGGTCATCAAACCCCAAGCCAGTCGCAATCAGATCGAAAAAGCGCTGGCCATGCTCAACGCCTCCGAACGCCCGTTGATCGTCGCCGGTGGTGGCATCATCAACGCCGATGCATCGGACGCGCTGGTGGAGTTCGCCGAACTGACCGGCATCCCGGTGATCCCGACCCTGATGGGCTGGGGCACGATTCCGGACGACCACCCGCAGATGGCAGGCATGGTCGGTCTGCAGACCTCACACCGCTACGGCAACGCCACGATGCTGGAATCGGACATGGTGCTCGGCATCGGTAACCGCTGGGCGAACCGCCACACCGGCACCGTCTCGGTGTACAGCGAAGGCCGCAAGTTCATCCACATTGATATCGAACCGACGCAAATCGGCCGGGTACTGATGCCGGACCTGGGCATCGTCTCGGACGCAGGCGCCGCCCTTGCGATGTTCCTTGAAGTGGCCCGCGAATGGCACACCGCTGGCAAGCTGAAAGACCGCAGCAGCTGGCTCGCCAGTTGCCAGGAACGCAAGCGCACGATGCAGCGAAAGACGCACTACGACAACATCCCGGTCAAGCCGCAACGTGTTTACGAAGAGATGAACCAGTACTTCGGCAAGGACACCTGCTACGTCAGCACCATCGGCCTGTCGCAGATCGCCGGCGCGCAATTCCTGCACGTCTACAAGCCGCGTCACTGGATCAACTGCGGCCAGGCAGGCCCGCTCGGCTGGACCATTCCGGCCGCGCTGGGCGTGGCGAAAGCCGATCCGAGCCGCAAGGTCGTTGCGTTGTCTGGCGACTATGACTTCCAGTTCATGATTGAAGAACTGGCCGTCGGCGCGCAGTTCAAGCTGCCGTACATCCACGTTGTGGTGAACAACTCGTACCTGGGCCTGATCCGCCAGGCACAGCGCAACTTCGACATCGATTACTGCGTGCAACTGGCGTTCGACAACATCAACGCACCGGAGCTGGAAGGCTATGGCGTCGACCATGTAGCGGTCGCCGAAGGCCTGGGTTGCAAGGCGATCAGGGTCAGCGATCCGGCGCATATTCAGGCGGCACTCGCCGAAGCGTCGAGCCTGATGCAGCAGTACAGCGTTCCGGTGGTCGTCGAGGTCATTCTGGAACGTGTGACCAACATCGCGATGGGCACCGAGATCAACGCGATCAACGAATTCGAATCGCTGGCCGAACACCGCGACGATGCCCCGACTGCCATCAGCCTGCTGGACTGATTGACGCCCCCAAAACAAGAGCGAGAACAAGGAGCCCACCATGCCCCGTTTATGCGCCAACCTGTCCATGCTCTTCACCGAGCTGGACTTTCTGCAACGCTTCGAAGCCGCCGCCAACGCGGGCTTCAGCGGTGTCGAGTACCTGTTTCCGTATGACTTCAGCTCCGCGCAGATCAAGGCCGAGCTGGATGCGAACGGCCTGACCCAAGTGCTGTTCAACCTGCCCGCCGGAGACTGGGCCAAAGGCGAGCGTGGCATTGCCTGCCATCCCGACCGGGTCGAAGAGTTCTATGCCGGCGTCGATCTGGCGATTGCTTACGCCAAAGTGTTGGGCAATACCCAGGTCAACTGCCTGGCGGGGATCAAGCCACAAGGTTTCGACGACGCGCTGATCGAGAAGACCTTCGTCGACAACCTCAAGTACGCGGCGGACAAGCTACAGGCTCAGGGCATCGACCTGGTCATGGAAATGATCAACACCCTCGACATTCCGGGTTTCTACCTCAACACCACGGCGCAGGCGCTGGACATCCGCGAGAAAGTCGGCAGCCGCAACCTGTCGTTGCAGTACGACATTTATCACATGCAGATCATGGAGGGCGATCTGGCCCGGACCATGGAAAAGCACCTGCCGGTGATTCGCCATGTGCAACTGGCGGACAACCCCGGCCGCCACGAACCCGGCACCGGCGAGATCAACTACGGCTTTCTGTTCGGGCACCTGGACAAGCTCGGTTATCGCGGCTGGATCGGTTGCGAGTACAAGCCGCTGACCACCACCGAAGCAGGCCTTGGGTGGCTGAAAACCCATAATTTGGTCTGAACAGGCTCGCCGTTCCAATAACAACGCGAATCCCGTAGGAGCGTGGCTTGTCCCGCGATCTGCTGCAAAGCAGCAGTAAAACCTCATCGTGCGGTGTACCAGACGCACACCATGAGCTGATTTTACGACCGGTTCCCGGTCGATCGCGGGACAAGCCACGCTTCTACAGGAGACCGCATCAGGCATAAACAAGAGGAACATCTCATGGCTAACATCGGATTCATCGGCACCGGCATCATGGGTCTGCCAATGGCAGAAAACCTGCAAAAAGCAGGTCATCAACTGTTTCTGTCCAAGCACTTCATCGCACCGCCCGCCTCGCTGGTCGAAGGCGGCGCAACGGTATTGAGCAACCCGCGTGAAGTGGCGCAGGAAGCCGAACTCATCATCGTCATGCTGCCTGATACCCCACAGGTCAACGATGTGCTGTTCGGCGAGAACGGCCTGAGCGAAGGCACCGGCGCCGGCAAAGTCGTGATCGACATGAGCTCGATTTCGCCGTCGGCCACGAAAGCCTTCGCCACCCGGATCAACGCCACCGGCGCGCAATACCTCGACGCACCGGTGTCCGGTGGTGAAGTCGGCGCCAAGGCCGCGACGCTGAGCATCATGGTCGGCGGCAACCAAGGCACCTTCGATCGCGCGCTGCCGTTGTTTCAGACCATGGGCAAGAACATCACCCTGGTCGGTGGCAATGGCGACGGCCAGACCGCCAAGGTCGCCAACCAGATCATCGTTGCCCTGAACATTCAGGCGGTCGCCGAAGCCCTGCTGTTCGCTTCAAAGAACGGTGCGGATCCGGCCAAGGTGCGTGAAGCGCTGATGGGTGGCTTTGCGTCGTCGAAGATCCTCGAAGTGCACGGCGAGCGCATGATCAAAGGCACTTTCAACCCGGGTTTCCGGATTGCCCTGCATCAGAAGGACCTGAACCTGGCGCTGGAAGGCGCACGTGAACTGGGGCTGAACCTGCCCAACACCGCCAATGCACAGCAGGTGTTCAGCACCTGTGCGGCACTGGGTGGCAGCGGTTGGGACCATTCGGGCCTGATCAAGGGCCTGGAACACATGTCGAACTTCTCGATCCGTGGCGACCACACGCCTGATTGATTATAAGCAGGCACGAAAAAGCCAGGCACCCTTGCGGACTGCCTGGCTTTTTTTGTCGTGGCTAAAGCATCAGAACACGTTGATCGGGTAGTCGGCGATCAAACGGAATTCGTTCACGTCGCCCTCGGCCTGATCGCTGTTCGCGCGGTGGAACGCCTGACGCATACGCAACGACAAGTCCTTCGCAGGACCCGACTGGACCACATACTTGGCCTCGACGTTAATCTCGTGGTGCTTACCGTCGTCACCATACCCATAGTTGACGTAGGTGCTATTGGACGGCATGTGCGAACCGTCGATGTCATCACCGGTGATATAGCGCGCCATGAAGCTTAAACCCGGTACGCCATAAGTCGCCATATTCAGGTCATAGCGCGCCTGCCAGGATTTCTCACCCGGACCGTTGAAGTCGGAATATTGGACCGAGTTCGCCAGGAAGATCGAGTCCGCGGTATCGCCGGGGCCGTTAATCCCGAACGCCACATAGTCGAACGGTGTATCACCGTGAACTTTCTGGTAAGCCAGGGTTATGGTATGGGCTGTCAGGAAGGAATAAGCAGCGGCCAGCGACCAGGTCGTGTTACTGATATCGCCTGCTTTGGCGGAGCCGGCATCGTTGGTGCGATAGATATTGAAGTCGAAATTAACCGACTGATCACCCGTGATGGCCTGGGTATAGTTGATATTGCCGTAGTACTGGTCCCAGACGTCCTGGAGATTGGAGCCATACAGGCTCGCCGTCAGGTTATCGTTGAACGTGTACTTGCCGCCGGCATAGTCAATGCTCGATGCCGTGACGCCCGCATACGACGCATAAATATCGTGATCGTGGTTAGTGGTGACCGGCCCGTTACCGCCGGTGAAGTGACCGCCGTCCAGCTCGAGCCCGGCGATGTCGCTGCTCAACAGGTTAAAACCGGTAGCCGTCTGCGGGAACAGGCGCGAGCCCCCGGCGGCGAATACCGGCGCCGTCGGCATCAGATCACCGTAGCGCAGCTCTGTCTTGGAGATACGCATCTTGATCGCACCGCCTGCGGTGCCATATTCGTCTTCAGGCTCGCCGTGGCGATCGACCGGCAAGTTACCCGTGCCTGCTGTGCCTGCGCCGCCATCCAGCTTGATGCCCCAGTAACCGTAAGCATCAACCCCGAAGCCGACCGTGCCCTGGGTGAATCCCGAACTGAAATTGCCCAGCACGCCTTGCGTCCAGTCTTTACGGTCGCCGCCGCCGTTTTTGCCATCCCGGTTGAAATAATAGTTCTTCAGGTGGACGGTCAGGCTGCTGTCTTCGACGAACCCCTTGGCCTCCGATTGATCACTGACAACCCCTGCCGTTGCCAGTTGACTCACGCCCAGCGAAACCGCAAGCGTCATGAGGTTCCATTTCACAAACGTCATTATTATCCCCTGTCTCAATTAAGGCCCAACGTTCCGCAACCCCTAAGATAAGGGGCATCCTCCTGAGTTCAGGCGAAGTTTGAAACGGTGGAATATAGGCTATGGCAGATGGGCTAAATACATCGAGTCCGTATTGAAATCCACGGTCAATCTACGGGCTTCAAGCCCATTTCTTTATTGTTTCCTGAAGCGCCAAACGCTTCGTTTTTGTGTCAGGTGTGCTCCCCGGACCGAAAAACTTTTAGCATTTTTCCGCCCAGCGGTTCAGAAACGAGTCGTGATAGTCACTATCGATCTTCGTAATAGTTGAAATCATCGATCCGGTGTTACCGTTGTCGGCGATGAAGCACACGACTCAACTGCCTGGTGACTCCGCAGCATCAGGCAATCGAATCTTGCTCCACTTCATCATTCCTTTGGTAAGACTTTTTTAGCCACCTCACGTCTGTGCGGTGGCTTTTTTTATTAAATAATTTTTCATCTAATCCGCACTATCCGGTTCATTCAACCGGCGCGACACTGCGAGCGACTAGAATAACTTTCGCTGATAACTTGCAGAATCAGGCAAGTTCCACTCGATCAAACAGCCCGGCGAAGTTTACTGACAAAACCGGCAATCCTTTCACACGCCTCGGCCAGTTGCTCATCGCTCAAGGTGAACGACAACCGCACAAACCCCTGCGCGGGCTCACCAAACGCTGCCGCATCGAGTACGGACACACCGGTTTCGCGAAACAGCCGCCAGGCGAAATCCAGCGAACCGAGCCCGGTTCCGCGCACATCCACCAGCACGAACATACCGGCATCCGGCGCCAAGACTGCCAGCCCTGGGCAATCGCTCAAGCGCCCCACCACCAGATCCCGACGACGCCGATAGGTCTCGCGCATCACGCGTGTGACCGGCTCATGGGCCTTCACTGCGGCGAGCGCGCCTTGCATCACAAATCCCGGCAAGCCATACAGCATGCTCAACGCCAGGGTTTCAGCGTGGCCGATCAGTTCGGCATCGGCGACCATCCAGCCAATCCGCCACCCGGTCATGGCGTGAGACTTGGACAGACTGCCAACGACCACACAACGCTTTTCCATCCCCGGCAAGCTGGCGAGGCTTAGATGTTCGCGCTCATAGCACAGACTCTCGTAGACCTCATCGACCACCACCCACAGGTCATGGGCGATGGCCAGGTCGGCAATGAACTGCAATTCCTGCCGATCCAGCACGACGCCGGTGGGGTTGTTGGGGTTGGACAGAAAGATGGCGCGGGTGCGCGATGTAATGGCGCTTCTCAACGTCGCTTCACGCACACGAAAGCCATCTTCGGGAAGGCATGTCGCGCGCACCAGTGTGGCGCCCGATGCTTTGAGCGTCGCTTCATACGTGACGTACATCGGATCGAGGACGACCACTTCATCCCCCGCCTGTAAAAGACACATCGAAGCCATGAACAACGCATTCTGTGCGCCAGCCACCGTAATGACGTTGTCCGCCAGCACGCACCGCCCGAGTCGTTGCGAATAGCGCTCGGCAATGGCCTGCCGCAGTTCCGGTCGGCCGGCAATGTCGGCGTAGTGGGTGTCACCGGCACGTAACGCGTCGATGGCCGCCTGCGTGATGAAATCAGGCGTGGCGAAATCGGGGTCGCCAATGCTCAGGATGATCACATCGGCGCCGTCGCGCTGGGCGTTGAAGGCTTCATGATGAATATCCCAGGCAGCTACGCCATGGCCGGAAATTCGCTCGACGAAGGGAGAAAAACGCATGACAGGTCCTTTTTATGCGGAAAAACGGTCGTAGCGGGCCCGCCCCGACCTGAAAGAAACCCACGATAGTTTCAAACCGCGAACGCGCGCAACGCAGGACGTTGGCATTCGCCCCTTCGCAGAACCGGGCCGAGCCTCCAAGCTTCCCTCGACAGCACGCACCAACAACGTCATCGGCCGTCGACCCATGCGTCCAGCACCCACCGGTACGGCTCAGTTCAGGAAAAAAACTATCGCGCTCATAGAAAAAGCTAGCTGCCTCCGGTATCTGCCCGGTGTATAAGGTGCGCAAATGATAGCTCTCTAATATCACCACTGAATCGGGGTTCGTTACGGATATGTTTAAGCAGCTCACGATTGCAAAACGCCTGGGCCTGGGCTTTGGTCTGGTCCTGGCGCTGATGATTCTGGTCACACTCGTCGGCGTCCAACGCGTCGGCCTGATCGAGTCGACCCTGACAGACGTCAGCGAAGACGCAACCGTCAAACAGCGCTATGCAATCAACTTCCGCGGCAGCGTCCATGACCGGGCAATCGCGATTCGCGACGCCGTGCTGGTGCGCGATGAGCAGGGACTGGCCACCTACCTGCGCGACATCGACCGCCTGAACGCGCTGTATCAGGCCTCGGCAGCACCCATGGACCAGATCTACCAGACCAAGAGCGCGAGCGCACAGGAACAGGCATTACTCGGCAGCATCAAGGCCATCGAACGCAGCGCCCTGACCGCAACCGACAAGGCGCTGCGCTTGCGTCAGCAGGGTGACATCGAAGGGGCGCAGTCCGTGCTGATGGCCGAAGTGGCGGGCGCCTACAAGGAATGGCTGAACCGTATCAATGCACTGATCGATCTCGAAGAGACGTCCATCGGCGAGCACATTGGCTTCGTCCGTGTGACGGCCGCGCATTTCGCCTCGTTGATGCTGGTGTCGACCGGTATCGCCGTGTTGCTGGGCATCATCGCGTCGCTGCTGATCATTCGCAGCATTAAATCGACACTCGGCGCCGAGCCCCATGAGGTCGCGACGTCGATTCGTCGCCTGGCCGCAGGCGAACTGACCGACCGGATCGACACGCCCTTCCCCGACAGTGTGATGGGCGCACTGAAAACCACCAACGCGCACTTGTCGGCCACCATCCATCAGGTGCGTGCCGCCGCGATGGAGCTGATGGGCTCGTCGTCTCAACTGCGCGCCAGCTCCGACAGTAACAGCGAGCAAATGCGCCTGCAGGCCAGCGAGACGGAGCACATGGCCGCCGCGATCAACCAGATGGCGAGCACCGTCAAGGAAGTCGCAGGCTATGCCGTGAAAGCCGCCAACGCGACACAGACTGCCGATCATGAAGTCGAACACGGCAAGCGCATGGTCGAGAACACTGCGCAGGCCATGCACGCGCTCGCCGAAAAACTGGAAACCGCCGCCGATTCGGTGACTCAGGTCTCCAGTGACAGCCAGGCCATCGAGACCATTGTTGCGGTGATCAACTCCATTGCTGAGCGCACCAACCTGCTGGCCCTTAATGCGGCCATCGAGGCTGCTCGTGCCGGCGAGGCCGGCCGGGGGTTTGCCGTGGTGGCTGATGAAGTTCGCTCGCTTGCGACACGCACCCAGGAATCCACGCAAGAAATCCGCAACATGGTGGGCCAGTTGCAGAGTGGCGCGGGCAAGACCGCCGATCTGATGCGTGAAAGCCGCGAGATGGCGCAGCGGACGGTGGCGCAGACTCAGGAAGCGCAAACATCCTTGGTGAAAATTCGCCATGAAGTCGGCGCGCTCAACGACATGAACGCCCAGATCGCCAGTGCCGCGGCACAGCAGGGCGTGGCGGCGGAAGACGTCAGCCACAACATCAACCGCATCCACGACTCGGCACTGGAAACCGCCGTGGGGTCCAATCAGGTGGCACGCTCGAGTCGCGAGCTGTCGAATCTGGCAGATGTGCTGACCGAGCGCGTGAGTTTTTTCAAGATCTGAGCCCCAACGTCCACCGAAGGATTGCATCCTGCGCGACGCAATCCTTCACGCGCGCCGGGTGTCCCGGCTGATGGCGCAAAATTCCTTCGCAACCTACCGAATAAGTTCTCCTGCTGGCGTGTTCATTACTCAACACTCTCAGGGATCTTTCATGAACAGCACGATTTCGGGCCTCCCCACCCGGTCTTCCCAGCGATACGACCGTCTGACGCGCAGCTTCCACTGGGCGACTGCGGCCGTGGTGATCTTCATGTTCGCCAGCGCACATCTCTGGGAAACCTTGGCCAAAGGCACGCCCATGCGCAAGGGTCTGCAGTCGGTTCACATCTCGCTGGGCATCGCCATGGCGGTGCTGATCGTCGCCCGCATTGCCTGGCGACTGTTCGGCGGAAACCGTCCTGCTTCGGACACCCATCCGGCTGTCAATATTGCGGCCAAAGTCGGCCATGGCTGTCTATACCTGTTATTGGTGGCGCAAGTGGTGCTGGGCTTTCTGCTTCGGTGGGCGCAGGGTGAGCCGTTCAATTTTTTCGGTGTGTTCCCGATCCCCGCCCCGTTCCTCGTCGATCATGAGTGGCGCGGCACGCTGGGCGGCCTGCACGACAACGTGGCGTGGGCGATCATTCTGCTGGCGGGCCTGCATGCCGGTGCGGCGCTGTGGCACCACTACATCGTCGGCGATAGCACATTGCGCCGCATGCTGGGGCCGCAACGCGGCAGCATGCGAGGTTGATCATTGAATTCACCGGGAATAAACCGGCTCGATTGAACGTTTAATACCTGACTGCCCTTTCTTGATCGGATCGTTACGGAGCATGACCCCCATGAAGACCTGCCACGACGCTGCTGCTGGATATCGGACCACCTTGTTTTTCGGCGCCTGCATGGCGCTGGCGTTGCTCGCAGGTCAGGCCCGCGCCTCTGGCGACGAATCGGCCCCGCCCAAGCCCAATTGCCCGAAAGGTCAGGTATGGGACAGCAAGACCCGCAAGTGCACGATGCAGACCAGCAAGGCGACGTCGGATGCCGATCGCACTGATTACGCTTATCGCCTCGCCAAGGACGGCCGCTATGAAGAAGCCCTGGCGTTGCTCGATACGCTGAAAAACCCGAACACGGCCAAAGCCCTGAACTATCGTGGATATGCGACCCGCAAATTGGGCCGTACCGACGAAGGCATTGGCTATTACCTGAAATCGGTGGCGCTGGACCCCAATTATGCGCAAGTGCGTGAATACCTGGGTGAGGCTTATGTCATCAAAGGACGCCTGGATCTGGCCCAGGAACAACTGGTGAAGATCAAGGCACTGTGCAGCACGACCTGTGAAGAATACGAAGATCTGGCCGACGCCATTGCTGCCGCGCCCCAGACCTGAGTGACCGACAGTTTGCGATGAGTGAAATCGGGAGGCCGTTATAGCCAGAGACGCTGAGTTTCGTAGCGAACTGGGCCAGTTGTTGCCACGCCTGTGGCGCTACGGGTTAGTGCTGTCTCGACAAAAACACCTGGCGGACGACCTGGTACAAGCCACCTGCGTGCGTGCGCTCGAACGCGCCGAGCAGTTCGTGACGGGTACCCGGCTGGATCGCTGGCTGTTGGCGATCATGCACTCGATCTGGCTCAACGAGCTTCGTTCACAACGGGTGCGGCAAGGCCAGGGTTTCGTCGACGCCGAGCAGGAGCTGTCGTTCGATGGCGAAACCCAGGCGCAGGACGAGGTGCTGGCGGCGCAGGTCATCAAGCGCGTCAACGCCCTGCCTGAGGCGCAACGCGAGACAGTTTTCCTGACTTACGTCGAAGGGCTTTCGTACAAAGAAACTGCCGAAATCCTGCATATTCCGGTTGGCACGGTGATGAGCCGACTGGCCGCTGCACGCTTGAAACTGGCTGAAACGGCAACACCACGCGCCATGTCGGATAAATCGACAGGAGAACGGCGATGACACACAGCAACGCACACTCGCCACCGACAGACGAACTGTTGGTGGCCTACCTGGATGACGAACTGGACCGCGAACAGCGCCAGCTCATCGACCAGTTATTGCGCACCGATGCGCCGGTTGCCGCGCGCCTTGATCAGCTCAAGTGCGGCGACCTGCCGTTCCGGACCGCGTTCGACTCCGTCCTGGACCAAGCTCCTACCGATCGCCTGCAAGCCATGCTCAACGCATTGCCGCCGCAGGCAGCGCCGCACAGGGCGACCATGAGCCGCCGTGGATTTCTTGCGACCGCTGCGAGTTTCGTGGTGGCCGGTATCGCCGCTGACCGTCTGTTCATGAACTGGCAAAGCGCCGAAACCGATGGTGGCTGGCGCGCTTCGGTGGCCGAATACATGGCCTTGTACACCCCGGAAACCCTGGCAAACCTGACGTCCGACGCCCATTCCCATCTGGCGCAGTTAAGCTCGGTTGGCAAGCAACTGGGCCTGCCGCTGACGCCCGATGCAATCGCCCTGCCCGGCGCCGAATTCCGGCGCGCACAGATTCTGGATTACGAGGGCGTGCTCATCGGTCAGCTGACCTACCTCGACGCTCGTCATGGACCGCTTGCGTTGTGCATTACCACGGCCAAAACCGGCAGCGAGCGGCTGGCAAGCGAAGAACGCATGGGGCTGAATGTGGTGTATTGGTCCAGTCCGACGCATGCTTTCATGCTGATCGGCAAGAACCCTTTCGAAGACCTGCAGATCATGGCGCGCACTGCACAGAAAGGCTTGCCGGCGTGAGTCGACGATGCGGTTATTAACTGGAGTCCGAAGACACTTTCTGGTCTAGTAGCGCTCGAATTTGTCGGAATCGACACGTATCGGTTCCTGTCACGAACGTTGCTGCAATACCCTGCCGCACAACCAAAGGTGCCTTTGATGTCTGCCGTTCGCCTCAAGCAAGCCCTCTCCTGCCTATCCCTTCTGGCATGCCTGACCACCACCGCTGCCTTCGCTCATGCTCACCTGGAGAGCCAGCTTCCGGCGGCCGACAGTGAAGTGACCACGCCCAAGGAGCTGCGCCTGAACTTTTCCGAGGGCGTCGAAGAGAAGTTCACCAAAGTCGCCATCAGCCACGACGGTCCCGGCGACAGCACTGAAATCATTCAGACCCAAAGTGTCAGCACCGACCCGGCCAACAAGAAAGTCCTGATCGTCGTGCCCGCCGTGCCGCTGGCGCCAGGCAGCTACAAAGTTGAGTGGCACGCTGTGTCGGTGGACACGCACAAGAGCGAAGGAGTTTATCGGTTCAAGGTGACGCCATAACACCATGCAAGATGGATTGATTCTGTGCCGATTCATGCATTTCGGCGCCGTCCTGCTGCTGTTCGGTGTCGGACTGTTTCGTTCCGTTCTGTTCGCCTCTTACTTGTCGTCCTTTGAAACCGGTGCGGGCCGTCGTCTCGACCGGTCGATGGCCGGGCTCGCGTGCCTGGCGTTGCTGAGTGCCGTGACCTGGCTGATGCTGACGGCGGCGAACATGGCAGATGACTGGCACGACGCCGTGAGCCTGGAGACGATCCGGTCAGTGCTTGCCCATACCTTTTTCGGTCATGTATGGATCCTCCATCTCATCCTTTGCCTGCTCGCCGTGCTGCTCGCTTTGCTTGGGACGCGATTGCGGCCCAGGCTCTGCCTGCTGGTCAGTACGTTGATGCTGTTGACCCTGTCGCCCGTGGGGCATGGCGCGATGTACGACGGCGCGCCGGGCCAACTGCTGATCTTCAATCAGATGCTGCACTTGATCGGGGTTGGCACCTGGCTTGGCGGGCTGCTGATGCTTGCCGTGCTGCTGATCGGTGACAGCGCAGTCGATTTACGGGCCGTGCTGCTGCGTTTCAGCGGCATGGGTTATGGGCTTGTCGCGCTGATCGTCGTGACCGGCATGATCAATGTTCGGGCCCTCAGTGGCGCGTTCTGGCCCGAACCCGCATTGTCCGGTTTCGGTCAGGTACTGGCCGTCAAAGTGGGAATGGTGCTGTGCATGCTGACGCTTGCCGCGCTGAACCGGAGCCTGGCCCGGGGCTCTGATCTCCGGGTATCGGTCCTGCGCATCAGCGTGCTGTTTGAATGCCTGTTCGGCGCAGCGGCGCTGGCGGCGGTTTCGCTGCTGGGCACGTTGCCGCCTATGCTCGTATGAATTTGAGCGCAAGACTCGGGGTTCCATCGGCCTCCACCGGGGCTAATCTCTGTCGCAGCCTTTTTATCCGAAGGTAACCGCGCCCAAGGTAACCGCCATGCACCGCAGTAAAGCCAATGCAGACGCTCAACGCACTGAACACGACCCACGCTGGGCCGCGGTGTTGGCGCGCGATCCTGCCGCTGACCACCAATTCGTGTACGCGGTGCGCACCACCGGCATCTACTGCCGACCCAGCAGCGTCTCGCGCCTCCCAAAGCCAGAAAACGTCGAGTTCTTCGACAACGCTGCCCAGGCCGAAGCGGCGGGCTATCACCCCAGTAAACGCGCCTCGGCGGATCAGACGCACCTCGCTGGCCAGCACGCCACACGGGTCGCCCAAGCCTGTCGGCAGATCGCGGACGCCGAGCAAGCGCCCAGCCTGAATGAGCTCGCCGAGCAGTCAGGAATGAGCCCGTGGCATTTCCACCGCGTATTCAAATCGGTGACCGGCCTCACGCCCAAAGCTTATGCCAATGCCCACAGGGCGGAGCGGGTGCGCACGCGATTGACAGCGCCCGGCAATACAGCGAGCACGGTCACGGAAGCCATGTATGACGCGGGTTTCAACTCAAACAGCCGTTTCTACGAAGCCAGTGACAAAATGCTTGGCATGAAACCCTCGGACTACCGCAAGGGCGGCGCCAACACGGCGATTCGCTTTGCCGTTGGAGAATGCTCTCTAGGATCGATCCTGGTTGCACAAAGCCCGCGCGGCGTGTGCGCGATTCTGCTCGGCGACGACCCCAACCGGTTGGTCGAGGACCTTCAGGACCAGTTTCACACCGCCACGCTGATAGGCGGGGATCGCGAATTCGAGCAACTGATTGCCCACGTGGTGGGTTTTATCGAAGCGCCGGGTGTCGGCTTGAACCTGCCGCTGGACCTGCAGGGCACTGCGTTTCAGCAGCGGGTCTGGCACGCGCTTTCACTGATTCCACCGGGCAGCACCGCCAGTTACGCGGACATCGCCCGGCAGATCGGCGCGCCGAAATCGTTTCGTGCCGTCGCACAAGCCTGTGGAGCAAACAGTATTGCGGTGGCGATCCCCTGTCATCGGGTGGTGCGCAGCGATGGCGGGCTTAGCGGTTATCGCTGGGGCGCGGAACGCAAACGCAAGCTGCTGGACCGCGAGGCTCAGGCAAATACCTGTAACAGCTTGGCGCTTGAGAAACGCTGAGAGGGGCGTAACGTCCCGGACTCTGGAATCTGAATCAAGGAGCATGGACGTGCCAGCGATTTCTCACGCCTCGATCAACAACGCCGCCCCCGCCTTCTGGCTGATTGCCGATCAACTCAATACACGCAACGAAACCGAACGCCTGGCCTACATTCGCACCGGATTTCCTCCCGGCTGGGTCAAAACCGTGCGCTGTGCATTTCAGCTCAGCAACAGTCAGCTTGAGGCGCTGCTCAGTACATCGGTTTCCACGCTGGAGCGTCGTCAGCGACAACAGCGACCGCTTGATCTGGTGGGTTCGGAACGACTGGACCGTGTCGCCACCCTGGCGGTCCGCGCCGCGGAGGTGTTCGAAGATCAGGACACCGCCCGACGCTGGATGATGACCCCGAACCGCGCTCTGAACGACCAGACCCCGATCACCCTGTGCGAAACCGAAATAGGCGCGATCCAGGTGCGACGCACGCTGGCGGCGCTGCAGCACGGCGGCGTCGTCTGATGCGGGCCTGGCGAATCGGCAAGGCCTGCGTCGTGGGCGAACTCACGGGCGCCGGCGCTGCGCTGTACGGCGGCCGCTGGAACCACCCCAATCATCCCGCGCTGTACCTCGGCCTGAGCACCGCCGGCTGCGCCCTGGACACCGTCATGCTGGCGGGCCACGTGCCGTGTCTGCCCTTGAAACTCATTGAACTGCACCTGCCCGACAACCCGGCCCTGTACCACGAACCCACCCGGCAGCAATTACCGCCGGGTTGGAATGCCCTGCCCGCCGACAAAGCCAGCATGGATTTCGGCACCGCCTGGCTTGAGCGCACCGAGCATCTGGGGCTGATACTGCCCTCGGCGACAACGGATCAGACCCGCTGCCTGATGATCAATCCCAAACACCCGGCGATGGCTCAGATCAAGGTCTTGCAGTCGAGCGACTTCATCTACGGCCTCACCCGAGCACGCTGAGCTAATTAACGCTGAGTGTTGACCACCACCCTGCCACGCACCTGCCCGTCCATGAGCCGGTGCGCGGTTTCAATCACCTCTCCCAAGCCGATTTCATGGGTGATCAGCGCCAGCCGCGCCGGGTCCAGATCGGTCGCCAGACGTGCCCACGCGTCTATGCGGTCCTGACGCGGCCGCATGACACTGTCGATCCCGGCGAGCGTCACCCCGCGGAGAATGAACGGCGCCACCGACGCCGGAAACTCCATGCCTTGTGCCAGGCCGCACGCGGCGACCGTGCCCCAATAGCGCATGCTGGCGCAGATATTCGCCAGCGTGTGACTGCCGACCGAATCAATGGCCCCAGCCCAGCGTTCCCTGGCCAGCGGACGCCCCGGTTGCGAGAGCGTTGCCCGGTCGATGACCTCGGCTGCGCCCAGTTGCTTGAGGTAGTCGCTTTCTTCCAGACGCCCTGTCGAGGCCACAACCTGGTAACCCAGCTTCGCCAGAATCGCGATGGAGAAACTGCCGACGCCGCCATTGGCACCGGTCACCAGAATCTCGCCCTTATCCGGGGTCACACCATTCTTTTCCAGTGCCATGACCGCCAACATTGCCGTGTAACCCGCAGTCCCAATGGCCATGGCCTGAGCCGCAGTGAACGCGGCCGGCAGCGGAATCAGCCATTTGCCTTCAAGGCGCGCCATTTGCGCAAGACCGCCCCAATGACCCTCGCCGACGCCCCAGCCGTTGAGCACCACCTGATCGCCCGGTTTGAAGTCCGGGTTGCTGCTCTGTTCCACCGTTCCTGCAAGGTCTACGCCCGGGATCATGGGAAACGTGCGCACAATCGGCCCTTTGCCGGTAATGGCCAGCGCGTCCTTGTAGTTGAGCGTGCTGTAGGCCACGCACACCGTGACGTCACCCTCAGGCAAACGTGCTTCGTCGAGGGCGGTCAGTTGGACGTGATAACCGCTGTCGTCCTTGTCGATCAAAATGGCATTGAACATGCTGCGCCTCCGTTATAGACCGGTCGTCTATAAATGGTCGTGGATAAACAGGTAATCGAAATTCATCGCGGCAGGCCGCGTAGAAATCCGGCAATGAAGATGTTGATCGGGCTGTCGCTTTGAACCAGTCGGGCGCGAAGCACAGCACCTTCCCAGCCAATCCAGAAGTACGCCGCCAGCGCTTGTGAATCGGCGCTGGCGGGCAACTCACCTGCTTGCTTGGCGGCCTCGAAGCAGATACTCAGTCGTCGCTGCCAGTCGAGGAATGTGCGCTCCAGCGCCTCACGAAAACCTTCCGGCAATACGCTCACTTCTTGGCCCATGTTGCCGACCAGGCAACCACGGCGGTAGTCGTAACGCGCCATGCTGAGCTTGGAGTGCTGAACGAAGCCTGCCAATCGCTCAAGTGGCGTCAGCGTCTCGTCGAGCAACCAGCGGTCAAGGCGCCTGGCGAAGTAACCGGCGTAGCTTTCCAGCACCTCGAGGCCAAAGACTTCTTTGCTGGGGAAGTAGTGGTAGAAGGATCCTTTCGGCACACCGACGCGCTTGAGGATGCCGTCGATACCTGTCGCCATGAAGCCTTGCTCAGTCAGGACTTCCACGCCACAGCGCACCAGCGCCGTGCGGGTGTCGAACTGGTCGTCGCGCGCCACCTTGGGTGGACGGCCACGACGCTTGGGTGTTGAGATCGTCTCGTTCATGGGGTTGCATATTAGACTGATCGGCTATTAAATCAACTCACCCTCTGACCGGGTGACAATTGACGCCAGTTTGCTTGCTCCTGGCCCATGCGTCGAACCCCGTGAAGCCCCCGTCTTCTTTCCGCTCTTGGAGAATCTGCCCATGATCGCCTGGCCCGACACCCGCATCCTCAAACTGCTTGGCATCGAGGTGCCTATCCTGCTGGCGCCGATGGCAGGCGCAGCAGGATCCGCGCTGGCAATCGAAGTCGGCAAAGCCGGCGGCCTGCCGTCACTGCCTTGCGCCATGCTCAGCCACGACCAGATCCGCGAAGAGGTCGCTACAATCCGTGCGGGGACTCGCGCACCTTTGAACCTCAACTTTTTCAGCCACCAGAACCCGGACGTGAACCCTGAGGCAGCCAAGGCCTGGAAGGACTTGTTGCAGCCTTACTATCAGGAGCTGGGGGCGGACTTCGACGCACCCACGCCGACCTCGAACCGCGCCCCCTTTGATGAGGCAAGCTGCGCGCTGGTGGAAGAGCTGAAACCTGAAGTGGTCAGCTTCCACTTCGGCCTGCCGTCTGCTGAATACGTGAAGCGCGTGAAGGCCGTCGGGGCCAAGGTGATTTCCTCTGCGACCACGGTCGAGGAAGCCGTGTGGCTGGAGCAACATGGCTGCGACGCCATTATCGCCATGGGCAACGAAGCGGGCGGCCACCGCGGTATGTTCCTCAGCGACGCGCTGTACACCCAGGTCGGTACCATGGCGCTCGTCCCGCAAATCGCCGACTCGGTCAGCGTGCCGGTGATTGCAGCGGGCGGGATCGCCGACAGTCGCGGTGTCGCAGCGGCCTTCATGCTAGGCGCCTCGGCCGTGCAACTGGGCACGGCTTATTTGTTTTGCCCGGAAGCCAAAACCTCGAAGCTGCATCAAGCGGCACTGCGGGGCGCCACCGACAGCCAGACCGCGGTGACCAACCTGTTTACCGGTCGTCCCGCACGCGGGATCGTCAATCGCATCATGCGGGAGATCGGTCCGATCAACGCCGCCGCGCCGGCCTTCCCTACCGCCGGTGGCGCGCTGATGCCGCTGCGCGCCAAAGCCGAACCTCAAGGCGACGATGGCTTCATGAACCTCTGGGCGGGTCAGGCGGTGGGGATCAAGCATCAATTGCCTGCTGAGGCATGGACGCGCCAACTCGCCATTCAAACCCTCGAACGACTGGCGGGCGTCAAAAACTGACCGGGGCCAGACCACGCACGCAAAAAAACAGGCTTCCTTGAGGTGATCACTCGCTATATATTTCACTGCATAGCGTTTGGCCGTTATTCGGTTGACGTCCGACATCACCTCATAAAAACACCACGGAGCTGTTTCATGCGCGCTACCTCCCTTCGCCTCACGCTTAAATCCCTGGCCATCGCCATTGCCGCCCTCTCGGCGACAGGCGCCTTGGCCGACGAAGTGCAGGTGGCCGTAGCCGCTAACTTCACCGCCCCGATTCAGGCCATCGCCAAGGATTTCGAAAAAGACACCGGTCACACGCTGGTGGCTTCCTTCGGTGCCACAGGCCAGTTCTACACCCAAATCAAGAACGGCGCGCCCTTCGAGGTGTTCCTGGCCGCTGACGACACCACTCCGGCCAAGCTCGAAAGCGAAAACGAGATCGTCAAAGGCTCGCGTTTTACCTACGCGGTCGGCACCCTGGCGTTGTGGTCCGCCAAAGACGGTTATGTGGATGAGAAGGGGCAGGTGCTCAAGGACAACACCTACGCTCACCTGTCCCTCGCCAATCCTAAAGCCGCGCCTTACGGCCTGGCCGCCACTCAGGTACTCGACAAACTGGGCCTGACCGAGGCAACCAAACCCAAGATCGTGGAAGGTCAGAGCATTGCCCAGGCGTATCAATTCGTACAGACCGGCAACGCCGAACTGGGGTTCGTCGCGCTATCCCAGGTCTACAAGGACGGCAAGTTGACCGGCGGCTCGGCCTGGATCGTACCGGCGAACCTGCATGAACCGATCAAGCAAGACGCTGTGATCCTCAACAAAGGCAAGGACAACCCCGCCGCCAAAGCGCTGATGGAATACCTCAAAGGCCCGAAAGCCGCGGCAATCATCAAGTCCTACGGGTATCAACTGTAAATGCCACTGGACAGTGCCGACCTCTCGGCGATCTGGCTGACGCTGAAACTGGCGTCACTGACCACCGTGATCCTGCTGATTATCGGCACGCCCATCGCGTTATGGCTAGCGCGCACCCGGTCCTGGCTCAAAGGTCCGATTGGCGCCGTGGTGGCGTTGCCGCTGGTACTGCCGCCCACGGTGATCGGCTTTTATTTGCTGCTGTTGCTCGGCCCGAATGGTGCACTGGGACAGTTAACCCAAAGCCTGGGGCTCGGCACCCTCACTTTCAGCTTCACCGGCCTTGTGATCGGGTCCGTTTTGTATTCCATGCCCTTCGTCGTACAGCCTCTGCAAAATGCATTTGTGGCGATCGGCCCTCGGCCTCTTGAGGTCGCGGCGACCCTGCGTGCGGACCCTTGGGACACCTTTTTCTCCGTGATCCTTCCGCTCGCGCGCCCTGGTTTCATCACTGGTGCGATCCTTGGTTTTGCGCACACGGTTGGCGAGTTCGGCGTGGTGCTGATGATCGGTGGCAACATCCCGCAAAAAACCCGCGTGGTGTCGACGCAGATCTACAACCACGTCGAGGCGCTGGAATACACACAAGCCCATTGGCTGGCCGGCGCCATGCTGGTGTTCTCATTCCTGGTTCTGTTGGTGCTCTACTCCAGCGGCAAGACCAAATCGGCCTGGAGTTGACTGCCCCATGACGCCCTCCATCGACGTCCGGCTGAACGTGGACTTCCCGAATTTCTCGCTCGGCGTTGACCTGTCTCTTCCGGGGCGCGGCGTCACGGCGCTGTACGGCCATTCCGGCTCGGGCAAGACCACCTGCCTGCGCTGCATCGCAGGCCTTGAAAAGCCAAAAGACGCGTTCATTCGCGTTAACGGCGAGGTCTGGCAAGACAGTGCCAACGGTATCTTTCTCGCCCCGCACAAACGCTCGCTCGGCTATGTGTTTCAGGAAGCCAGCCTGTTTGCTCACCTCACGGTGCGCGGCAACCTGGAGTTCGGCCTCCAGCGCATCGCGGCCAGTGAACGCAGGGTCAAACTCGATCAGGCCACGGCATTACTGGGCATTGATCACCTGCTGACGCGTCAGCCCGACACGCTTTCCGGCGGCGAACGCCAGCGCGTCGGTATCGCCCGCGCCTTGCTCACTAGCCCCCGCCTGCTGTTGCTGGACGAACCGCTCGCGGCGCTGGACGCGCGCCGCAAAAGCGAAATCCTGCCGTACCTTGAACGCCTGCACGACGAACTCGACATCCCTATGCTCTACGTCAGCCATTCCCAGGATGAAGTCGCGCGCCTTGCCGACCACTTGGTGCTGGTCAGTGACGGGAAAGCGCTGGCCAGCGGGCCCATTGGCGAAACACTGGCCAGGCTGGACCTGCCACTGGCGATGGGCGATGACGCTGGCGTGGTGATCGAGGGTCAGGTGAGCGCGTACGACTCGGCCTATCACCTGGTGACCGTGCGCCTGCCGGCCAGCAACCTGTCGATTCGGGTGGCGCACGCGTCACTGGAAGCGGGCAAATCTCTACGTTTCAAGATTCAGGCGCGCGACGTCAGCCTTAACCTGCAGCCGGACGACCAAAGCAGCATTCTCAATCGCCTGCCGGTCACGGTCGTCAGCGAAGTTGCCGCCGATAACGCAGCGCATGTGCTGGTGCGCCTCGATGCCGAAGGCACTCCCTTGTTGGCGCGCATCACACGCTATTCGCGGGACCAGTTGCACCTGCATCCCGGACAGCGGCTCTGGGCGCAAATCAAATCGGTGGCGCTGCTCGCCTGACGCAGAGCGCGAACCGCACCAAATAATCGGCACCACTGCGCACCGGGACGGTCAATGCAAAGACCAGTACTCAGGATTGTCGCTCATGCCGGACACCACCCTCATCGAAGATTTGCCCAAGGATCTGCACTACGTCGACGACAGGCAGCCGGGGTTTTCGCGCAAGATCCTGCGCGGCAAATTTGTGTATTTCGATACACACGGCGAACGCATTCGGGATGAAGCCGAGATCAAGCGCATCAATGCGCTGGTCATCCCGCCCGCCTACACCGACGTGTGGATCTGCGCCGATCCGCGCGGTCATCTTCAAGCCACCGGCCGCGATGCACGGGGTCGCAAGCAATATCGCTATCACCCTCGCTGGCGGGAGATTCGGGATGAAAACAAATACTCCCGAATGATCGCCTTCGGCACGGTGCTACCCAAGGTTCGCAGGCAGCTGGAGGCACAACTGGCAGTGCCCGGCATGGGGCGTGAGAAGATCATGGCGGCGGTGGTCTCCTTGCTCGATCAGACATTGATCCGCATCGGCAACAGCCAGTACGCCCGTGATAACCGTTCCTACGGCCTGACGACCCTGCGCAACAAGCACGTCGATGTGCACGGCAGTAAGATCATCTTCGAGTTTCGCGGCAAAAGCGGCGTGGAACATCAGCTCAGCGTCACCGACCGGCGTCTGGCCAATATCATCAAACGCTGCATGGAGCTGCCCGGACAAAACCTCTTCCAGTACCTTGATGAGGACGGCCACCGCCACACAGTCACATCTTCAGACATCAATCAGTACCTGCACGAACTCACGGGTGCTGATTTCACTGCCAAGGACTATCGAACCTGGGCCGGCAGCGCAATGGCCCTGGCGGCGCTGCGCAAGCTGGACTGGGAGCCGGAAGCCGACGCGAAGAAACATATCGTTGCCATGGTCAAGGAAGTGGCCCGGCTGCTGGGGAACACCCCCGCAGTGTGCCGCAAATGCTACATCCACCCGGCGGTTCTGGAAGCCTTCGTCATCGGCGAACTGGCGAAACTGCCACGTTCACGACAACGCAAGGGTCTGCGGCTTGAAGAGGCGGCACTGGCCGGATTTCTAAAGGGACTGCAGGCCGCTGAAGCGATACGCGAATCCACAGGAGAAAAGGCATGACACAGCATTCATTTCCCGGCAAGGAAATCAACGATCCCACGGCAACACCGGCAGACGTCGCGGACGACCGCGAGCGCACGGACGAAAGCCGTAAAGAGCAGCCCATGACCGGTGGCAAACAAGATGATGCAGGCCATGCCCCACAAGTCCCCAAAGCCGATTAAGCTCGACGCTTGAGATCTGTTCCTTGCCACCCGCAACCCAAGGCCCACACATGACCTCCGCGCCACCTTTGCCTGACGATGCCGACACACAGTCACCTGCTTCTTTCACCGTCGCGCCTGACCAACCGGGCTTTGTCCGCGTGCGGGGGGCCCGCGAGCACAACCTCAAGGATGTCGACGTCGATATCCCGCGCGACGCGCTCGTGGTGTTTACCGGTGTTTCCGGGTCGGGTAAGTCGTCACTGGCGTTCTCCACACTGTATGCCGAAGCTCAACGCCGCTATTTTGAATCGGTCGCGCCGTATGCGAGACGCTTGATTGATCAAGTCGGCGTGCCCAACGTCGACTCCATCGAAGGTCTGCCGCCAGCCGTGGCCTTGCAGCAGCAACGCGGCACGCCGAGCACTCGGTCTTCGGTCGGCAGCGTCACGACACTGTCCAGCCTGATCCGCATGCTGTACTCGCGGGCGGGTAACTACCCGGCCGGGCAACCGATGCTCTACGCCGAGGACTTCTCGCCCAACCTGCCCCAAGGCGCATGCCCTGAATGCCATGGGCTGGGCCGCGTTTACGAAGTGTCCGAAGATCTGATGGTGCCCGACGATTCCCTGACCATTCGTCAACGCGCTGTCGCATCCTGGCCGCTCGCGTGGCAAGGGCAGAACCAGCGCGACATCCTCGTCACCCTCGGTTACGACGTCGACATCCCGTGGCGTGATCTGCCGAAAAAACAGCGGGACTGGATTCTGTTCACGGAGGAGCAACCCACTGTCCCGGTGTATGCAGGCCTTACCCCTGAAGAGACCCGAGTGGCGCTCAAGCGCAAGTTGGAGCCCAGCTATCAGGGCACCTTCACCGGCGCCCGCCGCTACGTGCTGCACACCTTCACCCACTCGCAAAGCGCCTTGATGAAGAAGCGCGTATCGCAATTCATGCGCGGCAGCCCCTGCCCGTTGTGCGATGGCAAGCGACTGAAACGCGAGGCCCTCTCTGTCACCTTTGCCGGTCTGGACATCGGCGAACTCTCGCAAATGCCGCTGCTGCGACTGGCTGAAGTGCTGCGCCCGGTGGCCGAAGGCGTGTTCGACGCCAACCCCTACGGCGACACCCTTGACCGTCAGCAAATCGACAAAGCGCGCAAGCAACGCGTCAATGCCGGCGGTGCCTCACACGACAGCGCACCTGATGTCCGATCTACGCCGAACCTGTCCATCGAGAAACGCCTGGCGGCGCAGCGTATTGCCCAAGACCTGCTAGCGCGGGTCAGCACCCTGACCGACCTCGGCCTGGGCTATCTGGCCCTGGACCGCAGCACGCCGACATTGTCATCGGGCGAGCTGCAACGCCTGCGTCTGGCGACTCAGCTAGGGTCTCAATTATTTGGCGTGATCTACGTGCTGGACGAACCGTCGGCCGGACTGCACCCTGCGGACAGCGAAGCGCTGTTCGCTGCCCTTCAACAACTGAAGGCCTCCGGTAACTCCCTATTCGTCGTCGAGCACGATCTGGAAACCATGCGCCGCGCCGACTGGCTGATCGACGTCGGCCCGGCTGCCGGCGAACATGGGGGTCGCGTTCTTTACAGCGGCCCACCCGCAGGACTGGCGCAGATTCAGGCGTCACAGACCCGCCTGCACCTGTTCGGCGAGCACAGCGAACTGCGTACCTCGCGCCGCACTGCTACCGGCTGGCTGCGCCTGGAAGGCGTTACTCGAAACAACCTCAACAACCTCGCGGCCGAATTTCCGCTGGGATGCTTTACCGCCGTGACCGGCATCTCCGGCTCGGGCAAATCCAGCCTAGTCAGCCAGGCGCTGCTAGAACTTGTCGGAGCGGAACTGGGTCGCCCTGCTGCCAGCAACAATGACCAGGAAGAGCCCAGTCTGGAGGACGATGCGCCGCAGTTCACGGACGGGCGCATTACGGATGGGCTCGACGCCATCAAGCGGCTGGTCCAGGTGGATCAGAAACCCATTGGCAGAACCCCTCGCTCCAACCTGGCGACCTACACCGGCCTGTTCGACAACGTCCGTAAACTCTTCGCCGCCACCGAAGACGCGAAGGCGGCCGGTTACGACGCCGGACAGTTCTCCTTCAACGTTGCCAAAGGCCGCTGCCCGGTGTGCGAAGGGGAAGGCTTCGTCAGCGTCGAGCTGCTCTTCATGCCGAGCGTCTACGCGCCCTGTCCGACCTGCCATGGTGCCCGCTACAACCCCGACACCCTGGCCATCCGTTGGCAAAACCTCACCATTGCCCAAGTCCTGCAACTGACCGTCGAACAGGCCGTCGATGTATTCGTCGACCAACCGGCAGTGCTCAGATCGCTGACCGTCCTGCGTGATATCGGCCTGGGCTACCTGCGGCTGGGTCAACCCGCGACGGAGCTGTCCGGTGGCGAAGCGCAGCGCATCAAACTGGCGACGGAACTGCAGCGCACCCAGCGCGGCGCCACGCTTTACGTGCTGGACGAGCCGACAACAGGACTGCACCCGACCGATGTGGACCGCCTGCTCAAGCAACTCAATGCGCTGGTTGACGGCGGGCACACGGTTATTGTCGTCGAGCATGAGATGCGTGTCGTGGCGCAGAGCGACTGGGTGATCGACATCGGGCCGGGGGCCGGCGATCAGGGCGGTCATGTCGTCGCAAGCGGCACGCCGGAAAAAGTCGCTAAATCCAAGGCGAGCCGCACTGCACCGTTTTTGCGGGCGATTATCGCGGGCTGAATCGCGCGCTGAATCGCGCGCTGGCGTGTCGGATAGCATTCCACTCGTCCGCTCGCCAGCACCTTCAGGCCCTCAGCGCCTCAAAGTCCACACATCCTTCAAGAGGTTACGATCGTGAACAGGTTAATCACTGCCTTCGTACTGACGGGCCTCCTGTCGGCCGGCCCGTTACTCGCGGTCGCGCAAGATAACGATCCCAAGACTGCACTGCCCGTCGACAATCAGACGCAGCCCAAGGAATCCAATCACGAGAAAGCCAACAAAAAAGGGGAAGAATCTTCCGGCGCCAACGCTGGCGCCGAGACTGAGACGCTGCACAAGGAGGCAGCGACCACAAGCGGA
Organism: Pseudomonas abietaniphila; assembly: GCF_039697315.1. Classification (NCBI taxonomy): domain Bacteria; kingdom Pseudomonadati; phylum Pseudomonadota; class Gammaproteobacteria; order Pseudomonadales; family Pseudomonadaceae; genus Pseudomonas; species Pseudomonas abietaniphila. The sequence continues at coordinate 6,183,939 of NZ_CP155619.1, read as the reverse complement.
GAGAAGCAGGAAGGGAAATAGTGTCGTAAGGACGTAGTGCCCCGCCTCACGGAGTGCATGCCGCCCCTTGCCGTGCTGTTTCGATCGCCCCTTTCCTCGTACGACTTGCTAAAGTGGCGTCTGCCGAGCTAGCCGCTCTTCCCGACGCGCTTGATGATTCTGACGAGGTGACGGTGCTTCCTGACGCGATGACCGTAAATGTGGCAGGCAAGCGATTCGCTCGCCTCAGGGGACGTGTCGGGCTACTGTTTGTCGGCACCTTGTCCATCATCGCGGGCATGACGGACGCGATCGGATTCATGGTCACCGGTGACTTCGTCTCGTTTATGAGCGGTAACACCACGCGCCTCGCGGTTTCCATCGACCAGTCAAACCCTGCCCTCGCCCTTCATATCGGCATGCTCATCGCAGCATTTGTCATCGGCAACGCGCTCGGGGTCATCGCTGCCCGTTTCTCCAGACGACGCGCCTGGCCATTGCTCATGGCGATTGGGGCCTTGCTCTGCCTGTGCGGAGCGTCAGGTGAAGGTGCCGCGCCCTTCCTCCTGGCCGTCATCTCGATGGGGATGATCAATGCGGTTGTCGAGGAAGTGAACGGCCTGCCGATCGGGCTGACCTACGTGACAGGGGCGCTGTCCAGGTTTGGACGAGGTTTGGGGCGCTGGTGTCTGGGCGAACGCCGCAACGGTTGGCGCGTCCAGCTCATTCCCTGGGCGGGCATGCTGGCCGGTGCCATCGTCGGCGGACTGCTGGCTCAATCCTTCGGGATCAAGGCCATGGTCGTGAGCGGACTGTCCACTTTGCTGTTGGCCGTAGTGTCAGCCGCCATTCCCCGGAGCTGGCAGCTGCGATTTATGCCGCGCTAGCCGAGCGGTTACAGAAACAGCCAAGCCAGCGCTTGGAGAAAGAAAGTGAATGACGAGAACGCAGAAACGACTCAGCCGCTCAGGATTGCTCCACAAGCGGCTGATCTAATTGGTGCCCCGAGCCGGAGTCGAACCGGCACATCCTTTCGGACGACGGATTTTAAGTCCGGTGTGTCTACCAATTTCACCATCAGGGCGAGAGCGCATTCAGCGTGTAGTAACGTCGCTGTCATGGCTGACAAGAGCTGGGAATATATACATCCCTTCCCAGTGAAGCAAGCTTGATGTGCCTCAAAATGAGACAGAAAAGCTTTCACAGCGCCAATAAAAAAGCTCTGTAAATCAGTGATCTACAGAGCTCGTTTATAGTGGAGGCCGAGGTCGGAATCGAACCGGCGTAAGCGGATTTGCAATCCGCGGCATAACCATTTTGCTACTCGGCCCCAAACGTTAAGTGCTCTAACCGCTAACACTAAACGCGTACAAACTGGAGCGGGAAACGAGACTCGAACTCGCGACCCCGACCTTGGCAAGGTCGTGCTCTACCAACTGAGCTATTCCCGCTTGGTGTGGGCGCCATTCTATAGATTCAAATGACCCCGTCAACCCCTTGATTTAAAAAAACTTATTTTTCATCGGTCGTGGTGCGCAGATGCGGCCACGCGGCCCGGAGGTACTGCACCATCGACCACAAGGTCAGCCCCGCCGCGACCATCAGCAGAACGTAACCCAGCACAACCCAGAACGTGAACGCGGGCGGGTTAGCCAAGAGGATGACCAACGCAAGCATCTGCGCGGCGGTTTTCCATTTGCCCAGATTTGACACCGCGACCTGAGCACGAGCGCCAAGCTCGGCCATCCATTCACGCAGCGCCGAGATCACGATCTCGCGTCCGATGATGACGGCAGCCGGCAACGTCAGCCAGAAATTGGCATGAGCCTGAACCAGCAGGACCAACGCCACGGCCACCATGAGTTTGTCGGCGACCGGATCAAGGAACGCACCGAACGGCGTGCTCTGCTCCAGACGCCGGGCCAGGTAGCCGTCGAGCCAGTCAGTGGCCGCTGCCAATGCGAAAACCGAACTGGCCGCCATGTAGCTCCAGTAATAAGGCAGGTAGAACAATAGAATGAAGATCGGAATCAGCAGGACACGTAATACGGTAATCAGATTAGGGATATTCATCGGCACAACTGGCTACGAGGTGAGCGGGCATTCTACTCGCTGTGCAGGTTTGCATAAATCGACTCTGCGAGCTTTTTGCTGATTCCGGGCGCTTTGGCAATTTCTTCGATGCTGGCGCGGGACAGTTCCTGCAATCCACCGAAGTGCTTGAGCAGGTCCCGACGACGCGTCGGCCCTACCCCGGCGACACCTTCCAACGTTGAGGTGCGCCGGGTTTTACCACGACGGGCACGGTGTCCGGTGATCGCAAAACGGTGGGCTTCATCCCGGATTTGCTGGATCAGATGCAATGCGGGTGAGTCCCCGCGCAACGTGAATTCGTGGGCAGCGTCATTCAGATACAAGGTTTCAAAGCCGGCCTTGCGGGTGGTGCCTTTTGCGACACCGAGCAAAATCAGATCAGGCACCGCGAGCTCGTTCATGACGTCGCGCGCCATGTTCAACTGGCCTTTGCCACCGTCCACCAACAGGATATCCGGGAGCTTGCCCTCACCGTCCTTGATCTTGCTGAATCGGCGGGTCAGGGCCTGATGCATGGCGGCATAATCGTCACCCGCCGTGACGCCTTCGATGTTGTAACGACGGTAGTCCGACTTGATCGGGCCTTCCGGTCCGAATACCACGCAGGATGCAACGGTGGCTTCGCCGCTGGAGTGACTGATGTCATAGCACTCAAGACGCTGCGGGGGCTCGTCCAGTTTCAGGACTTCGGCCAGCGCCTCGAAGCGAGCCGCGACATGCTGACGGTTCGCCAATCGGGCAGCCAACGCCTGCTCCGCGTTGGTGACCGCCAACTGCTGCCAGCGAGCCCTGGTACCGCGCACGCGATGGCTGATGGTGATTTCACGGCCGCGCGACGCCTCGATGGCTTCGATCAATGCCGGGAAGTCTTCATTGACCACGTTGACGATGACTTCGCTCGGCAGCTCTCGCTCGCCGCCGCCCAGGAAATACTGAGCCAGGAAGGCCGACATGACTTCACCGACCTCCTCCTCGATACCCACCTGAGGGAAAAAGTTCTTGCTGCCCAATACGCGACCGCCGCGCACGCTGATCAGGTGGACGCACGCACCGCCCGGGTTGACGAACGCGGCCACGACATCGACATCGCCCGTTCCGCCTTCCATGCTCTGCTGATCCTGCACGCGTCGGAGCAGACCAATCTGATCGCGCAGTTCGGCGGCGTGCTCGAAGTTGAGGTCCATCGCCGCCTTTTCCATGAGCGCGTTCAACTCGTCGGTCAAGGCGTTGCTGCGGCCCTCGAGGAACATCACGGAGTGACGCACATCCTCGGCATACACCTGGGGCTCGACGAAGCCGACACAAGGTGCCTTGCAACGCTTGATCTGGTACTGCAGACAGGGCCGTGTGCGGTTCTTATAGAAGCTGTCCTCGCACTGACGCACATGAAAAGTCTTTTGCAGAATGCTCAGGCTTTCACGAATGGCACCGGCGCTGGGATAGGGACCGAAATACCGGCCCTTGGCCTTTTTCGCGCCGCGATGAATGCTCAGCCGCGGAAACTCACCATCGGACAAATGCACATACGGGTAGGATTTGTCGTCGCGCAGGAGAATGTTGTACGGCGGCCGCGACTCCTTGATCAGGGTCTGCTCCAGCAGCAACGCCTCGGTTTCATTGGCGGTGATGGTGGTTTCGACCTGCGAGATCCTCGCGACCAACGCACTGGTCTTCGGCGCATGGCCGGTTTTGCGGAAATAGCTCGCGAGACGCTTCTTCAGGTTTTTGGCTTTACCAACGTAAAGGAGCCGTCCTTCGGTATCGAACATGCGATACACGCCGGGACGGCCACTGCACGTGGACAGGAATGCACTTGGATCAAACGGCTGGGTCATTTTCAGGCGCTGGCATCGACCATGCCGTGACGTACGGCCAGCAACGCAAGCTCGACGTCGCTGCCGATCGAAAGCTTCTCGAAGATACGGTAACGGTAGGTATTCACAGTTTTTGGGGACAGGCAGAGCTTGTCGGAAATGGTCTGCACTTTTTGACAACCGACAATCATCAGGGCGATCTGGATTTCCCGTTCGGACAGCAGATCAAACGGCGAATTGCTGGTCTGTGGCTGGAATGACTTGAGCGCCAGTTGCTGAGCAATTTGCGGGCTGATGTAGCGTTGCCCGGCAAACACCAGACGGATCGCCTGCACCATTTCAGTCAACCCGGCGCCCTTGGTCATGTAGCCCGCTGCCCCGGCTTGCAGAAGACGGGTCGGAAACGGATCCTCTTCGCACACAGTGACCGCCACGACCTTGATGTCGGGATGGCTGCGCAAGAGTTTGCGTGTGGCTTCCAGACCGCCGATGCCAGGCATCTTGACGTCCATCAGCACCACATCCGGTTTGAGTTCGCGGGCCTTCTTCAACGATTCCTCGCCGGAGTCGGCCTGACCGACCACCTGCAGACCGTCGATGTCAGCGAGCATGCGCGTGATACCTGTCCGAACCAGATCGTGGTCATCGACAACCAGCACCCTAATCAAGCAGACACCTCACGAACAATTTATGACGAATGGTCGTCACCTTAGCAAAAAAGAAAGTGCATGACCTAGCTCGAAAGAACACTCGAACGGCCGTGCCAGAGAATCGATAACAATATCGAGACAACCTATCACCATCGACCACGAAACTTGCAAAAAATCTTCAAACGCACGCTTGCAGACGTCAATGAGTATCAATCTTCCTCCGATAGGGCTTTCCTCTCCGGCGCGTAGCTTGCCTTGTATTCGGCGAGTGTTGTGGTCAGACGCAGAATCGCGTCCTGATCTTCTTTGACCAGTGTCCTGTAGCTGCCCAGCACCCACTCTTCAACTTCGCTGAGGTTGTCGACAGGTGCTGGCGTGTGCGTGCCTGTCAACACGTAGAGCACATCGACGCCCTTGGCCGCGACCGCCGCCAGATAGTCGGCCTTGGGTGTACGGTCCCCGCTCTCGTATTTGCCCTGGGCATTGGGTTCCACTCCACCAATTTCTCCGAATGCTCGTTGCGACAGCCCCAAGCGCTCGCGTTCTTCCCTAATACGGGCACCTATTCCACTCATTTGAATGCATAACCTTGTTGACCCCATCCTTACGAATGGTAGAATCGAGATAAATTTAAACAGACTTGAACGGTTTTGAACTATGCCCGGAATCCGCACCGCAGCACAAGCCAAGGCCTGGCTGGAACAACAAGGTAAATCCGTTCAAGAGTTTGCACGGGAAAACAGTGTTGACCCGGCCACTACTTACCAAATACTTTCTGGCCGCAAGAAAGGCCGGCGTGGCGAGTCGCACAAAGTCGCAGTGCTATTGGGAATGAAAGTCGGCGTCATACCCACAACAGCGGTGAGTAACAGCGGTGCCGAAGCAGAGTAAGTTATTTAAATCCTGTTATTTGTAGGATGTTTCTGCAAAGTTGGTGTTAATCGCCTACTCATACAGCAGTCACTATTAAAGAAGCTTACCGCAGCAGTGGAACAACACGACGCAGTGCGCCTGTTAACGCGGGTCCACGAGGCGTTCCATCCAGAGCAACGCCGCTTCTTCCCCGACGTTCGCGTAACCGAGCCTGCGGTACAACGCTGTCGCCGGGTTGCTCTTGAACACCTTCAATCGTATGCGCTCACAACCTCTGTCAGCCGCCATTTGCGCGATGCGCGCCATGGCCCACGCCCCGACACCTTCGCCGCGATACGCTTCTATCAACTGGATATCGCGCACATACAGGTAGTTCTTCTCCACCGTGATACCCAGAAACCCAACGAGACAACGCTCCCTGCGAATCAGGTAGCTCTCGCGCAAAGGCCATTCAGCGTCAAACGCCGCAGGCTGCCAGATCAAGCCGTATTGGGCGTAATACGCTCGCATGTTGACGCGTGTGAGTTCTCGGGCGAACGGAAGATCTTCGATCGTGGCGAGGGCAAGATGCAGACTCATTTCTTTTACGATCATCAGAGCACGCGACTTAAATAGAAACAGTCAGGGTGCGCGCGCTCCACCCACTTCCGCCACGCGTGGCAACCAGCAACCCCTCACCCGCGCCTGCGATCTCTGCGACCGGCTCCCCGGTTTCATCCCACAACGCACTGCGCCCGGCCGACTGCCAGCCGCCGGTGACGCCGGCATGATTGGCCATTAAGACCGGCATCCCGTGGGTCTTGGCATAACCTCGGAGCAGGTCCGAATCTTTCACGTAGCCGGGACCTGAGATCAATACGCTGGCCGCGTACATCGTGGCGCCCGCTGTGGCGGCTTTTTGCGCATGATCTGCATGGCTGAAATCCGCACAGACCGCGAGATGAACGTGTTCCGCATCAATGTCGACCGGGGCGCCACCCACGCCAACCTTGAATACCGACTCTTCCCCGCTGTGCAGGTGCTGCTTGGTGTAAACGCTCACTTCGCCACCCAGGCCGAAGGTGAGCGCCGCGATCCGGACGTCACCTCGCGTCCCGCCGAGCAATGGCGCTCCAACCACGGTGACCATTTTCAACGCTTGGGCCATGTCTTTTAACGGCTGCAGCCGCGAGTCCAGTCCGGTGACGGCAAGGTCGCTGGCCATCGCCGGTTCGTAGCCAGTCAACGACAGCTCCGGAAACAACAGGAACCCGACACCCTGCTCCGCGGCGATCTCCATGAAGCGCAAGTGGCGCTGAACGTTGGCGGCAAGGTCGCCCGCCACGGACTGCGATTGGGCCGCCGCCCACACCGTAGGCTCTGATCGCTGTCGCTGACCCTCTTCGTTGCCGTGCTGCTCATTCGTGGACACTGCGGATCCTCCTGATCACTCGTTATCCGCGCACGACGATAGACGCTCCCGCGGATTGTCGGGACATTCTACTGCCACGCGCGGCGATGGCCACTTCAACGCAGCAGGCTGCAGGTTATCAATCGATACAATTGAATTTTCCAATTGAATAACCGCCTGCCGCTGAAGTAAGCTCGGCGTCATTCAACGGAGACCGAACATGTTGCTTTCCAGCCTTTCATCGCTTCATCGCCCTGCCGACGCCTCGCGCCCGGTGGCGAAGATGGCTGTGTGGGATGCAATGACCATCGCGTCGCCTGCTTCTTATTTTTATGGGTATTGGTTTAGCCACTGGCGCGCCTGATACCCAAACGGCGCCCACGAATCACGGGACGCCAACCAGAGATAACTCTACCCCCGGTCGGCCTCCCGACCGGGGGTTTCGTTTTTTTAGCCCTTCAAAAACCTGACTTACGCTTCGATTCGAGGAACATGACATGAACTACAGCACCTATTACCGCAACGACATCGACTTTGCATGGCGATTTAGCAACCTCCGTTCGGGACAGCCTGCCGCCTCCGATCGGTCACTGACAGGTGGCAAATCCACACATTCAGCCCATACGGCCAATTGTCGAACACCCCAGTAGGTCCGTGCGGGAAAGCGCCCGCCGACCAGGAAGCCTTACTCATGAATTCGTCCGTCGTCGCAAAAAGCCTGTCCGACCTGCCGTCCCGTCCTGTGACCTTGATCGACAGCCACCCCGCTCCACAACGCCTGCCCAGCACCCTGGCACTCAAGAACCAGCTGCCGCTGGACGTTGCATTGATCGCACAAGTCGAAGCTCATCGCCGATCCGTGCGCGCCATTCTCAACGGCGAAGACACCCGCCTTTTAGTCGTTGTCGGTCCGTGCTCGATCCACGATCCAAAATCTGCACTCGAATACGCCGAACGCCTGGCACACCTCGCCACCGAGGTCAGTGATCAGATGCTATTGGTGATGCGCGCCTATGTCGAAAAACCTCGCACGACCGTCGGCTGGAAAGGCCTGGCCTACGACCCGCATCTGGACGGCAGCGATGACATGGCCGGTGGCCTTACGCTCTCCCGTCACCTGATGCGCGAAATGATTCGACTCGGCCTGCCGATTGCGACCGAGTTGCTGCAACCGATGGCCGCCGGATACTTCGACGACCTGTTGAGCTGGGTGGCGATCGGAGCGCGCACCACTGAATCGCAGATCCACCGGGAGATGGCCAGCGGGCTGCAAATGCCGGTCGGCTTCAAGAACGGCACCGACGGCGGTGTTGCTGTGGCCTGCGACGCCATTCGCTCAGCCGCTCACGCACACCGTCACTTCGGCATCGATCGTCACGGTCATCCGGCGATCATCGAGACCCAGGGCAATCCGGACACGCACATCGTGTTGCGCGGCGGCCACAGCGGGCCTAACTACGATGCCCAGAGTGTGGGCAAGGTCAACGCCAGCCTGGACAAGAACCGCATCGCCGCCCGAATCATGGTCGATTGCAGCCACGCCAACAGTGGCAAGGACCCGCTGCGCCAGCCTCAGGTCTTCAACGATGTGTTGCAGCAACGCCTGGCGGGCGATAACACGCTGATCGGCATGATGCTCGAAAGTCACCTGTTCGAAGGCTGTCAGCCGCTGAGTGAATCGCTGCGCTACGGCGTGTCAGTGACGGATGGTTGCCTGGGCTGGGACGGCACCGAGCACCTGCTGCGCGAGGCCGTGAATAAACTGCGCTACAGGTAACATCTGCACATGAGAAGTCGGTCAGAACGCGACGGCCGACTTCTCTTGCACGTGTCGCAACGACAGCAATCATCTGTCACCTTCTGGATCGACCCTGTGGGAAATCTGCCCTGTGTCACTCGGACGTCGCGGCATGACACTGAGCGCTTGTCGCTCAGGCCTTTCCGACCGGGCCTTAGCCTCCAACCAACAACTTGATACACGCTGCACGCCTTGAAAAGCACCCCGCCACAGGGCGTTGCGCGCCGTGTCCTGCCCTTTACTCTCGTGCGCCTCAGCAAGCAAACGGGAGTCATCCTCATGTACACGGACGTCACCACCAAATACCCCCTCCTGCTGGTTCACGGCTTGTTCGGTTTCGAGCGTGTCGGCGAATTCGCCATGTTCCACGGCATCGTTCAGGCCCTGGAAAAAGCCGGTTGCCGGGTTCACGTGCCAACCATTTCAGGCGTTCACGACAACGAGACCCGCGGAGAGCAGTTGCTGGATCAGATCGAACGTTTCCTCAAACGCACCGGCTATTTGAGAGTCAACTTGATCGGCCACAGTCAGGGCGCCCTGACGGCTCGTTATGCGGCTGCGGTCAGGCCGGAATGGGTCGCCTCGGTGACTTCCGTCAGCGGCCCGAACCATGGATCGGAAGTCGCGGACCGGGTCCGTCGCGCCTTTTTACCCGGTGAGATGCCCGAGCGACTGGCTTCGCGACTGACCCTGGGCTTTGCGCATTTCCTTGCGCTGCTCGGGGGCAAACCCGAACTGCCGCAGGACCCTCTGTTGGCGCTGGATGCCCTGACCACCGAGGGTGTGGCGCGGTTTAACAGCGCCTACCCACAAGGCCTGCCCTCCGAGTGGGGAGGTGAAGGTGCCGAGCGCGTCGATGGCGTGCACTATTACTCCTGGAGTGGCTGCATTCAGCATTCGCTGGTGAGTGAAGGGCGCAATGCCTTTGACCCACTGCACTTGGCACTTCGCAGTTACGCGCTTCTTTTTGAGAGGGAGGCCGCTTTCAACGACGGCCTGGTGGGACGCTACAGCTCGCACCTGGGCAAAGTCATACGCTCCGATTACCCGATGGACCATGTCGACACGATCAACCAGACTGCGGGAGTCGTTCGAAAAAGCGTCGATCCGGTAAAACTTTATGTTGATCATGCCGGATTATTGTTCCGCAAAGGACTGTAGACGCGTTTACCTCTGAGCCTGGTCCCTGATGGCAACTCGCCCGTTCGACTGCCGGGCTGGAACTTTCTCGGGAAAACGCTCCCTTAATCCGGTAGGCTCTTTCCTTTTTTTGACAGGAGTACTCCAAATGGCCAAAGCCACTGCCCGCCACATCCTTGTTTCCAGCGAAGAGAAATGCAACGAACTCAAAGCTCAGATCGAAGGCGGCGCTGATTTTGCCGAAGTGGCACGCTCCAACTCCAGCTGCCCATCCAGCCGTCAAGGCGGTGATCTCGGATCGTTCGGTCCAGGCCAGATGGTCAAGGAATTCGACACCGTGGTGTTCAGCGCCCCGGTCAACGTGGTGCAAGGTCCGGTAAAAACCCAGTTTGGCTACCACCTGCTGGAAGTGACCAGTCGTCAGGATTGATTCACACCCTAGCCACACCTTGAACGGCCCGCCCTTAAAAGCGGGCCGTTTGTATTTAGCGCACCGCAAACCGTTGCTGTATCGATTCCGGCAAAGAAATTGCTTCCTTTTGGCCCGTTAACCGGGTCATCAACCCTTGAAATGCGTCCAGTCTGTGCCGCACGGTAAAGAAGTTATCAACGCTCGCTATTGTGCGGTTACAAAGATTACGGCATTACGGTACCTTGCCACTGGAGGTAACGAATAAAAACCAAAGAGCACGCCGCAATCGCCTGCTCATGACCTTCAACCCTGATGTTGTGCCACGACATCAGTCAGGATTCGTGTAATGCGTTTTGTTTTTTCATCGCTGATGGTAGCAACGCTGGTCCTTGTTTCAGGTTTTCAAGCCCTGTCCGCCGCCCCTCAACACGCATTGACCGTTTATGGCGAGGCCCCTCGCTATCCGGCCAACTTCCAGCATTTCGATTACGTGAACGCCGACGCCCCAAAAGGCGGCAGCATGCGTCGCTCGGCGCAGGAAATCGGTCAGTTCGACCACATCATGCCGTATCTGGACAAAGGCACTGGCGTGTCGCAGGTCAACGGCCTGCTCTATTCCCCTCTGGCCGTCAAATCGCTGGATGAGCCTTATACGGTGTACGGCCTGATCGCTGAAAAGATGGAGCGCGCCGCTGACGGCATGTCGCTGCGGTTCTACCTGAACCCCAAGGCGCGCTTTGCAGATGGCACGCCCATCACCGCCGAAGACGTACGTTTCACCTATAACCTGCTCATGACCCAAGGCAGCCTGTCGTATCGCACCGAGTTCGGCGACGTGCAAGGCGTTGAGGTCGAGTCCCCCACGCAAATCCGCTTTGACTTCAAGAGCAACGAGAGCCGCACTCTGCCGCTGGACCTCGCGTCGCTCCCGGTCTTCCCGGAGCACTGGTGGAAAGACCGCGACTTCGCCAACGGCGGCGGCTTCGAGGCCCCTGTCGGCAGCGGTCCTTACCGGATCGGTCAGGTCGACCCAGGCCGCAGCATCACGTTCGAGCGCAACGCCGACTGGTGGGCGAAAGATTTGCCGGTCAACCGCGGCATGTACAACTTCGATCATTTCAAAGTCGAATACTTCGGCGACACCGACGTTGCGCGGCAGGTTGTGCGCGGCGGTGGTTACGACTACAACCGTGAATACTCCGCCACCGGTTATTCCATTGGTTACGATGGCGATGCCTTGGCCGAAGGCCGTCTGCAGCGCGCTCATCTGGCGAAAGGCTCGGTGCAAAGCTCTCAAGGCTTTGTGTTCAACCTGGACCGCCCGAAGTTTCAGGACCGCCGCGTGCGTCAGGCGCTGGCCATGCTCTGGGACTTCGAGTGGACGAACAAGCAGATGATGCGCAACGTCTACGTTCGCCAGAACAGCTACTTCTCGAACAGCGACCTGGCGGCCACCGAGCTACCCACCGAATCCGAGCTCAAGATTCTCGAACCCCTGCGCGGTCAGGTGCCGCCAGAAGTGTTCACCACTGTGTTCCATACGCCCAAGACGGACGGCACCGGGTTCATTCGCGACAAACAGCTGCAAGCGCTGGCGTTGCTGGAGGAAGCCGGCTGGATGCCCAAGGGCGACAAGCTGGTCAACGCCGCCGGAGAACCCTTGAGCTTCACGTTCCTCAATGGTCAGAGCGGGTTCGAAAAGATTCTGCTGCCGTACAAGCGCAACCTCGCGCAGATCGGCATCGACTTTGAAATCCGCCGGATCGACTCGGCGCAATACCTGAACCGCGTCATGGCGCGGGACTACGACATGATCGTGACCGGGTACGGGGTGTCCACCTCCCCCGGCATGGAGTTGTACAACAATTTCGGCTCCAAAGTGGCGAAAGACTCTGGCTCCAGCAATTACATGGTGCTGCGCGACCCCGCCGTCGACTCGCTGATTACCGGCCTGGCCAAGGCTGACAACAAGCCTGCGATGATCGACTACGCCCATGCGCTGGATCGCGTGCTGCAATGGGGCTTTTACTGGATTCCCAACTATTACCCGCCAGGCTCCTCGACCGTCTGGTGGAACCGCTTCGGTATTCCTAAGGTGCAGGCGAGCAACAGTGAAGCCATCGACACTTGGTGGGAAATCAGCCCACAAGCCCTGACCAACGAACAATTCGCCCAGCAACGGGGCGCGTCGGCCATCCCTTCGGAGGTCAAATAATGCTCGGCTACCTGATGAGGCGCCTGCTGCTGATCATCCCCACCCTGTTGGCCATTTTGCTGGTGAACTTCTTTATTGTGCAGGCGGCGCCGGGCGGCCCGGTCGAGCAGGCCATCGCCAAGCTGCAAGGTGTGGCGGGTGGCACGATCGGCGCCGGACACACCGAAACCATGAACGCAGGGCAATCTCGTGCCAGCCGAGGCCTGGACCCGAAACTGATCAAGGAAATCGAACACCAGTACGGCTTCGACAAGCCGCTGCATGAGCGCTTGTGGCTGATGCTGAAGAGCTACGCCCAACTGGACTTCGGCAACAGCTTTTTCCGCGGCGCCAAGGTCACCGACCTGATACTGCAGAAAATGCCCGTGTCCATTTCCCTTGGCCTATGGGCGACGTTGATCACCTACCTGGTGTCGATCCCGCTGGGGATTCGAAAAGCCGTCAAGCACGGCAGTCATTTTGATATCTGGAGCAGCACGGCGATCATCATCGGCTACGCCATGCCTGCGTTCCTGTTCGCCATGTTGCTGGTGGTGGTATTCGCCGGCGGCACGTCGCTGAGCTGGTTCCCGGTGCGGGGCCTGGTGTCTGAGAATTTCGATCAGATGACGACGCTGGGCAAGATCGCCGACTACTTCTGGCACCTGGTATTACCGGTGATGTCGCTGGTCATCGGCGGTTTTGCGACGCTGACCATTCTGACCAAGAACTCCTTTCTCAACGAAGTCACGCGCCAGTATGTGGTCACCGCGCGGGCCAAAGGCCTCAGCGAACGGCGGGTGCTGTACGGACATGTGTTCCGGAACGCCATGCTGCTGGTCGTAGCGGGCATTCCCCAGGCGTTCATTAGCGTGTTTTTCGCCGGATCGTTGATGATCGAGGTGATCTTCTCCCTCGACGGGCTGGGCCGCATGAGCTACGAGGCTGCGGTGTCCAGGGATTACCCGGTGGTGTTTGGCTCCCTGTTTATTTTCACCCTGTTCGGACTGCTGATAAAACTGGTCGGGGACATCTGCTACACCCTGGTCGACCCCCGAATCGACTTCAGCGCGAGGAATGCTTGATGCGCAGACTGTCTCCGGTGGCTCGCCGACGTTTCGAGCGCTTTCGCAATAACCGCCGAGGCTGGTGGTCCCTGTGGCTGTTTTGCGGCCTCTTCCTCATCAGCCTGTGCGGCGAGCTGATTGCCAACGACAAACCGTTGGTGCTCAGCTATCAACACTCCTTGTACTTTCCTGCATTCAAACGCTACACCGAACAGGAGTTTGGCGGTCAGTTGCCTTTCCAGCCGGACTATCGCAGTGACTACGTACGGCAACTGATCAGCAAGGGCGACGGCTGGATGCTGTTTCCGCCGATCCCGTTCAGCGATGACACACCGAACTATGACCTGAACAAACCTGCTCCGAGTCCGCCCTCCGCCATCAACTGGCTGGGCACCGACGATCAGGCACGGGACGTACTGGCGCGGGTCATTTTCGGTTCACGGGTGTCGATCCTGTTCGCGTTGGCACTGACCGTCATCAGTGCCTTGATCGGCATCGCCGCTGGCGCTTTGCAGGGCTATTACGGCGGTTGGGTCGACCTGCTCGGCCAGCGACTGCTGGAAGTCTGGTCGGGGTTGCCGGTGCTGTACCTGCTGATCATTCTCTCGGGGTTCGTCGAGCCTAATTTCTGGTGGCTGCTGGGGATCATGGCGCTGTTTTCGTGGCTCGCCCTGGTGGACGTGGTGCGTGCCGAATTCCTGCGCGGACGCAACCTTGAATACGTGAAGGCGGCGCGCGCTCTGGGGCTGGATGACCGCAAGGTGATCATGCGGCACATCCTGCCCAATGCCATGAACGCGACGCTGAGCTACCTGCCGTTCATTCTGACCGGTGCGATTTCGACCCTGACTGCCCTCGACTTCCTGGGGTTTGGCATGCCGGCAGGCAGCGCATCGCTGGGCGAATTGATTGGTCAGGGCAAACAAAACCTTCAAGCGCCCTGGCTCGGCTTTACCGCCTTCTTCACCCTGGCGCTGATTCTGTCGTTGCTGGTGTTCATTGGCGAGGCGCTGCGCGACGCCTTCGACCCGAGGTCCTGACATGTCTGAAAACCTGATTGAAATCCGAGACTTGTCGGTGTCTTTTAATGGAAATGCTGTGGTTAAAAACCTCAGTCTGGACATTCCTGCAGGCGAGTGCCTGGCGCTGGTCGGCGAGTCCGGGTCTGGCAAGTCCGTGACCGCGCACTCGATCCTGCAACTGCTGCCCCAAGCCGGCACGGTCAGCACGGGCAGCATCACCTATCGCGGTCAGGAACTGCTGGGCGCAGACGGTAAAACGATGCGACGCATACGCGGCAACCAGATCGCGATGATCTTTCAAGAACCGATGACCTCGCTGAACCCGCTGCACACTGTCGCCAAACAGATCGGCGAAACGCTTCTGCTGCACAAAGGGCTGACCGGTAGAGAGGCCAAGGTTCGCATCCTGGAGCTGCTTGAACTGGTGGGCATCCAGCATCCCAAGAAGCGGCTAAAAGCCTATCCACACGAGCTGTCCGGCGGTCAACGGCAACGGGTGATGATCGCCATGGCGCTCGCGTGCGAGCCGGAACTGCTGATTGCCGATGAACCCACCACCGCTCTGGACGTGACGGTTCAGCGGAAGATTCTGTTGCTGCTCAAGGAGTTGCAACAACGTCTTAACATGTCGCTTTTACTGATCAGTCATGACCTCAACCTGGTTCATAGCATCGCCCAGAAGGTCTGCGTGATGCGTGCAGGCGAAATCGTCGAGCAATCCAACTGCCATCTGCTGTTCAAGAACCCTCAGCATCCTTACAGCCGGTTGTTGCTGGACGCGGAACCTGCGGGCGAGCCGCTGCCTCGCGACACGCGTGAGAAAGTACTTGAAGTGGATAACCTGCGTGTCTGGTTCTCACTGGGCGGCGGCATCTTCAATCGCCACCACGAATACCTGAAGGCGGTCGACGACGTCAGTCTGAGCATCGAGCGCGGCAAGACCCTGGGCATCGTCGGCGAGTCAGGATCAGGAAAATCGACACTTGGTCAGGCCATCCTGCGCTTGCTGGAATCCCGTGGCAGTATCCGCTTCAAGGGTCACGCGCTGGACACCCTGAACCAGAAGCAGATGCGGCCATGGCGCAAGCAGATGCAAGTGGTTTTCCAGGACCCTTACGGCAGCCTCAGTCCTCGCATGTCGGTGGCGCAGATCATCAGCGAGGGCCTGGAAGTCCACAGCGAACTGGACAAGGTTTGCTGTGAGGCCGAAGTGATTCGTGTGCTGGAGGAAGTCGGTATCGATCCGTTGAGCCGACATCGGTATCCCCATGAGTTTTCCGGCGGGCAACGGCAACGTATCGCCATCGCTCGCGCGCTTGTTCTCAAACCTGCCTTGATTTTGCTCGACGAACCAACGTCTGCGCTGGATCGTACCGTGCAGAAACAGGTGGTGGCGCTGTTGCGTCAATTGCAGGAGAAGCATGGCCTGACCTATCTGTTCATCAGCCATGATCTGGCGGTCGTGCGGGCGCTCGCCCACGACCTGATCGTCGTCAAGGACGGCAAAGTCGTCGAACGAGGCGCCAGCCACGATGTTTTTGACGCGCCTCAGCATCCCTACACCAAGGAACTGCTGGCGGCAGCGCATCCGGGGTTCAACTGAAAAGAGCAATCACCAGCAGTCTGAGCGGCCAGATGCCGGGGACGGAAACGACGGAACAGTGCATGAAAGACAGTGACAGCCTCAAGGATTACCGACGCGTACGGCGGCTCGCCATTCGTTCGTTGTTCGAAATCATCGAGCAGTCCAGTGAAGGTACTGTGATCGTGGACAAGGAAGCGCGGATTGTCTGGATCAACGAGCGCTATGCAAGGCGCTTCGGTTTGGAAGACGCCAGTCGGGCGGTGGGCCAGCCATGCGAAAAAGTGATCCCGGGCAGCCTGCTGCGACAAGTCGCCAGTAACGGCCAACCTATCTTGCTGGACATGATGGACACCGCCAAAGACCCGCTGGTGGTCATGCGTTTGCCGATTCATGACGATGTCGGTGGCGTGATCGGCGCGATCGGCTTTGCCCTCTTCGATGAACTGCATGCGCTGTCGCCGTTGCTCAAACGTTACCTGAGTATGCAGCAGGAATTGGCCTCGACGCGCTCGCTGCTGCGCGCCCGGCAGGCCAAATACAGTTTTGCGCACTTCATCGGCAACAGCGCAGCGAGCCTTGAGGTCAAGCGTCGCGCGCGACGCAGCGCCAGCACCGATTCCCCCGTGCTGCTGTTGGGCGAAACCGGTACAGGCAAGGAATTGCTCGCCCACGCGATCCACAACACATCGCCCCGCGCCCACAAGCCGTTCGTGAGCATCAACAGCGCGGCGATTCCCGAAACGCTGCTGGAAGCCGAATTCTTCGGCACCGCGCCCGGCGCATTTACCGGCGCAGACCGGCGTGGACGGCAGGGCAAACTCTATCTGGCCGAAGGCGGGACGCTGTTTCTGGACGAAATCGGCGACATGCCCCTGCCCTTGCAGAGCAAATTGTTGCGGGTGCTGCAGGAAAAGGAATACGAGCCCGTCGGCTCCAACGAAATGATCAAGAGCGACGTGCGCCTGATTGCCGCGACGTCGACGGATCTGGAAGCCGCGATCAAGCGTGGGGAGTTTCGTGCGGACCTGTACTACCGCCTCAGCGTGCTGCCCATCGCAGTGCCGCCATTGCGCGAACGTCTGGACGATCTCGCGGCGCTGAGCGAGGCGATCCTGGAAGAACTGCGCAGTCAGCATGAGTTGCAACCCAGCGCCATGGCGATGCTGGGCAAGCACGCGTGGCCGGGCAACATCCGGGAGTTGCGCAATGTGCTGGAACGCGCTGCCTTGCTCAGCGACGATTTGCAGCTCGGCGCGGACGAGATTCGCGCCGCCATCGGCACGATGGTGCCGATTGAAGGCGTCAAAGAGTCGCCTGCGCCAGTGCCCGATGAGACGTACAGCGAGGCCCGCGAGCGCTTCGATCGCGAGTTGATTCAGGCAAAACTGGCGCAGTGCCGAGGCAATGTGATCCTCGCTGCGCGCCAACTGGGGCTGGGACGCTCGACCCTGTACAAGAAAATGGCCGCGCTGGGGATCGCCGAGTCTCAGTAATGAGACGTTGTGTCTCTGAGTCGGGATTTTCCATGAACATTCTCAAAACACCGACGGGGCAAGGCATCGCCGGCTGATTTGTTGGCGCTAACGAGCAGGATCGCTACGCTTGCAAGGGCAAAAGTCTCTCATCAGAGACATCATTGGCTATTGCGTAATCGCGTCATGATAAAAAATGATACAAATCAATCACTTAGCGTAATGGCACGAAAGTAGCTATACCTCCCGTATGCGGCTGGACCGCAGTCATAACAAAAACAACAGGAGACACTCGATGAGTGTGATCATCGCTCTGGCAGCCCTCGCGCTGCTGATGCTTGCTGCATACCGTGGTTACAGCGTTATCCTTTTTGCCCCCATCGCGGCGCTTGGCGCTGTGTTATTGACCGATCCATCGGCTGTGGCCCCCGCCTTCACCGGCGTGTTCATGGACAAGATGGTCGGCTTCGTCAAACTCTATTTTCCGGTTTTCCTGCTCGGCGCCGTCTTCGGCAAGCTGATCGAACTGTCGGGGTTCTCTCGCTGCATCGTGGCGGCGGCCATTCGTCTGCTCGGCACGCGCCAGGCCATGCTGGTGATCGTGCTCGTCTGCGCCCTGCTCACCTATGGCGGCGTCTCGCTGTTCGTGGTGGTATTCGCGGTCTATCCGTTCGCCGCGGAAATGTTCCGCCAGAGCAACATTCCCAAACGCCTGATCCCGGCGACCATCGCGCTGGGCGCCTTCTCGTTCACCATGGACGCCCTGCCCGGCACGCCACAGATTCAAAACATCATCCCGTCGACCTTCTTCAACACCACCGCCTGGGCAGCGCCGTGGCTGGGCTTGATCGGCACTGTATTCGTGTTCTGCGCCGGCATGCTGTTCCTGCAGCGTCAGCGCAACAAGGCACAACGCGCAGGCGAAGGCTACGGCACCGAGTTGCGCAATGAGCCGGAAACCGCCGCCGACATCAAATTGCCCAACCCCTGGGTCGCGCTGGCGCCGCTGCTGTTGGTCGGTGTGATGAACCTGCTGTTCACCCAGTGGATTCCGCAGTGGTACGGCAAGACGCATACGCTGGCGCTGCCCGGGATGGCGACACCCGTTCAGACCGAAATTTCCAAAATCACCGCGATATGGGCCGTGGAAGCCGCCTTGCTCGTGGGGATCGTCTTTGTGCTGCTGTTCGCCTTTGGTGCCGTGAAGTCGAAGCTGGCTGAGGGCAGCAAAGGCGCGGTGAGCGGCGCGCTGCTGGCGGCCATGAACACGGCGTCGGAATACGGCTTCGGTGCGGTCATCGCTTCCCTGCCGGGCTTTCTGGTCCTGGCCGACGGGCTCAAGGCCATCCCCAATCCGTTGGTCAACGAAGCGATCACCGTGACCTTGCTCGCCGGCATTACCGGCTCGGCGTCGGGCGGCATGAGTATCGCGCTGGCTGCGATGTCCGACAGTTTCATTGCTGCTGCGCACGCCGCCAACATTCCATTGGAAGTCCTGCACCGGGTCGCCGCCATGGCCAGTGGCGGCATGGACACCCTGCCGCACAACGGCGCGGTCATCACGCTGCTCGCCGTAACAGGGCTGACGCACCGCGAGGCTTACAAGGACATTTTCGGGATTACCATCATCAAGACCCTGGCGGTCTTCGTGGTGATCGCCACTTTCTATGCAACCGGTATCGTATGAGGAATCGAACATGAGTCTGCAAGGTAAAACCGCACTGGTTACCGGCTCCACCAGCGGCATCGGTCTGGGGATCGCGCTGACCCTTGCCAAAGCCGGAGCGAACCTTGTGCTGAACGGCTTTGGCGATGCGTCGGCCGTGATCGAGCAGGTCAAGCAGTACGGCGGCAAGGTCGGACATCACCCGGCGGACGTCAGCGACGTGGCGCAGATCGCCGACATGATCGCCTACGCCGAGCGTGAATTCGGCGGCGTGGATATTCTGGTCAACAACGCCGGTATCCAGCACGTCGATGCCGTGGAAGACTTCCCGGTCGAGAGCTGGGACAAGATCATTGCGATCAACCTGTCCTCGGTGTTCCACAGCACCCGCCTGGCGCTGCCGGGCATGAAAGCCAAAGGCTGGGGCCGGATCGTGAATATCGCGTCGGTTCACGGTCTGGTGGGCTCTACAGGCAAGGCCGCCTATGTCGCGGCCAAGC
Source organism: Pseudomonas abietaniphila (assembly GCF_039697315.1). NCBI lineage: Bacteria > Pseudomonadati > Pseudomonadota > Gammaproteobacteria > Pseudomonadales > Pseudomonadaceae > Pseudomonas > Pseudomonas abietaniphila. Next base: position 6,164,283 of record NZ_CP155619.1, on the reverse strand, counting down.
ATGGCGTCATCGGCCTGACCAAGGTGGTCGGCCTGGAAACCGCCACCACCCAGGTCACCTGCAATGCGATCTGTCCGGGTTGGGTGCTCACCCCACTGGTTCAGAAGCAGATCGACGATCGTGGCGCCGAAACCGGCGACATCGAGCAAGCCAAACATGACTTGTTGGCCGAGAAGCAACCGTCACTGGAGTTCGTCACGCCCTCGCAACTGGGCGAGTTGACGTTGTTCCTGTGCAGCGAGGCCGGAGCACAGGTGCGCGGCGCGGCGTGGAACATCGATGGTGGTTGGCTGGCGCGGTAAACCTGAGGTCGATGCCGTCCTTGTAGGCGCCGGCCTGCTGGCCAAGGCTGGAGGTGAGTCACTGTAAGCAGCATGGTAGGAGCGTGGCTTGTCTCCGGGCCGCCGCATCCGGAAGCGCCAGCCAGTTCGGCAGATCCAGTGTGCAGGCATACCCTGTGCTCAGGGTTTAAGACGAGTTCCCCCGATCGCGGGACAAGCCACTCGCCTACAGAAAATATCCAGTCTCAGCCCTGAAAACCCGGCTCGTCCCGCTCATCCACCAGCCCCCAATCCTTCACGTCCACCTGCGCGGCAGGCTGCGGCGCCGGGGGCGGTGTGGTGATATGAGTGGCGCCACCTTCGTTGTGAAGCTTCAAACGCAGCCGCACGTTGTTCGCCGAGTCGGCATTTTTCAGCGCCTCGTCCTCCGTGATCGCGCCTTCGACTGCCAGGTCGTACAACGCGTTATCGAACGTCTGCATCCCCAGATTCGTCGACTTTTCCATGATGCCCTTAAGCTCGGTCAGCTCGTTGCGGTGGATCAGGTCGCGAATGGTGGGCGTCCCTAGCATCACTTCCACTGCCGCTCTGCGCTTGCCGTCCTTGGTTTTGACCAGACGCTGCGAGACGAACGCCTTGAGGTTGTTACCCAGGTCGTGAAGCAACTGCGGACGGCGGTCCTCGGGAAAGAAATTGATGATGCGGTCCAGCGCCTGGTTGGCATTGTTGGCGTGCAGCGTCGAGATTGCCAGATGGCCGGTGTCGGCGAACGCCAGCGCGTGCTCCATGGTTTCGCGATCACGGATCTCCCCGATCAGAATCACGTCCGGTGCCTGACGCAGGGTGTTTTTCAATGCCGCGTGAAAACTGCGGGTGTCGACCCCCACTTCGCGCTGATTGATGATCGATTTCTTGTGCTTGTGAATGAACTCCACCGGGTCTTCGATGGTGATGATATGCCCACTCGCATGGCGGTTACGGTGGTCGATCAACGCGGCTAGAGACGTTGATTTGCCGGAGCCGGTGGCACCGACGAACAGCACCAGGCCGTGCTTTTCCATGACCACATCGAGCAAGACCGGCGGCAGGTGCAGGTCTTCGAATTTCGGGATATCGAGTTTGATGTTGCGCGCGACGATGGACACTTCGTTGCGCTGCTTGAAGATGTTGATCCGGAAACGGCCGATTCCCGACAACGAAAACGCCAGGTTCATCTCAAGCTCACGCTCGAAGTCCAGGCGCTGTTCGGCGTCCATGATGCCGTCGGCGATCAGCGCCACATCGCCGGGCTTCAGCGCCTCGGTGCCCAACGGCTTGAGCACGCCGTTGAACTTGGCGCACGGCGGCGCTCCGGTGGAGAGGTAAAGATCCGATCCGTCTTGGGTGGCAAGAACCTTCAACAACGCCGGGAAATCCATAAGTCACACCGCACAGAAAGGTTTTAAGAAGACAGCAGGTCAACACTGTTTAAATGCGACCATCGACCCATACCAACGTTCGCCGAAGGTTGGCGTACGCTCGTCCGACCAAGGTGAAGGAAATTACCTGAATTCGTGCCGTAAAGGCATAATGCGCGGCTTTTTTATCGAGGCGATTTCATCATGAAAGCTCAAGCCCGCCATATTCTGGTCAAGACGGCTGAAGAAGCCGAGCAGCTCAAGCAACGAATCGCCAAGGGCGAAGCCTTCGATGTGCTGGCGAAGAAGTATTCCACCTGCCCGTCCGGCAAGCGCGGCGGTGACCTGGGTGAAGTTCGCCCCGGCCAGATGGTCGGAGCGATCGACCAGATCATTTTCAAAAAGCCGCTGCGTACCGTGCATGGGCCGGTGAAGAGCAAGTTCGGTTATCACCTGGTGCAGGTGTTTTACCGGGATTGATCAAGCCGGCATCACACTGCGCGGAATCAACGCGCCCGGATGCTGAATGACCAGACTCGCCAGACGGTGCCCGGCTTCCGCCGCTTCCTGCGGGCTGCCTCCACGCAGACGCCGGGCCAGATACCCGGCACTGAAGGAGTCGCCTGCTGCGGTGGTGTCGATGACGTGTTGCACCGGATGCGCGGGCACCTCGTAACGACGGTTGTCCGCGCGCACCAGACAGCTTTGCGCACCCCGTTTGATCACCACCTCACTGACACCCATGTCGCGGTAAGCGCTCATGATCGCTTCACTGTCGGTGTAATCGAACAACGCCTGCTCGTCTTCCTCGGTCAGCAGCGCAAGGTCGACTTCGTGCATGACCGCGCGATACGCCTGGCGCGCCTGATCGACACTGCGCCACAGCCGCGGCCGGTAGTTGTTGTCGAAGACCACGCGAGCGCCGCGATCCCGGGCGTCGCCCAAGGTCGATAACAGCCGCGCGCGCCCGACCTCGCCCAACACCGCCAGCGTGATACCGCTGAAATACAGCACATCGTATTCCGGCAACGCCGCAAGGATGGGATCGGCAGCCGGCGTGGTGAAGCACTCACGCACGGCCGCTTCGTTACGCCAGTAGAGAAAGCGGCGCTCGCCGTTGGCATCGGTCTGGATGCAATACAGCCCGGGCAAACGCCCCGGCAGCCGCTGCACCCGGCTCAGACCGATGTCCTCTTCCGCCCAGATCGCGCACATGGCATCGCTGAAGCTGTCGTCACCCAGGGCGGTGACGTAATCCACGTGCGCCGCTGAACCCAGCAGGCGCGACAGGTACACGGCAGTGTTTAGCGTGTCGCCACCAAAACTTTGCTTGAGCGTGCCGTTGGCATGCTGCTGCAGCTCGATCATGCATTCGCCGATCAAGGCAACGCGCGGGTGACTGTGACTGACCATTTCGCTCATCGCAGGCTCCGTCAGAAGCAGGTATCGAAGGATTCGATGACGCTCAGGTCGTCGTCCACCAGGCAACCCATTCGCCACTTGTCGAACGTCAGGCAAGGGTGCGACGTCCCGAAGGAAATGATGTCGCCAACCTTCAGCTCAACGCCAGGGGCAACCGTCATGAACGCATGCTGGTCCATCACGGCAGTCACTTTGCAGGCCCTCACGTCATCGCCTTCGGCAGGCACCACGCCTGCCTTGTAGCGTTTGAGGGGGCTTGGCATCCCGGCATCGAACGCCACATCACGCTTGCCCAGCGCAATCACGGCAAATCCCGGCTCCGGCATCGACTGCACGTGGGCCCACACTTCCATGGCCGGCTGCAACCCTTCGCTCAGGTCATGGCGACGGTCCAGCACGCAGCACTGCGCTTCTTTGTAGATGCCGTGGTCATGCACCACATAGCTGCCAGGGCGCAGGACGCTGAGAAAGCGGTCGCGTACCTGTTGCTTGTCGAACTCTTCGGCGATCAGGTCGTACCAGGCCGAACCCGACGCGGTCACGATCGGACGGTCCAGCGCAAACGCGCCTTTGTCTTGCAGGGTCACGGCCAGGCGCACCAGCGACGCCGCGAACTGGCGAATGCCACTGACGGCCTGATCGCCATGAATCACCCCTTCATAGCCTTCGATGCCGGTCAGCTTCAACGCAGGCTGTGCGGCGATGGCGTCCGCGAGGGCCATGACTTCTTCTTCGCTGCGGCAACCGCAACGGCCGCCAACCACGCCGTACTCGATCATCACGTTCAGGTGCAGGCCCTTCTGCGCGAAGAACTCGCCCAATGCCTGGACGTTGTCCGGGTGGTCGACCATGCAATGGAGGTCGAACATTGAATCAGTGAGCATGTCGGCAATGATCGCCATGTTCGGGGCACCGACCAACTGGTTGGCCATCAACACGCGGCGAACGCCGTGCGCGTAAGCGGCGCGGGTCTGCACGGCGGTCGCCAGGGTCATGCCCCAGGCGCCGTGCTGCAACTGACGCTGAAACAAAGCCGGGACCATGCTGGTCTTGCCGTGGGGTGCGAGTTCCGCGCCGCTGTCGCTGACGAATTTCTGCATCCAGCGCAGGTTGTGTTCCAGCGCCTTGTCATGGATGACCAGCGCGGGCAGGCTCACATCCCGTACCAGCTGGTCGCCCGGGTTGGCGGCGCCTTTTTCCAGTGAAGCAATCGTCATGTCTGTTCTCCAGCGTTCTTGTTCGGTAAGGATCGCGAGTCGTCGGCGATCCCGTCAGTCGTTGACGCGACGGGCCAGGCTGTTGGCGCTGTTGATCAGTACCCGTCGGTAATCGTCGTAATGTGCGGTCGCATCGGCCCGAGGGGCGACGATGCACAGGGTGGCGATACAGATGCCCTGGTTGTCCCTCACCGGTGCGGCGAAGCAGTGGGTGAAGGTGTCGGCGATGCTGTTGAAGGAGAAGAAGCCTTCGTCGTGTGCCTTGCGAATCTCGGCAAGGAAGGTCTCCAGCGGCAGTCGCTGACCGTCCGGGAGGATGTAATCCTCGGGGTCGATGAGGTCGATGATTTCCTGGTCACTCAGGTGCCCGAGCAGCAGACGTCCCGAGGCGGTCCACGGAATCGGCGCGTCTTCACCGATGTCGGAGGAAATCCGGAAATGCCGAGCGCCCTCCTTCATCAATGCCACAGTGTATTTGCGGCCATTGAGCAGGCACATCTGCGCGGTTTCCCGGGTCTGGTCGACGATTTCACACAGGCTGACCTCAGCCTCGCGGGTGAAATCGAAATGCCGCAGATGCGCTTGCCCGAGGAAATACAGCTGACGCCCCAAGTACACGTGACCATCCTTGCCCACGGTTTCGAGAATGCGACGCTCCAGCAGGGAGCTGACCAACTCATACACCGTCGACTTCGGACTGCCGATCCCGCTGGCAATCTCATTGGGGCGCAGCGGCGTGCCCTTTTCCTTGAGGAAATCAAGAATATCGAACGCCCGGTCCAGACCACGGGCCCGGCGCTTGATGGTGTCTTCGGTCATGGTGGTGCTTTCCATTGAGCGAGGCGTCTCTTAAGAAGAAAGGCTGGCAGTTTACAGCGAGCAACCGTTCATTGGTTGCACCTGCGCTCATCTGCCTGCCGCGAACCTGTGGGAGGCGAATTCATTCGCGAGAGGCCTGTAAAACCGACGCACATGGGTCGTCTGGCCTATCTCATCGCGAATAAATTCGCTCCCACAGTCGATCGTCGCCGTGATCGGGACCGGCGCGCTGACGTTACGCCTTCTTCTTGTAAGCAATGCAGTCGATCTCGACCTTGCAATCGACCATCATGTTTGCCTGCACACAGGCGCGGGCCGGGGCGTGTTCTGGCTTGAAGTACTCGCCAAAGACCTTGTTGAAGCTCCAGAAATCCCGAGGGTCTTCCAGCCAGACCCCGACACGGACCACGTCTTCGAGGCCATAACCGGCCTCAGTCAGAATCGCGACCAGGTTCTGCATCGTCTTGTGGGTTTGTTCAACGATGCCACCAACAATGATCTCGCCGTTTTCCGCCGGTACCTGACCGGAGACGTGCAGCCAACCGTCGGCCTCTACCGCGCGGGCGAATGGACGTGGCTGGCCGCCACCTGCGGTGCTGCCTGCGCCGTAACGAGTAATGCTCATGAAAAAATCTCCTTTGATTGAGCGTTTAAAAACGGATGTTCTTGAGGAATTCGCTCAAGCGCGCCGACTTCGGCTGCTCGAACAATGTCTTGGGAGGCCCCTGCTCTTCGATGCGGCCCTGATTCATGAAGACGATCTGATCGGACACTTCATAGGCAAAGCGCATCTCGTGGGTGACCAGCAACATGGTCATGCCCTCTTCTGCCAGGCCTTTGATCACGCTCAGCACTTCTCCCACCAGTTCCGGGTCGAGGGCCGAGGTCACTTCGTCGAACAGCATGAGGCTGGGGTTCATCGCAATGGCGCGGGCAATCGCCACACGCTGTTGTTGCCCGCCGGACAACTGGCCGGGGTAATGATTACGCCGCTCCAGCAGACCGACACGCTCCAACCATTTTTCGGCGAGGGCGACGGCCTGATCCTTGGGGAGCTTCTTGACCTTGAGCAACCCCAGGGTCACGTTCTGCAGCGCCGTAAGGTGCGGAAACAGGTTGAATTGCTGAAACGCCATGCCGGTCATGGCCCGGTGCTGCGCGATCACCTTTTCAGGGTGACGCACGCGCTTGCCGTTGACGTCGCTGTAGCCGATGTCCTGCCCTTCGAGACGGATATGCCCGCCCTGGAACTCTTCCAGCAGGTTCACGCAACGCAACAGCGTGGTTTTGCCTGAGCCACTTGAACCGATCAGGGTCACCACGTTGCCCTTGTTCATCTTCAGGTCCACGCCCTTGAGGACCTCGACCGGGCCGTAGGATTTATGCAGCCCTTCGATGCTCAGCAACGCCGGTGCGGCGGTCGCGGTTTGAGTCTGTGTCATGGCAAGGCCACCCGTTTTTCAATTTGCCGCCCAAGAAGCTCGATGGCGTAGTTGATGACGAAGAAGAGAAATCCCGCGAACAGGTAAAACTGCAGGGTCATGAAATTGCGCGCGATCACCTGTTGTGTGCTGAGCAGCAGCTCGGCCACGCCGATCACCGACAGCAAGGTCGACGCCTTGACGATCTCGGTGGACGAGTTGACCCACGTCGGCAGGATCTGGCGCAGTGCTTGTGGCAGCAGCACGTAGCTCAGCGACTGACTGAACGTCAGGCCGATGGCCTTGCCCGCCTCCAGTTGACCCCGTGGAATGGCCTGCAAGGCACCGCGCACGATTTCGGCGACGTGGGAACCGCAGAACAGCGTCAAGCCCAGTGCGCCGGCCTGAAACGCGCTGATCTGCCAGCCCAGCGCCGGCGCCATATAAAAGCAGGCGAGCACCAACACAAACACGGGCGTACCACGGATCAGGTCGACGTAGCAGCGAAACGGCAGGCGCGCCCACAACTTGCCGTAGGTCAGGATCAACCCGGCAAACACACCGATGACGGTGCCACAGATAATCGCCAGGCCGGCGCACTGCACGCTGGTCAGAAAGCCAGCCCAAAGCGCCTCGCGGGCGATCCACAACTCATGCAACCAGGTCGGTTGTTCGTACATGTCCCAGGCCTCCTATCGGCGAATCGCCAAGCGCTGCTCGAGGTAGCGCAAAAGCATGGCGATGAGGTAACAGGCTGCGACATACAACGCCGTGGTCACCAGCCAGGTTTCGATGACCCGGTAGCTTTCGACGTTGATCTTGCGCGCGTAATAGGTCAGTTCCGGCACAGCAATCGCGGCCGCCAGGGACGTGTCCTTGAACAGCGAGATGAAGTTGTTCGAGAGCGCCGGCAGCACGTTGCGCAGCATCACCGGCACGATGATGTAGGCCCGTACCTGCCATTCGCCAAGGCCGATCGCCAGACCGGCTTCGCGCTGGCCTTTGTGAATGCTCAACAGACCGGCGCGGAACACCTCTGTGAGGTAGGCTCCTGCGTACAACGACAGCGTCACGATGAACGAGGGAATCTTGTCCATACGTATGCCCAAGCTGGGCAAGGCGAAGTAGATCAGCAGGATCAACACCAGAATCGGCGTATTGCGAACCACCGTGACGTACACCGACGACACCACGCGCAGCGCCCGGTAACGGGACAGCATCGCAAACGCCGCCATCAGGCCAATCACGCAGCCGATGGCGATGGAGATCAGCGCCAGCTCAAGGCCCAGACCCAGCCCCGCCAGCAGACTGGGGAAATCCCGCCAGACGGCTGCAAAGTTCAACTGATAATTCATGGTCAGCAGTACCTGGGACGTGAAGACACTACGGCCTTCCCCGCCCCGTCAGTTCGGTCATGTGGGCCGGATTACTTGTATTCCATCGGGAAACCAATGGCCGGAGTCGGCAGCTCGACGCCGAACCATTTCTTGAAGGATTCGGCGTACGTCGGGAATTCCACGCCGGTCATGGCTTCATGCAGCGCGGTGTTGACGAAGTTCAGCCAGTCCTGATCGCCGCGTTTCACAGCGCAAGCGTAGGTCTGCGGGCTCCAGGCAAACGCCGGGGAACGGTAACGCCCAGGGTTCTGCACCATCAGGTATTTAACCGAAGACTGGTCAGTGGCCGCCGCGTCTGCACGGCCGGAGTTAATCGCCTGGTACATCAGATCGACGCTGTCGTACTGATCGACTTTGGCTTTGGGCAACGCCTGGTGAACCAGTTCTTCTGCGTAAACGTTCTGCAGCACGGCGACGGTCACGCCATCACCAGCGGCTTTGAGGTCATCGATTTCCTTGTACTTGCTGTTAGCGGGCAGCAGCAGCGCCACGCCTTCGCGGTAGTACGGCAGGGTGAAGGCCACTTGCTGCGCACGGCTGGCGGTAACGGTGATGAACTGGCAGCTCATGTCGACTTTGTCGGTCAGCAGGTTCGGAATCCGCGCATCGGACGACTGCACCACAAACTCGACCTTCGTCGGGTCATTGAACAGACCCTTGGCAACGATCCGTGCGATGTCGATATCGAAACCCTGCAATTTGCCGTCAGCGCCCTGGAAGTGCCACGGAGCGTTGGTGCTGCCCGTGCCCACCACCAGATGGCCGCGTTGCAACACGCTGTCGAGCTTACTGTCAGCCGCTTGAACCGTGGTCGCCAGCGTTGCTGTCGCTGCCAATAAAAACGCACAAGCTTTCAGAAAAGAAGGTCCGCGATGCATGTGATGAACTCCGCAAGAAGGTGTTTATTCCGCTATACCGGAACTGAGTATGTAACAACGGAATAGACAGCAGAAAGTGTGCCACAGAATCGACGAACAAGAACAGCAGTGAAAAAGCACCCAATATCAATGGGCTAGCCATCAACGGAGGGAATCAGAGGGCTAATGCAGACACGAAAAGTCGCTACTGTTCCCCACAACCGCTGTGTACCCAGGCCCCAGCGTTGTGCGTAACGCGCCACAAACGCGCACCCAGCGATGATCGCCCCCCCGTTCGTCGCGTTGACAGCACATTGGCATCGCGACAGATGCCTAAACGTGGATAAGAAATCAGTCAGACGGGAGACGCATCATGAGCACGTCCAAACTGTCGCACCTGCTGGTGGCAGGGTTTCTGAGCCTCGGCATCACTGCCCTGTTCGCATCCAATGCTCTGGCCGCCGAAGCGGGAGGATCAGCGTTACCGCCCGGTGTAAACCCTTCTTCACCGGCGGGAGGGAATGGCGGTGACGCCCAGGGTTACGAAAAGAAGCCCGCAAACCCCGAGCCTGCAGGCACCGATAAAAAAGCAGCCGGCACGCAGGCTCCGGTCAAACACACCCAACCGTCGAAAACCGACCGCACGCATTCAAATCAGAAGAAAGCGGCCCCCACCAAGCCGTGATCGAAACGCTGCATGGGCGCAGCGCTGCTAAGGTTAAAGGACCGGCCGTACAGGCCGATGAAACAGGGAACGTTGGCACCGTTAATGCTTCTAACCACTTTATGAAGCTTTTATGACAGCTGCGTGACGCTTCGCACCCTCGGTGCATCTCACAGGCTGTACGGTGGAGGAAACACTCGATGAAAGAACGTGCCACAGTGATTTGCCGACGGGACAACGAGATCCTGTACGTGCGCAAGCCCAAGGCACGCTGGAACCTGCCAGGCGGGAAAGTCGAAGCCGGAGAATCACCCGCTCAAGCGGCCGTACGTGAGCTACGTGAAGAGACGGGCCTGATTCTTGAGGATCTGTCCTATGTCACCCGCTTCGAAGCAGCGACTGTCCTGCATCACGTGTTTGAAGTCTCAGTCACCTTCATCGTTACGCCCGCCCCCAAAAACGAAATCGCCGACTGCAAATGGTTTACCGCCAAGGCGTTGAGCGAAGTGAAGGTAAGCCCCTCCGTTAAGTCAATCATCAAGGCGTTCCTGAGCGATGCCATTCCGTAAAGCGGGTTTTCTTCGTAAAGCGGCTTTTCGTCACACCGGTGCCCTGAAACGACCGCCAGCCTGATTTCGTTGGGTCAGCCTCGTTCCTCCCCGTATATCTGTCATCTCAGCTATGCGACAATGCGCGCCACTGTCCGGCATGAATCCCGCATCCAAGCTGCCCAGCGCCCTGAACAAGGTCGACGCTGAGGCGGTTTTTTTGCCTGTCGGATTCACTGAAGATTGTGACAGGCGCGAGCTCACCGGCTCATCCGCTTCACCAATGTACGCCCAAGCGGCGCTTGGTCACTTCCAAGCTATTGAAAGGTAAGGTAATTGATTTCCACAGCAAATATCACGATGCAGTTCGGCGCAAAACCGCTGTTCGAGAACGTTTCGGTCAAATTCAACAACGGCAATCGCTACGGCCTCATCGGCGCCAACGGCTGTGGCAAATCCACGTTCATGAAGATTCTGGGCGGTGATCTGGAGCCGTCTGGCGGTCAGGTCATGCTCGAGCCGAACGTGCGCCTGGGTAAATTGCGTCAGGATCAGTTCGCCTACGAAGAATTCACCGTGATCGATACCGTGATCATGGGCCACGAGGAATTGTGGAAAGTCAAAGCCGAGCGCGACCGCATTTATTCGCTGCCGGAAATGAGCGAAGAAGACGGCATGGCCGTGGCCGAGCTTGAGACCGAGTTCGCTGAAATGGACGGCTACACCGCTGAATCCCGCGCGGGTGAGCTGTTGCTGGGTCTGGGTATTCCCCTGGAACAGCATTTTGGCCCGATGACCGAAGTCGCGCCGGGCTGGAAGCTTCGTGTGTTGCTCGCTCAGGCGTTGTTCTCCAATCCTGAAGTGCTGTTGCTCGACGAACCGACCAACCACCTGGACATCAACACGATTCGCTGGCTGGAAACCATTCTCACGGCGCGTAACAGCACCATGATCATCATTTCCCACGACCGTCACTTCCTCAACAGCGTGTGCACCCACATGGCTGACCTGGATTACGGTGAGCTGCGCCTGTTCCCGGGTAACTACGACGAGTACATGACGGCCGCAACCCAGTCGCGCGAGCAACTGCTGTCGGACAACGCCAAAAAGAAAGCCCAGATCGCCGAACTGCAGACGTTCGTCAGCCGTTTCTCGGCCAACGCCTCGAAAGCCAAGCAGGCCACCTCCCGCGCCAAGCAGATCGACAAGATCCAGTTGGCCGAGGTCAAGCCTTCGAGCCGCGTCAGCCCGTTCATCCGCTTCGAGCAGACCAAAAAGCTGCACCGTCAGGCGGTGACCATCGAGCACATGTCCAAAGGCTTCGACGGCAAGACCCTGTTCAAAAACTTCAGCTTCACGGTTGAAGCGGGCGAACGCGTGGCGATCATCGGCCCGAACGGCATCGGCAAGACCACCCTGCTGCGCACGCTGATGGGCGAACTGACCCCGGATGCAGGTTCGGTGAAGTGGACTGAAAGCGCTGAACTGGGCTACTACGCCCAGGATCATGCCCATGACTTCGAAGACGACGTGAGCCTGTTCGACTGGATGGGCCAGTGGACGCAGGGCGAGCAGATCATTCGCGGCACTCTGGGCCGTATGCTCTTCTCCAACGACGAAATCCTCAAGTCGGTGAAGGTCATCTCCGGTGGTGAGCAAGGCCGCATGCTGTTCGGCAAGCTGATCCTGCAGAAACCGAACGTTCTGGTCATGGACGAACCGACCAACCACCTGGACATGGAATCGATCGAGGCGCTGAACCTGGCGCTGGAAAACTACCCGGGTACGCTGATCTTCGTCAGCCATGACCGCGAGTTCGTTTCGTCGCTGGCCACGCGCATCATTGAGCTGAGCCCGAATGGCGTGACCGACTTCAGCGGCACCTATGACGACTACCTGCGCAGTCAGGGCGTGGTGTTCTAAGCCGCTACGCTTTTGTCGAAAGCCCCGTCCATGCGACGGGGCTTTTTTATGGGCGCCGGCTTAGCGGATCGGCGAACGCCCGTGAATGCCTCGTTCAGCCGCAACGGCATCGTAAGCACAGGACGGGTTTAAATCGTTAGCCTGCTTTCATTTCTGTTGATCCCGCGCGATGATGACGCACTCCCACCGCTCCAGCGAAGAGTCCAATGTCTGCCGCCCTGCCGCCTAACACGCCTGCTTCAAACGCCAGTTCAATGGCGATCACGCTGCAAATCGTTTCTATCGTGTTTTATACGTTCGTTGCCTTCCTGTGCATCGGTTTGCCCATCGCCGTCATGCCCGGCTATGTGCACAATCAGCTTGGATTCAGTGCGGTGGTGGCGGGTCTGGTGATCGGATCGCAATACCTGGCGACCCTGCTCAGCCGCCCGGTGGCTGGCAGGATCTGCGACACCATCGGCACCAAACGCGCAATTGTTTACGGGCTTTCCGGTATCGCATTGAGCGGTGTGCTGACGGTGGTGGCCATCTTGCTGGAGTCATTTGCGCAGGCCAGCCTGATTATTCTGGTGATCGCCCGGCTGATCCTTGGCGGGTCTCAAGGGCTGATCGGGGTCGGGACCATCAGTTGGTGCATCGGGCAAGTCGGGTCTGAGCATACAGCGCGTTCCATTTCCTGGAACGGCATCGCCTCCTACGGCGCGATTGCCATTGGTGCGCCGTTGGGCGTGGTGATGGTCGATGCACTGGGCTTCGTCAGTTTAGGCCTGGTGCTCACTGCGCTGGCCGTTGGCGCGCTGCTGTTGATTCGAAACAAGCCGCCGGTGCCCGTGGTTCGTGGCGAGCGCATGGCGTTCTGGTCAGTGTTCGGCCGCGTGGCGCCTTATGGTCTGAGCTTGACCCTGTCGTCGATCGGTTACGGCACCCTGACCACCTTCATCACCCTCTATTACGTGAACCGTGGCTGGGAAGGCGCTGCGTGGTGCCTGACGGTGTTCGGCATCTGCTTCATCGTGGCCCGACTGTTTTTCATCAACGCGATCACCCGTTTTGGTGGCTTCCGCTCGGCCATCACCTGCATGTCGGTGGAGACCGTCGGGCTGGTGTTGCTGTGGCTCTCACCGAGCACTACCGTGGCCCTGATCGGGGCGGGTCTGACCGGCTTTGGCCTGTCGCTGGTGTACCCGGCCATCGGTGTCGAGGCGATCAAACAGGTGCCCAACAGCAGTCGCGGTGCCGGGTTGGGTGCGTACGCGGTGTTCTTCGATCTGGCGCTGGCGATTGCCGGGCCGTTGATGGGCGCGATTGCGCTCGGCATGGGGTACGGCTGGATCTTCTTCTTCGCCGCCCTGCTGTCAGTCCTCGCGCTGGCCTTGACGGTGCTGCTGTCTCGCCGTCCCACCGTAGACACACGCGTGTAGCGGAATACTGATCGGACATCCGCGGAACGAGCTGAACTGCCGAGTCGCAGCCGGGTCGGAACTAACACATCCACCGTGACAGGAGCGTGCGCGTGAACCCCGACCCTGCAGGCACCCGTGTTCCCCCTACGGACATGGCTGGCGTACGCGATGTCCATCGACTTCGCGTGCTGACGGTCAACACCCATAAGGGATTCACCGCACTGAACCGACGCTTCATCCTCCCGGAACTGCGTGAAGCCGTGCGCAGCACAGGCGCCGATCTGGTGTTTTTGCAAGAAGTGCTTGGCAGCCATGATCGGCATGCCGAGCGGTTCTCGGATTGGCCCGTGACTTCCCATTATGAGTTTCTGGCCGACAGCATGTGGAGCGATTTTGCTTACGGCCGCAATGCGGTGTATCCCGACGGGCATCACGGTAACGCGCTGCTTTCCAAATATCCGATCCTGCATCACCGCAACCTGGACGTGTCGATCACGGGGCCCGAACGGCGCGGGCTGTTGCACTGCGTGTTGCAGGTCCCGGGGCATGAAGAGGTGCATGCGATTTGCGTCCATCTGAGCCTGCTGGAAAGCCATCGGCAATTGCAGCTTGATCTGCTTTGCGCGCTGCTCGACTCGTTGCCGGAACATGCGCCTGTGGTCATCGCGGGTGACTTCAACGACTGGCAATTGCAGGGCAACAAGCGCCTGGCCCGGTGCGAATATCTGCACGAGGCCTTTGAGCGCAGTCATGGACGACTGGCGAAAACCTATCCGGCACGTTTCCCGTTGCTACGCCTGGACCGGGTGTACCTACGTAACGCCACCAGCCACAATCCGAGGATTCTGGGCACCCGGCCCTGGACTCATTTGTCCGACCATTTGCCATTGGCGGTGGAAGTGCACATGTGAGTGCACCCGTTCAGCACCTCATTCGCCCAATCGCTCCTGCACCAGTAATCGAGCCTGCCGCGTCATCTGATCGAGGTGGCGATCTCGCTGTTTCTCGGCATCGGTCATGGCCCGCTTGCCATTCTGTTTAAGCAGATAGGCGTGAATCTGGCGCACTTCCACCGAGTTGTAGATCGGCGCGACGTCCAGCACCGCAAGCAAGCCATCGGTCTGACGGTCGCGGGTATTCATTACGACTTGCGGGCCGCGCGCTGCCAGAACCTGAAACCCCATAGCCTCGAAATACGGCACCTTGCTGACAAAGCATGCCAGCTCGGCGTGCGTGTATCGCTCGACCATCTGGCGCAGCATCGCTCGGGCGATGCCGCGCCGACGCTGGCTGGCTTGCACCGCCATATACGCCACTGCGCAGGCCTCGGGGTCGTCCTGGACCGGCAGGTACAACAAGAAACCGATGACCATCGAAGGGTCTTCGTCGTCCAGGGCGACGATCAGTTCGACCGGAAAACCCCGAGAGCCATTCATGGCTTGCAGATACTGATGAACTTCGTGCCCGACCCCGTACTGATACAGCTGATACAGCGGGTTGCTCGCAACAATGCCGACCATGCTGATGTCGGTCACGTAATCGACCACCATCTGCATGATCTGACTCTGGATCGACTCGGGCGGCGTGTTTTCAAGGCGGGTGATGGTGTACATGAGAATCCTGACTCTGGGCAAAGGCTCCACGGCGACGATCACGTGGAGGGGCAGACCCGCGCATCATACCCGCTTCTGGCGCAGAGCCGGCGCTGGGTCTGTCAGTGTTGCCGCGCAGACACCGCTGCTTTTCTGATACACCGCGTTCGCTGCCCTCGTAACCTCGGACGTCTCCTACAGGTTTTGCGTTGTTGTGAGGCAGTGCGGCAGGCACTGGATCGTGTTCGCCTCACTCATGAATCAAGCGCATTGATGCGTCATCAGGGTTTTAAACCGTTCCCTTCGACAAGCGCAAAGCATCCACAACCAAGGTCAGCGCACGGGAGGACTGACGGCGGCTCGGGTAGTACAGGTGAAATCCGGGGAACGTCGGAAACCACTCCTCCAGCACCCACTGCAGCCGGCCGGATGTCACGTAGGGTCTGGCGAGGTCTTCGGGAATGTATGCCAGACCGAACCCGGCCAAGGCCGCCTCAAGCATCTGATAAGCGCCGTTGAATGTCAGTTGGCCGTCGACGCGCACCTGAACCTCGGTTTCGTCCTTGCTCAGCTCCCAGGCATAACACCCGCCATGGGTTGGCAAGCGCAGATTGATGCAGTTGTGTTGCGTCAGCGCCTGCGGCGTTTCAGGCGCCGGGTGGTCCTTGAGATAGCCGGGAGCACCGACGATCGCCATCCGCATGTCCGGTGCAATCTGCACGGCAATCATGTCTTTGGCCACCTGATCGCCCAGGCGCACACCCATGTCGTAACGCTCGGCGACGATGTCGGTCAGCCCGTAGTCAGTCATGATCTCGACCTTGATGTCCGGGTATTGCGGGAGAAACGTCAGCAGGCGCGGCCAGAGCACCGAATTCGCGGCATAGTCCGTCGCTGTGATGCGAATCGTCCCGCGCGGCTGGTCACGAAACGCCAGAATTTCCGCGGGATCGGCGTCAATTTCTTCGAAGCGCGGCGCCAGGCTGTTGAACAGCCGCTCTCCCGCTTCTGTGGGCGCGACACTGCGGGTGGTGCGCGTCAGCAAGCGCACGCCGAGCCGCGTCTCCAGCGCACGAATGGTGTGGCTCAACGCGGACTGGGACACGCCTAGCTGAGCCGCCGCGCGGGTAAAACTGCGCTCCCGGGCCACGGCCAGAAACGCGAGAAGATCGTTGTAACTGTCACGGGCCATTGAGGATCCCCATTAAGCAAATTCAGAGTGCGTGGTGTGCGCCGGTTCAAGTCAGAAAGCCGATTCCCGTGGATCGATGCCAATGGCTTCAGTTGGCCTGTCGTGACTGCGCCCACGCCCTTACCGCTTCGGCAAACAGCCGCAAGGCCATCGGCGGGTGGCGGTTGGCCGGGTAATACAGGCACACGCCGGGATAGGTCGGACTCCATTCCGGCAGCAGATGGACCAGGCGCCCTTCCTTCAAATGGTCTTCGACCTGCGTCAGCGGCGCCCACGCGATACCGATGCCGTTCAGCGCGGCTTCAATCATCATGTTGATGTTGTCCATCGTCATCGGCCCGTCGACGTCGATGCTGGTGCTTTGCCCCATGTACTCGAATTCCCAGCGAAACAGCGCGCCGCTGGCGAACTTGAAGCGGATGCAACGGTGCTTTTTCAGGTCATGGGGCAACTGAGGCGCCGGATGCCGCGACAGGTACGCGGGCGAGGCCACCGCACCAAAGTGAATGTCCTGGCCGAAGCGCACCGCAATCATGTCTTTGGGCACATCGTCGAAAATCCGGATGCCGGCATCGAAGCCATCGCCCACGATGTCCACCAACCGACTGTCGGCGATCAGCTCGATATGGATCTGTGGGTAATCCTCCAGAAACTTCGGGACGACGTTGTGAATCAAGGTTCTGATTGACGATTCCGAAGCGCTGATCCGAATGGAACCTGACGGGGTATTACGCGCGGAAGTGACTTCGTTGACTACATTGGTGAGGTCGTTGAGTAACGGGCGCACGCCCTGCAGCAATTGCTCGCCCGCCTCGGTCAATGCCACCGAACGTGTGGTGCGGTTGAAAAGACGCATCTCCAGCCGCGCCTCCAGGTTGCGCATCGAATGGCTCAGTGCCGAGGGCGACACGCCCAGCACTCGGGCTGCACCACTGAAACTCTGGTGCTCGGCAATGGCGATGAAGGCCGTCAGTTCCGGTAAGTCGGCTCGAATCATTTATGAATTACCCTCATGTAGCCATGCAGCGTTGGGCGGATTGTTGAAGAGGGTACATCAATATAAGGTAGTTCGAACCCTATCGAAGGAGACAGAAATGCAACAGCGCACACTCGGTAAAGGCGGTCTGCAGGTGTCCACCATCGGCCTTGGCTGCATGGGCTTGAGCTTCGCTTACGGCCCGGCGACGGAAAAGTCCGCCGCCATCAAACTGATCCACGGCGCCTTCGAACGCGGTGTCACTTTTTTCGACAGCGCGGAAGCCTACGGCCCCTACACCAACGAAGCCCTGCTCGGTGAGGCCCTCGCCCCGTTTCGCGACCAGATCGTGATCGCCACCAAATTCGGCTTCAAGAACGGCGAACCGCCGCAAGGTCTGGACAGCCGTCCGGAAACGATCCGCGCCGTGGCCGAAGCGTCGCTCAAACGGTTGAAGACCGATCGCATCGACCTGTTTTATCAGCACCGTATCGACCCCAACATACCGATTGAGGACGTGGCCGGGACGCTCAAGGATCTGATCGCCGAGGGCAAGGTCCGGCATTTTGGCATGTCCGAGGCGGGAGCCGATGCGATTCGCCGCGCCCACGCGGTGCAGCCCGTGGCGGCACTGCAAAGCGAATACTCGTTGTGGTGGCGTGAGCCGGAAAAGGAAATCCTGCCGTTGCTGGAGGAACTGGGCATCGGCTTCGTCCCGTTCAGCCCGCTGGGCAGAGGGTTTCTCACCGGCGCCATTGACGCTGATACCACGTTTGCTGACGACGACTTCCGCAAAGGGCTGCCACGTTTCAGCGAAGAAAATCGCAAGGCCAATGCCCAGCTGGTGGCCGTATTGGGCAAGATTGCGGACGGCAAAGGCGCCACTCGCGCACAGATCGCCATCGCCTGGCTGCTGGCGCAGAAGCCCTGGATCGTGCCGATTCCCGGCACCACCAAACTGAATCGGCTTGAGGAAAACGTCGGTGCCGCCAACGTCGTCCTGACCGCCACCGATCTGCAGGCGATCGACTCGGCGCTCAAGGCCATCGAGATCGTCGGCGACCGTTACCCGGCTCACTTGCAGAAAGCCGTCAACCGCTGACCCGCGACGCTGAGCTTGTCCCGGGAAATTCTGCAGCACACGCAGCGTTCTCCATTGGTGAACGCTGCTCATGACGGCATCCCGCCTACGCCCCTTAATCCGCCTGCCAGGGTTACCTAAGATGGAAATCTATTTCAGGAGGCCCATGTATGAAGCTGATCACAACCACCCTCGCCACCCTGTGCTTCTCGGCCTTGGCGGGTGCTGAGGAAGGCAAGCCCCGGCCGGACCCTAAACCGTCGCCGGACGTCCTTGAAGTCACACCGCAGCTCTACCGCTACACCACGGACTTGCTGTTCGGAGAGGTCTGGAAACGTCCGGACCTGATCCCTCGCGACCGAAGCCTGATCACCCTAGCCGCCCTTCTGGCCAGCGGGCAGACCCCGCAGATGACCGGGCACATCAAGCTGGCGCTGGACAATAGCGTGAAGCCGAGCGAAATCACCGCACTGATCACCCATCTGGCGTTTTACAGCGGCTGGCCCAACGCAATGTCGGCAGTGAGCGTGGCGAAGCAGGTCTTCACCGAGCGGGGTCTTGATCCCGATGAGATCACACCGCCGCCGAGCGAACCGCTCAAGCTGGATGAGGACAGCGAAGCCAAACGCCGTGCGGCGGTTCAGGGTTCAGTGGGTGCCACGGCGCCGGAACTGGCGCGCTACACCAACGATGTGTTGTTCGGTGATCTGTGGCGACGCACCGATCTGACGCCAAGGGATCGAAGCCTGATCACCGTGGCGGCGCTGATTGCACAGAACCAGTCGGTTCAGTTGACCTTCCACCTCAACCGAGCGATGGACAACGGTCTGACGCGCGAGCAGGCCGCCGAAGTCGTCACCCATCTGGCGTTCTACGTGGGTTGGCCGAAAGCGATGTCGGCGGTACCGGTGCTCAAGGACGTCTTTGCGTCGCGCAGCGCGGGTTGAATCCATCGCGCATGTTCGACCGCAGGCGTAAGAAAACAGGGCTGACGTCGATGGGTCATCGGGTCAGCCCTAGGGCATGCTGCAACGATGTGAACCTTTGCCGGCAGGGATCAGCGCAATTCGACCCGCTCGAACCGGCCGGCCAGGACGCCGTAGGCGAATACTCCCAGCAACCCGTGTGCCGCCACGAACCACAGCGCGATATTGAACGACCCGGTGGTCGCCACGATGTACCCAATCACCACGGGCGTGATGATCCCGGCAATGTTGCCGATGCCGTTGAACACGCCGCCGCTCAAGCCGACCATATTTTTAGGTGCAGTGTCCGAGAGCACTGCCCAGCCAACCGCCGCCAGGCCTTTGCCAAAGAAGGCGATGGCCATCAGGGCGATGACGATCCAGTTGGCGTCGACGAAGTTCGCCATCACCAACACGGTGGACATCACCATCCCGATCAGGAACGGCGTCTTGCGCGCGACCGAAGGGTGTACGCCGCGACGAATCAACATGTCCGAGAACATCCCGCCCAGCACGCCGCCTGAAAAGCCGCAGATCGCCGGGAGTGCCGCGACCCAGCCGGCTTCCATGATGGTCATGCCACGGCCCTTGATCAGGTAAATCGGGAACCAGGTGATGAAGAAATACGTCAGCGCGGTGATGCAGTACTGCCCCAGATAAATCGCCCACAGCGTACGGCTGGTGAACAGTTGCTTGATCTCCTTGAACGTCGCTTTGTTCTTCTGTTCCTTGCGGTTGAGTTCCAGATCCACCAGGGCGCCGCCTTCGCGCATGTAGTCCAGCTCCTTGCTGCTCAGGCGCTTGTCACTGTGGGGTTCGCGGTACAGGGCGAACCAGAACAGGCTCAGCACCAGACCCAGCCCGCCCATCCACAGAAACACATGCTCCCAGCCCAGCGCGTGGGTCAGCCAGGCCATCAGCGGGGTGAACAAGACCACCGCCATGTACTGCGCCGAGTTGAACAATGCTGACGCGGTACCGCGCTCACTGGTGGGGAACCAGCACGACACAATGCGGTTGTTGGCGGGAAATGCCGGAGATTCCACCAGTCCCAACATGAAGCGCATGGCGAACAAGCTCATCGCAGCCGAAGCGCCCATCAGGCCGAACCAGCCGACAGTGCCTTGCGCCATCGTGAAACAGGACCACAGGACCAGGCTCCAGCCATAGACCCGGCGTGCGCCAAAGCGATCAAGCAGCCAGCCGCCCGGAATCTGCCCCAGCGCGTAGGCCCAGGCGAACGCCGAGAAAATCATCCCGAGCATCATCGGGTCCAGCCCCAGGTCCTTGACCACGCCCGTGCCGGCGATGGACATGGTCGCCCGGTCCGCGTAGTTGACCACGGTGACAATGAAGATCATCGAAAGAATGAGAAAACGGTGGCGGCCGACCTTCGCTTGCGCGTCGGCGAAATCCGCAGGAAGGGATTTACTGAGCATGGTGCGTCTCCCGCCCGCTCTGTGAAGGCGGGCATTTTGTTTTTGTTGTCGTACAACTCTCACGCCGATGATAGGAGCCGATATCGATTCAGGTCTAACATAGAGACTGTATGGATTGATGCGGATATTGAATCGTGGAATTGCACCAGTTGCGTTGTTTCGTCGCCGTCGCTGAAGAGCTGCATTTCGGGCGGGCGGCTACCCGGATGCACATGACTCAACCACCGCTAAGTCGGCAGGTTCAGTTGCTTGAGCGCGGGTTGGGCATCCAGTTGCTGGAACGCAATAACCGCTCGGTGAGGCTGACGGCAGCCGGTCAGGGTTTTCTGCGCGACGCGCGGCATCTCCTGGCGTTCTCGGACCAGGCGGCGGATGGCGCTCGGCGTCTGGCGCGGGGTGAAGCAGGCAACCTGACGCTAGGGTTCACGGCCGTCAGCGCGTACCAGATGATTCCCGCCCTGCTGGCTCGTGCCGCCGAAGCACTGCCGGGGTTGCAGTTCACGCTCAAGGAAATGGTGTCCAGCGCGCAACTCGAAGCGTTGGCCGCCCACCGCATCGACGTGGGATTTGTCCGGCACGTCAGTGATCACGACACCCTCGACGCGCAACTGATCAGCCGCGAACCCTTGCTGGTTGCGCTGCCGCAGCAGCACCCGCTCGCGCATAAACCCGCCATCGCCGTGCGCGACCTCGACCAGCAGCCGTTCGTGATGTATGCGCCCGATGAAGGCCGGTATTTCTATGACTGCATCGCAGGGCTGTTCGCCATGACCGGCATCACCCCGCGTTACGTCTATCACCTGGGCCAGACCCATACCGTGGTCAGCATGGTCAAGGCGGGATTGGGCGTGGCGATCGTTCCGGCCTCGGCCACGCAGTTGCACAGCGAAAACCTGGCGTTCCGTCCGCTCAGCGATGCGCAGTTGCATGCCGAGTTGTATCGCGTGTCACGCAGGGATAACGACAACCCGGCGCTGCCCGCCTTCAAGGGGTTGATCCAGGCGCTGGCGTGATGCCTGGGCCCGGAAGGTGGACCGGCCATGGTCCGCATACCGGCCCCTGTCGCACATAGTTAAACATTCAATCCCCGTCATTCCTGAATCACCTCCCGCAACCTGATGACTATGGACAGTGACGATACCCGTCATCGCAAAAACAGATTAACCAGTTAGTCCATTTTGTGGTTTCATTGCGCCCGCTTGCGAGCGCGCCCGCGTGCCGCCCTCCTTCTTTACGCCTTCGTCCCCGTGACGACCTACTGCCATCCAGGTTGATCAATGAGCAATTCTTCGCATATCACGTTCGAATCCGGTTCGCGCCGTTGCCTCTCTACGGCGCTGGTCGTCGGCTCCGTGCTGGCCATGGCAGCCTCCGCGCCGACCATGGCCGATGACTGGCTGGAGCAGTCGACGATGACAGGTGACTGGGATGGCAGCCGCAGCCGACTGGCCGCGCAGGGCGTGAAAATCACCGGCGACTACAGCGGGGAGACGGTCTACAACGCCCACGGCGGCAAACAGCGCGGAACCCGCTATTCACAGAACATCAAGCTGGGTGCGCAGTTCGATCTCGGCAAACTGCTGGATCTGGAAAGCGGCGGCAAAATACAGTTGACCATCAACGACCGGCGCGGCAACGACGGCTCCGGCGATCTGGTGGGCAACCGGCTGCCAGTACAGGAAAACTACGGTGGCCTGTACACGCGGCTGACCGAGCTTAGCTACGAAAACACCCTCTTCAGCCCGGCACTGAACGTCAAGCTGGGTTATATGGCGATGGGCAATGACCTGGGCGGCCTGAGCAGCGGGATTCTGTGCAACTTCATGAACGCCGGTTTTTGCGGTCATCCACTGGCGATGTCCGGCGGCAGCGGCTGGAGCAACTATCCCAACGCCCATTTGGGCGCCATGGCCAAGTATCGCTTCACACCGAACTTCGCATTGCAGGTCGCTGCCTTCAAGGTCGACGCCGCCAGCAACGGCCAATCCAGTCGCGCCTGGGACATGGCGCCTAAAGACAGCACGGGCAACATTCTGCCCATCGAAGCGATCTACAACGTGCTCGGCGACATGCCCGGCGAGTATCGCGTCGGCTATTACTACGACACGTCCGACGCCCCGCGCATCGGCACGAGCAAGGAAGTCGCAGGCCGTGAGGGCTCGTATTTCCTCATGGACCAGGCGATCTGGAATTCAAGCGATGTCAGCGGCCGCAACGTCCGCGTGTTCGGTCAGTTCTCCAACGCCAGCGCTGCAGCCGCGCCGTTCCGTCGCTGGTATTCGACCGGCTTTGCTCTGAAGAAACCGTTCGTGTCCCGTCCCAACGACACCGTCGCCATCGGTTACGGTCGTGCGGTCTTCAACTCGCGCAGCCGGGACGTGCAGGAAAACGCAGCGCTGGCCAACGGTCAGGACTTCCCGGACCTGGCCAGCGGCGAAGGTCTGGTGGAGATGACGTACGGCGCACAGATCGCGCCATGGCTGACACTGCGCCCATCGGTGCAGTACATCATTGAACCGGGTGCGTTCTATGGTGAAGACATCGACAACACCCTGATCGTCGGCTTGCAGGTCAAAGCGACGCTGTGACCCGGCAACCGCCCATCGCCTGGCTGGGCTTTCATTGGCCCAGCAACGCGGCGACGTAATCCACGAAGACCCGGGCCTTGGCGCTGGTCATGCGCCCGGCCGGGAACACCGCCCACAAGTCTACGGGCGGTAACGTCCAGTCATCCAGCACGGTCACCACTTCGCCGCTCGCCAGTTCCGGCGCGAACATCCATTCCGAGGCCATCGCCAGCCCGAGGTTGGCCTTCACCGCCGCGCGCACCCCCTCCGCAGCCGACACGCGCAAACGTCCGCCCACCGATGCGCTGTGTGTTTCGTCACCCCGGCGCAGCAGCCAGGTATCGCCGCCCCCGGCGCGGTTATAGACCACCGCCTGATGCTCCTCCAGATCCCATGGATGGAGAGGAACCCCATGGCACGCCAGATACGCGGGCGTGGCGATCACCCGTCGCCGTCCTTGAGCGATCTTCTTTGCCGTCATCGACGAATCATCCAGCACGCCCATGCGCAACGACACGTCGATGCCCTCTTCCACCAGGTCAACACTGCGATCATCGAGAATCACCTCGATATTCAGCCCTGGATGCTGCTTGAGCAATGGCCCCAGATAGGGGACCACATGCAGGCTGGCGAAAGTGGTCGCGGCACTGATCCTCAATCGCCCGGTAAGCCCCACCCCCACTCCACGTACCGCGGCATCGGCTTCGTTGGCATGATCGACCGTGAGCCGTGCGGCGTCGTAATAAGCCTGCCCGGCTTCGGTCGGCGTCAGCCCGCGGGTGGTGCGCAGCAGCAGGCGCGTGCCCAGGGTTTGCTCCAGCGAGGCGATGGATTTCGACACGGCGGGCTGCCCAACGCCCAGGCGCTTGGCGGCAGCCGAGAACGACCCGGTTTCCACGGCACAGATAAAGGTTTCCATCGCGGCCAGACGGTCCATCAGCATTCCTTCTTCAATCGTTCTTGAGGCAGCACGCAGCATCGCCGATACCCGACGGCAGCAACAGCCTGCATGCAAAAAAGGCCGCCACGGTAGGTGGCAGCCTGATTTCACATCACCGCTCAGCCGCGCAAGGCCGGCAACAGATCGGTCGGTTCTGGACGCAGAGTGTAATCGGGATTGACCTCGGCGTACTTGATCACCCCGTCCTGGCCGATCACGAAACGGCCCGGCATCGGCAGTACCCAACCGGCGTCGTCGTTGAAGGTCGGCAGGTCATTGCCGAAGCCTTTGTACAGGTCGATCAGGTAGTCCGGCAGCTTGAAGCGCAGACCGAAAGCCTCGGCCACCTGACTTTTGACGTCACTGAGAATCGGGAAGGTCAGGTGGTTCTGGCGCACCGATTTGCGGCTGTTGGCTTGAACCTGCGGAGAGATTGCCACCAGGTTCGCGCCCAGTTCACGGTACTGAGGCAAGGCTTCTTCCAGTGCTTGCAGCTCCATGTTGCAGTACGGGCACCAGACACCCCGGTAAAAACTGATCACCAATGGTCCTTTCGCCAGCAAATCAGTGGAGGAGACCGGGTTACCGTCCGGATCGTTGAGGGTGAAGACCGGCGCTTTGTCACCCACTTTCAGGGTGCGTTGGGCCTGCCCGGAAGCGATGAGCTCGTCGGTGGCACGCTTCATGATCGCGTGTACCGGTGCAGGCGCGTTGTAGGGTGGTTTGCCCGCAACGAAGTCAGCTTTGAAGGCGTCGAGTTTGGCTTGGAGGGTCATGGCGGTATTCCTTATGGGGGATGAGTGAAGCGAGGCGCTCATCCTCTCAATCCGCACCGGCGCCAAGAAGACGGGCTCAGGTGATAACAGTCATGCGTTGAAGGAATGGGCGGGCGTGCCTTACCTTGAGATCGCTCAATGACAAAGCGCCCCGCGTTCTGACCTCTGCAAACCCATCGAGTGGCCACGCAGCGGGCACCATTTTCATCCCAACGATTGCAAAAAGCGGTCACTCGACTGCAACCTCCATGGATTGTTTGGTTCAGACTATTTCGATACAG
Source organism: Pseudomonas abietaniphila (assembly GCF_039697315.1). NCBI lineage: Bacteria > Pseudomonadati > Pseudomonadota > Gammaproteobacteria > Pseudomonadales > Pseudomonadaceae > Pseudomonas > Pseudomonas abietaniphila. Next base: position 6,139,125 of record NZ_CP155619.1, on the reverse strand, counting down.
GCAAAATCGCGCATCATGGCCGCAGTCAGTTCAAGGGAGATCTTCATGCGCCTTACATCATTTTCTATGGGTCTTGCCGCCTTTTCATGGCTGGTGATGTTCACCGGCACCGCGCAGGCCAGTGAAGAAACGCAACTGGTGCAGTCGATCAACAGCTTTCGCAGTCAAGCGCAGCCATGCGCCAACGTGGTGTCTCAGGAACTCCCTCCCCTGACCGCCGATCCACGCCTTAACCTGCCGCCCACCGGCAGCGTGGATCTGCAACAGGTGCTGGCTCGTGCGTCCTATCCCATGGTGACCGTGCAGGCGATCTCATTGTCCGGGCCGCGTGACGCGCCCTCGGCGATGAAGGCCATTCAGGAAAGCTTTTGTCAGGTGGTATTGGACCCGCAGTTTGTCGATGTGGGCGTCAGCCGCAATGATCGTGACTGGCGTATCGTGCTGGCGCGCCCCCTGCTGGCCGGTGGGCTGGGCAACTCCCAGGCCGAAGGGCAGAAAATACTCGGGCTGATCAATACTGCCCGCAGCGTGCCGCATCAGTGTGGCGGTCAACCGTTCTCGGCAGCCGCCCCGCTGGTCTGGAACGACACCCTGGCCACGGCCGCCGAGGGGCACACCCGGTCCATGGCCAACAACAATTATTTCGATCACAAAGGTCGCAACGGCGGCACGCCAGGCGATCGTGCGGAGCTCGCGGGTTATCTCGGGCAACAGATCGGTGAAAACATCGCGGCCGGGCAAGACAGCGCCCGCAAGGTGGTCGAAGGCTGGCTCGCCAGCCCCGGTCATTGCGCCAACCTGATGAACCCGGACTTCCGCGACCTCGGCGCCGCCTACGCGACCGACCCGAAAAGCGACGCCGGCATTTACTGGACCGCGATGTTTGGGGTGAAGCAATAACCACCATTTGAACGCCCGGCGCTGTTTTGCGCGGACTGACTCGATCACTGTAGGAGCAGTCGGAGGTTACGACGGCCGCGAATGCGGTCTTTCTGTTGCATCCATGTTGAACGAAACACTGCATTCGCGAGCACGCTCAACTACGCAGACTGGACTGCATCCTCGCTGCGCGCATTGACTCGGTCCCTGTGGGAGACAGAATCGACCCACCGCATTCGTCCGAGTGCGGCCCATACCCTCGTAACCTCGGACGTCTCCCACAGGGAAAGCGTCAATGCGCACAATGTTAATTTGACAGAGCACCTATGGGCTGGAATGGGGTATCTACACCCTACTTCGCCTTCCCGTCCTTCGGTTTGTAAAACAGAAACTTCCCGGTTTCGGCCGTCTTGATGTACTCGCTGGCCCAAGCGGGTTTGACGTTGCGGTCGTGGAAGTACATCGCGCCCTTGGTGCTGTCGGTGAGCTGCTGGTTAAGGGCCTTGCGGGCGATTTCCTTGGAGGCGGCGTAGCGATCGTCTTCCTTCACTTGATCGGAACGCCCGTCGCACCACCAGGAAAACTGGCAGGCTTTCTTCTCCGACCCCTGCTTGACCACGCCACAGATCGTGTCCGGATAGCCCTCATGGCCCAACCGGTTGAGCACGACGTTGGCCACCGCCGACATGTCCGCATCGGTACCGCCCTTGGCTTCCCAATAGATCGTGCGTGACAGGCAGACGATGGCATCGTCCACCGACGCCGCGCCCTCAGGGTCAACGGCCTGAGCTTCGGACTTGGTGATGATTTCGCTCTTGGGCACGGCCGGTGTCGCACCGTCCTTGTCAGCGGCTTTTTCTTCCAGCACTTGCGCTTTGCTGACCACAGCCTCCGGCTCCGGGGTCGTGTCAGCCGCCTGCGACTGGCCAACGAACGCAGCCATCAGCAGGCAGATTGAAAGGGAAATAAGGCGCATCGTCGAACCTTCTGTTCAAGGCCGATCGCGCCTGCATCCGCATTACGTCCGGGCCGCCGTCAGGGCCTGTTCGCCAGCGGTAAGTCGGAACATCGCAAGCTGTCGTCGACCGGTTATGGGGTGTTGTTTTAGGGAGACGCCACGGATCAACAGCGAGTAGAGAAGCGCTCGCTGGAAGCAGCATAGTGGCGTTTTAACTTTATGCAACGGCTTTCATTTGCGGGACGGGTGGTGCTTGCAACCGACTCCCACGGTTAACGATATTGAGGGGCAGCGATGCCCTTTCCCAGCGAGCCTTATGCATGGCAATCAAGCCGTTTTTACTGATGATGATAGCGTCGCTCTGCCCGGCGCTGGCCTGCGCGGAAAGCGGGTATGGATTGAGCGCCGCGTTAAGCCGTGCCGCGCCGGATGCTGATCCCCAGGTCATCGAACTGGCCGTGCAATCGGCGCAATGCCGGATGTCGACGTCCGGCACCTCCACCACAAAACTTGCGGTCATCGATTACTCGCGCCCCTCGAACGAGCCGCGGCTGTGGGTCTTCGACCTCGACACGCGCACCCTGCTCTTTCACGAACTGGTCGCCCATGGCCGCAACAGCGGCGAAAACCTGGCCACGCAGTTTTCCAACGAACCCGACAGCCTGGCCTCCAGCATCGGCCTCTACAGCACCCGCGAGACCTACGTGGGGCGCAACGGTTATTCGCTGCGCATGGACGGCCTGGAACCGGGGGTCAACGACCGGGCCTTCGAACGTGACGTGGTCATCCATGGTGCCGATTACGTCAGCAACGACTTCGCCCGCGCAAACGGGCGAATCGGCAGAAGCCATGGTTGTCCTGCGGTGCCGACGGCCGCTGCGAGGCCGGTGATCGACACCTTGAAGGAGGGTCAACTGGTGTTCATCTATTACCCGGACGCGCAATGGCTGAACTCATCGACGTTCATCCACTGCACGCCCGCAACAACGTTGCGCTAGCCCCGAGACAGGCGGCCAAGCGCCGGCGCCAACCCGGCAGTGCTCGCGGATGAAGCCGGCGGTTTCTCGGGCGCGACAGGCTCTGCCTTTTCCGGTTCAGGCTCGCCGTTGAGCGCCCTGTTCATCTTGTCCGTGTCCAGCGCGCCGACCCATTTGGCGATGGCCATGGTGCCTACGCCGTTACCGATGGTGTTGGTGATCGCCCTTGCCTCGGACATGAAGCGATCGACTCCGAGCAGCAGAACCATCCCCGCCACTGGAATGGTGCCCAGCGATGCCAGGGTGGCCGCCAGGATGATGAAACCCGAGCCGGTAACGCCCGCCGAACCTTTGGAGGTAAACATCAGCACGGCCAGCACGATCAATTGATCGGTCAGGGTCAGTGGTGTGTTGGTGGCTTGCGCGATGAAAATCGCGGCGATGGTGTAGTAGATCGCCTGACCGTCCGGGTTGAACGTCAGGCCCGAGGGAATGATCATCCCGGCCACCGGTTTCGACACGCCGGCTTTCTCCATCTTCGAAATCATCTGCGGCAACACCGATTCCGATGAGCTGGTGCCCAGCACCGTGAACAGCTCTTCCTTGATGAATCGCAGGAACTTCCACAGGCTGAAACCGCTGTAACGGCAGATGGGCCCGAGCACAAAAATCACGAACACCGCGCACGTCAGGTACACACACGCCATGAGTTTGCCGAGGGAGAACAGCGAGCCGAAGCCATACTTCCCAATGGTGAAGGCAATGGCGCCGAATGCGCCGATCGGTGCCAGACGCATGACCATGTTGACGATGCGAAACATGCCCTGCATCAGGCTGTCCAGCGCGTCGACAAAGACTTTTCCGCGAGGCCCGACCTGGGCCAGCGCGACGCCCAGCAGGATCGAGAACAGCAGAATCTGCAGCACGTTGCCCTTGGCGAAGGCATCGACGATCGTGTCGGGAATGATGTTCATGATGAAGTCCATGAACGACGCGTGTTTGGCCGCGGTGGTGTAAGTCGCCAGGCTTGAGGTGTCGAGGGTGGCGGCATCGATGTTCATGCCGGCGCCCGGCTTGAACACGTCGACCACGACCAACCCGACCACTAACGCCAGGGTCGACACGACTTCGAAATACAGCAGCGCGCGGAAGCCGACGCGGCCGAGCTCTTTCATGCTTTCCATGCGGGCGATGCCCGAGACGACGGTGAGGAAAATCACCGGTGCCAGCAACATCTTGATCAGCTTGATGAACGCGTCGCCCAAGGGTTTGAGCGCGGTGGCGGTTTCGGGGACGAACACGCCGACGATGGCGCCGAGAATGACGGCGATGAGCACTTGTACGTAGAGTTTGCCAAGTATTCTTTTCATGACAGGGCCCTGATTTTTATTGTTGTCAGGAGGTACCGAGGGGTCAGGTGCGTGCCCTGCCCCCGGCGATAGCTGCATTACTTTGAATCGGTGTGCCGACTCAGCGGTTGATCAGCGCCAGCACGGCATCGGTGATTTGCCGCGTGGTCGCCGTACCGCCCAGATCCGGCGTGTGCACCCCGCTTTCAGTCACGGCCTCGATCGCCGACATCAACTGCTTGGCGGCAGCAGGCTCACCCAAGTGCTCCAGCATCATGGCTGCGGTCCAGAAGGTGGCAATCGGGTTGGCAACGCCCTTACCGGTGATGTCGAACGCCGAACCGTGAATCGGCTCGAACATGGACGGGAATTGACGTGACGGGTTGAGGTTGGCCGTCGGTGCAATGCCCAGGCTGCCGGACAACGCCGCCGCGAGGTCCGAAAGGATATCGGCGTGCAGGTTGGTGGCGACGATTACGTCCAGCGTTGACGGCTTGAGCACCATGCGCGTGGTCACTGCGTCCACCAGTTCCTTGTCGACGTTCACGTCAGGAAAGTCCTTGGCGACCTCGTAGAAAATCTCGTCCCACAAGACCATGCCATGACGCTGGGCGTTGGATTTGGTGACCATGGTCAGGTGCTTGCGTGGGCGACTTTGCGCCAGTTCAAACGCAAAACGGTGGATACGCTCGACACCCGCCCGGGTAAAGACCGACACCTCGGTGGCAACCTCCTCCGGCAATCCACGGTGTACGCGCCCGCCGTTGCCCGAATACTCGCCTTCGGAGTTCTCGCGCACCACCACCCAGTCAATCTGCTCGCCATTGTGCAGCGGGCTTTTCACCCCCGGCAGCACCCGTGCCGGGCGCACGTTGGCGTATTGGTCAAAGCCCTGGCAGATCGGCAGACGCAGGCCCCACAGGGAAATGTGGTCCGGCACATTGAGGGCGCCGACTGCGCCGAAGAAGATCGCGTCGAACGTCTTGAGCTCAGCCAGACCGCCTTCCGGAATGTAGTAGCCGTTTTTCAGGTAGTTGTCCGAGTTCCAGTCGAAGTGTTTGAAGTCCAGCGCGAAGCCGGATTTTTCCGACAAGGCCTGCAGCACTTCGACACCGGCTGCAATGACTTCGACGCCAATGCCGTCGCCTGGGATGGCTGCGATTTTGTATGCGCTCATGATCAACTCCACTCTCGTCACGTTTTTGTTGTACCGCTTGAAGCAGGCTGGTCAAGCGGGGTGTGAGCGGAGTATATGTAGTAAGCGCCGCGCAGTGAGTGCCCCGGAATCACTACATCCATAACTTTGAGTTACGAATGAACCAGTCCCTGGATCTGCAGTTTTTCTACCTCCTCGCCAAACAAGGCAGCCTTGCCGCTACCGCGCGGGAGCTGGGGGTAACACCGCCTGCCGTGAGCAAGCGACTGAGCGCACTGGAAGCGCGGCTCGGTATTCGGCTGGTCAACCGCACCACGCGATCCATGAGCCTGACCACAGAGGGTGAGCTTTACTTTTCCCACGCGGCGCGAATCCTCACGCAGATCGAGGAAGTCGAGCAACTGGTGAGCAGCAGCCGAGCGACGCCCAAGGGCCTGATTCGCGTCAATGCGTCTTTGGGGTTCGGTCGCCGCTATATCGGCCCGGCGCTGGCGGCGTTTTTCGCGCGCTATCCGGAGGTGGAGATCCAGCTCGAAATCAGCGATCACCCACTGGACCTCGCCACCCATGGCTTCGATCTGGGCATCCGTTTCGGCACCCTGCCGGACGCCGCGTTTCATGCGCGCAAGATTGCCTCCAACCGACGCCTGTTGTGCGCCTCGCCGCTGTACCTTGAAAAGAACGGCGTGCCGACCCGCCTGACCGACCTGCAACAGCACAACTGCATTTTTTTGCGGCAAAACGAAACGCCTTACGGCGTGTGGAGTTTCACCAACGGCGGCAAGACGCAGAACATCAAGGTGCGCGGCGCGCTGGGGTGCAACGACGGTGAGGTCGCCCTGAACTGGGCACTGGAAGGCTACGGCATTCTGCTGCGAGCCGAGTGGGACATCGCCCGCTATGTCCGCAGCGGCCGCCTGCGACTGGTGCTCGAAGACCAGACCCCGACCCGTGCCGACGTCTATGCGGTGTACCCGCAGCAATTGCACTTGTCCGCCCGCGTGAGAAGCCTGATCGACTTCCTGGTCGAGCGCTTCAAGCACATCGACCATCTGGGGGAATCGGCTTCGGAGATCGAATAACACGCCCGCAGATGGAATAACCCGCCCCGCCGTGCGTCCTGCCTGTGAACGCTTTCAGACAGGAGGAAACGCACATGTCACGACTCACCCGCCATTCCCTGCGCTACGGCGTCGCACTGCTTCTGGTGAGCGCGGTGTCCGTTGCCATGGGTCACGAAGGCCACGAGCACGGGAACACACCCGACCCCGTGAGCGCCGAGGCTCCCTTCCTCAGCGAAAACGCTGCCGCCATGGAAACGATGATGGCCGGCATGGACAGCAAACCCACCGGCGACATCGACCGCGATTTCGTGGCGATGATGAGCGCCCATCACCAGGGCGCCATCGACATGGCCGTGACCCTGCTCAAGTACGGCCACAACGAACAGCTCAAACGCATGGCCCAGGAAATCATCGTCGAACAACAGCAGGAAATTGCCGCGATGCGCCTGGCCATCGGCGATCCGTTGCCGCCCTCTGTCGCCTCGCCGACCCAGGCACCGCGTGCGACACAGCCCTGACCCTCCATCCCTGACGTCACAAAAAGAAGGAAATCCCATGCACTTCCCTCGCTTTCCCATGGCGCTGCTGACCGGCGCATTGTTGACCGCTTCGATGCCCGGTTTTGCCGGACAGATCCCCGGCAAAGCCTCGGCCAGGGACATTCCCGTCTCTCATCAGGATCGCCTGTATGCAGCCGAGCAGTTCTCCAATACCGTGTCGGTCACCGATCCGGTGAACAACAAACTGCTTGGGGTGATCAGCCTCGGCGATCCGCAGCCGGGTAACCTGAGCCCACTTTACAAAGGCGAAGTGCTGGTGCACGGAATGGGCTTCTCGCCCGACCACAAGACACTGGCGGTAGTGTCCATCGGCACCAACTCGGTGTCATTCATCGACACGCAAACCAATACCGTCAAGCACAAGACCTATGTTGGGCGTGCACCTCATGAAGCGTTTTTCACGCCCAATGGAAAAGAGGTGTGGGTGACGGTTCGCGGCGAGGACTATGTGTCGGTGATCGACGCCAAGACCTTCGAGGAAAAGACCCGCATCAAGACACCGGCCGGTCCCGGCATGCAGATTTTCTCGCCGGACGGCAAATACGGTTACGTCTGCTCGTCGTTCAACCCGGAGACCGTAGTGGTGTCGGTGGCGGATCACAAGATCGTTGGCCACGTGCCTCAGGCCAGCCCGTTCTGCCCGAACATCGCCGCGTCAGCCGATGGCAAGCAGGTCTGGTTCACGCTGAAGGATGTCGGCAAAGCGCAGGTGTTTGAAGCCACACCTCCGTTCAAGCTGATCAAGACGCTGGACATCGGGCCGATTGCCAACCACGTCAACCTGGTCAACAACGCTAATGGCTCGTTCGCCTACATCACCGTGGGCGGGCTGAATCAGGTGCAGGTCTATCGCACCGACACTTTTGAGAAAGTCGCGACGATCCCGGTCGGCAACCTGCCTCACGGCATCTGGCCGTCGGGTGACGGCAGCCGTATCTATGTGGGCCTGGAAAACGCCGATGCGTTTGCAGTGATCGACACGTTGAGCAACAAGGTGATCGCCAACATCCCGATTGGCCAAGCGCCGCAAGCGATTGCCTATGTGCCCAATGCGGTGGAAAAAGGTGACGGTACCGATAACCTCAAGCCGCTGGGCGTGGCCGGGCAAGCGGCGCACCTGAGTTTGAACGCTGTTGGCAAGCCTGCGGATCAGGCACCCACCAGTGTCACGCTGTTCAGTCAGGGCCTGACACAAGTGCTGCAAGCGGCAGTGACGGGTCTTGAACCCAAGCAGCCTTACACCCTGGCGCTGGCGGACAAGCCGGATGGCAGTGGCAACCTGCAGCCGTTGTCAGCGTTCATGACCAATCCGGCGGGGTCGGCCATCGTCAACACCATCGGCCCGATCCGCCAGATCGTGCAGAACGACACGCCCGAGCAGCGGCGTTATCTGGTGGTGGTAGCGGGCAAGCCGGATCAATTGGGCGCACTGGCGCAGGTTCAAGCGCAGTAATCACTTTGCGCTGCACGGCTTACCGAGGGCAACAGGATTGCCACATGGGTCAGCCGTGCGACCTGCTGGCGTCAGGACTCACGCCAGATTACAGACCGTCAGCGGCCTGCAGGGTGCGCAGTTGCAGATCAGCGGCGCTTTTCTTCTGCCAGACCGGCCAGTATTCAACGCGCTTGGCTTCGACATCGGCCTTGTGGGTTTCAAACCAGTTCAGCGATTTTGGCGAGTTGGTGACCAGTTTGGTGTCACCGATCCAGTCCTTGAAATCCTTGGATTGCAGGCTGTATTCAGCCTTTGGATCGCGAGCCACCGGCCACAGGGAGAAGCGCGCTTTCCACATGCCCATGCGGGGAGTGACCATTGAGTAGTAGGTCTTGCCTGGCGCCAGATCGGCTTCCAGGAAGTCGGCGGCTTCGGACACGACCATGAAGGTGCGATGACCTGGCGCGGTCGGGTAGGCGATCTTGGTGTCGTTGGACAGAATGCCGACGAACTGAGTCTTGCCGCCGGTTACGTCGTACAGCGAAGCATCGATCGCCTTGGCGGTGAACGCACTGCGCATGAACACGACCTGAGCGCCGTCCTGGGCACTTGGCTGCACCGTCTGGTTGTCGACGGGTTGCATCAGCGACGAACAACCGGTCAGCAGCAAGGTGCCCGCCAACATCAAAATACTGGTAATACGCATCTACAGCTCCTTGGTTTAAAACATCGCATCCGATAACGCATCGGACCCAGGGCTGTATCGGCGGACAACGCCGTCACTGAAGCAAAAAATGTGACTAACCGCTCTGGAATCGCCTTTTCGGGGCGTTTCAAACGGCCAGTCGCTACCCCGCCACCGCTGCAGAGCCGGGTGATTGCAGGTTTTTTTCAGCCGACCGCTCGGTGTAATGGGCCCGATGCGGCAACGCCTGCCCCTGACCGTCGAACAGGTGGCATCGACCACCGGACACGCCAATGGCCAGTTGTTGGCCGGCCTTGACCTGGGACATGCCGTCGCCCTTGATCATGAGGTCGCTGCCATCAGCGGTCTCGGCATGGGTAAACGTCTCTCCGCCAAGGTGCTCCACCACCAACGCTTTCGCCGGAATCTGCGCGTCGCCCTGTCCACGTTCGGACAGGTGCTCAGGACGCAATCCCAAGGTCAGCGCATCACCTGCCTTGACACCCTCGCCCAGCACCGGCACCCACAGTCGCCCTCCGCCGGGCAGGATCACTTCGACACCTTGCGCACTGACCGCCGCCGCTGACACCTGCAAAAAGCTCATTTGCGGCGAGCCAATGAAACCGGCCACAAAGCGGTTGCGTGGATGATGGTACAACTCCAGCGGCGAGCCGACCTGTTCAATGCGGCCTTTGTTCAGCACCACAATCTTGTCGGCCAGGGTCATCGCTTCGACCTGGTCATGGGTGACGTAGACCATGGTCGCTTGCAGGTCGGCATGGAGTTTGGCGATCTCGATGCGCATCTGCACCCGCAGCGAGGCGTCGAGGTTGGACAGCGGCTCGTCGAACAAAAAGACTTCCGGCTCATGGACGATGGCTCGACCAATGGCTACGCGCTGCCGCTGCCCGCCGGACAGCGCCTTGGGTTTGCGATCCAGCAAAGGATCGAGTTGCAGAATGCGCGCGGCATTGCGCACCTTGGCCTCGATCTGATCCTTGGGCATTTTCTGCATCTTGAGGCCGAACGCGATGTTGTCGTAGACCGACATGTGCGGGTACAGCGCATAGGACTGGAAGACCATGGCCACGCCGCGGTCGGCCGGTTCCAGAAACGTCACGTCACGCGCGCCGATGCGGATCTGCCCCTGGGTGATGCTCTCAAGGCCCGCGATGCAGCGCAGCAAGGTCGACTTGCCGCACCCGGACGGTCCGACGAACACCACGAATTCGCGGCTTTCAATACTCAGGTGGATGTCATGCAACACCTTGATGTCGCCATAGGCTTTCTCGACGCCACTCAAACTGAGCTCAGTCAAAATCGTGTCCCCTGAAATTATTGTTGTTGGATGACCGTATGCAAACCTGTAGGAGCGTGGCTCGTGCCGCGATCTGGTGCGAAGCGCCAGTAAAACCGGTGACCACGGTGTTCAAATGTACCGAGATGTCAGGTTTTACGACCGGTCTCCGGTCGATCGCGGGACAAGCCACGCTCCTACAAACAGCGACCAGGCACACATACCGATTCATTAACGGTAGCGCACTTGACAGCAAAATATTTCGTCCTACGATCATTTGTAATTCTAAAAATACAAATGTCAAGGAGCACACCGAATGCGGGCTGCATACATCCATGGCATCCGTGACATCCGTATCGGTGAGAAGCCGGTGCCAGTGCCGGTCGGCGACGAAGTGTTGTTGCGGGTCAGCGCTGTGGGGGTGTGCGGCAGCGATCTGCATTACTACAAGGAAGGCGCCATCGGTCACGCGCGCATCACCCAGCCGTTCATAGCCGGCCACGAATTTGCGGGTCGCGTGGTCGAGGATCAACCCGCCCTGGGCTTGAAAGCCGGACAGCTGGTCGCCATCGATCCGGCCAAACCCTGTGGCCAGTGCGAATGGTGCCATCGCGGTCATGTGAACCTCTGCCCGCATGTTCAATTCCTGGGCTCGCCGCCCCACACCCACGGCGCCATGACCGAATACATCGTGGTCTCGCCCAGCCAGATCTACCCCGTTCCCGACCACTTCACGCCGGTCCAAGCCGTCATGCTCGAACCCTTGGGCGTGGCGATTCATGCGATGGACCTGGCTGGCAGCAAAAAACTGTTCGAAACGGTCGCCATCATCGGTTGCGGCCCTATCGGTCTGTGCCTGCTGCAATTGGCGCGGATGATGTGCAAAAAAGCCATTTACGCCATCGATCCGATCAACTACCGCACCGAGAAAGCCCGTCAGTTGGGGGCCGATGAAGTGGCCGCCGACCCTGCCGCGATTGCCGAGTGGACCAATGGCCGGGGCGTCGATCTGGTGCTGGAAGCGACCAACTCGCCCGAGGGGTTTCAGATTGCCGCGCAATCCGCGCGCATCGGCGGTCGCGTGGTGCTGGTGGGTATTCCCGATGGCGACCAATACACACCCTTGAGCGCTTCATTGCTGCGTCGAAAAGGGTTGGACATTCGCCTGTCACGCCGCATGGGCCATGTCTATGACCGGGCGATCCAACTGGTCGCGCAAGGCTCGGTGGATGTCGATTGCCTGGTCACCCACCGCTTCGATCTTCAACAAGCCACGGAAGCCTTCAGCTATCCCTCGGAGTTTCTCGACGGCGCGCTGAAAACGATCATTTTGCCCAACGCTGAGCAAGAGGCCGACTGACAAGAAGTTGTAACTCCCGATGCGCGTGAGCGCAGACAACGCGTAACCCTCGCCCACAATAATAATGAGGTCACGTAATGAAGAAGCTGGTATGGAATGCCCTCGCCCTTTCCGTCGCGCTGGGCTCTGGCGCCGCACAGGCCTGGACGCTGGAAGAAGCCGCAGCGCCTTACAAAGGCACCGAAATCAAAGCCATTTTCCTGGATCGCCCCGGCTATGCCGCTGCCATCAAGCTGCTGCCGGAATTCGAGAAAAAGACCGGGATCAAGGTCAACTACGAAATCATCCCGTACGAGAACACCCGCGAGCAGGAAGTGCTGCGCTTCAGCAGCACTGAGCCGCTGGACGTGGTGCTGACCGACGTGGTGTGGATCGGTGAGTTCGCCGGCAATGGCTGGCTGGAACCGATCACCACGTTCACCAAAGACGCCAAGCTGGCGGACCCGGACCTGAAGCTCGACGGGTTCTTCCCGATCCTGCTGGAGTCGTTCGGCACGTGGGACAAGCAGACCTACGGGCTGCCTTTCGATAATTACTCGGGCCTGTTGTTCTACAACAAATGCATGCTCAAGGACGCCGGTTTCGACAAACCGCCAGCGACCTGGGATGAGTTGCTCAAGGTCTATGCGCCCAAGCTCACCGACAAGTCCAAGGACCGTTACGCCTATGCCCTTCAGTCGCGGCGTGGCGAAACCCAGTCGGCGGACAGCTTCATGCGTTTCCTCTGGCCGTTCGGTGGCTCGCTGCTGGACGCCAACTTCAAATCCAACCTCAATTCCAAAGCCTCCCAGGAAGGCCTGCAGTTCCGTCAGGACCTGATGAAGTTCATGCCGCCGGGCATCGTCGACTATGACCACAACGAAGCGGTGAACGCCCTTGCCCAAGGCAAAGTGGCGATGATCACCGAATGGTCGGCGTTCTACAGCACCCTGGCCGATCCCGCGAAATCGAAGATCACCGATTGCCTGGCCGTCGCCACCGAGCCCAAGGGGCCAGCGGGTCTGAAGCCTGCGCTGGGCGGCTTCTCGCTCGGGGTCAATGCCAATTCCGGCGACAAACAGAAAGCGGCGGCATGGCTGTTCATCCAGTGGGTCACTTCCGAAGCCATGGCCAAACCGTACCTGGAAGCCGGTGGCGTCAGTGGCCGGATGTCGGTCTACAAAGACCCGGACGTGCAGAAGAAATACCCGTTCGTTCAGCCGATGGTGACCTCGTGGGAAGGCGGCGTTCCGGACTACCGCCCACGCTTCCCGCAATGGCCTGAAATCTCCGAGGTGGTCGGCGAAAACGGCACCTCGATGATGCTCGGCAAGTCCAGCGTGGAAGCCGGTGCCAAGGCGATTGGCAGCAAGATGGAGGACATCCTCAAGAAAGCGGGTTACTACGACGGCAAGGTGAAGTTGCTGAAATAAACGAGGAACAACCTGCTCCTGATTCTGGCCGCAGGCCGTAGGAGCGTGGCTTGTCCCGCGATCTGGCGCAAAGCGTCAGCGACCCTGAGAACGCGGTTTTTCTACTCTGCCGCGTGAGCAGGGCTTACGACGGGGTTCCCCCGCCGATCGCGGGACAAGCCTCGCTCCTACGCCTGCGGCAGAAGCAAAGCTCCGGAGAATCAAATCAACATGTCCAACCACAAAAAACCGGTGTTCCCGACGCTGTGGAACAACACCCGGGCGGCTTTCTCCTTCCTCGCGCCTGCCACCGTCGCGCTGGCGCTGATCGGCATTTTTCCAACCGTGTTCGCGCTGGTGAACTCGTTTCGTCAGTACAACCTGGCGCGTCCCAAGGACCCGACGCCCTTCATCGGCTTCGACAACTACCTCAACGTGCTCAACGACGCCTCGTTCTGGGCAGCGCTGGGCCGTACCGGATTGTTTCTGGTTACCGTGGTGCCGATTCAGTTGGCGCTCGGCCTGATTATCGCCTTGATGCTGCACAAGCCAGGCCTGTCCGGGTTCAAGCTGTTGGCGCGCATGAGCCTGGTCATTCCTCTGGCCACGGCACCTGCCGTCGCCGGCCTGATCGGGCGGCTGATCTTCAACCGAGACTTCGGCGTCGCCAACGCGTTGCTGGCGATGCTCAATGCCGGTCCCGTCGAATGGTTGGGCGACACCACCAACGCCTTTATTGCCGTGGCCCTGATGGACATCTGGCAATGGACCCCGTTCTGCGCGCTGGTGCTGTTGGCCGGACTGACCATGGTCCCCAACGAAATCGAAGAAGCGGCGCGACTGGAAACCCGCAGCCGTTGGCAGATCGTGCGCTACGTACAGCTGCCCTTCCTGTTGCCCAGCGCCACGGTGATCCTGATTTTGCGCACCGCTGACATTCTCAAGATGTTCGACACCGTGTTCACCATGACCCGTGGCGGGCCGGGCGCTGCCACCGAACTGGTGAGCGTGTACATACAGCGCGTCGGCTTTCGGGTGTTCGACCAGGGTGTGGCCTCGGCCCAGGCGATTCTGATGCTGATCCTGACCATCGTCCTCGCGCGCCTGTACATCAAATTCGTTTACCGGGAGATCTGACATGGCCACCGTTCCTGCCGCAAAAATCCCGACGATGGCCAGCAGCCCTGCGCACACGCGCCCTCGCATGAAGGTCAACGCGTGGCACCTGGTCGGCCTGCTGGCGATCTTCCTGTTCGCGGTCTTCCCCTTTTACTGGATGGTCGCCACCAGCTTGAAAACTCAGGCTGAAGCGCTCGCCTCGCCGCCGATCTGGGCGTTCACGCCGCACCTGGATAACTACGTCAAAGTGCTGTTCGAGCGCGATGTGCTGCACAGCCTCGGCAACTCGCTGATCGTGGCCGTCTGCACCACATTGCTGGCAGTGGGCCTCGGCACACCGGCCGCCTATGCGCTGGCGCGTTTCGAGTTCAAGGGCAAGGAAGACCTGTGGTTCTGGTTCATCACCAACCGCATGCTCAGCCCGATCGTCGTCGCGCTGCCGATCTTTCTCATGGCGCGCAACCTGGGCCTGATCGATACGCACCTGGTGCTGATCCTGATTTACCTGACCTTCAACCTGCCGATCGTGGTGTGGATCTGCACCGACCAGTTTCGCGGCGTGCCGAAGGATCTGGACGAGGCCGCTCGCCTGTCTGGCGCGTCGCGCTTCACCATTTTCTGGCGCATCGCCCTGCCGCTGGCGATGCCGGGTGTTGCCGTGTCGGCGATCTTCTCGTTCATCTTCTCCTGGAACGAGCTGCTCTACGCGTTGGTCTTGACCCGCAACGTCGCGCGCACGGCCCCAGTGACCGCGACCAGTTTCATGAGCGGCTACGATTTGCCCTGGGGCGAAATCATGGCCACCGGCACACTGATCGTGTTCCCGGTGATTATTTTCGCGTTGATGGTTTCCAGGCATCTGGTACAAGGTCTGACCATGGGCGCGGTGAAATAAGGCGTGCCGCGAATCAGGCTTGACCAAGGACATTGCCGTGCAGAATCGCTATTCGGAACTGACCGCCGACACCGAAACGGTGAACGCGGAGGATCAACTGAACATTCGTATCGCCTGGTATTACTACGTCAACAACATGACCCAGCAGCAGATCGCCGACCGCCTCGGTATCACCCGCGTGCGGGTCAACAAAGCGCTGGCGACCTGCCGCGAAACCGGTGTGGTACAGATTCGCATCAACTCGCCGCTGGCCTCGTGCATCGAGCTCGAAGAACGGATTCAGGAGCGGTTTGGTCTGGAGCGGGTCACGGTGGTGCCGTCGCCGGACGACCCCTCGACCATCTTTCGCGTGCTCGGCGTGGGCGTCGCGCCGAGCATTGAGGACTATCTGGTCGACGGCTGCATCATTGCGGTGGGCTGGGGCCGCACGCTGCGTCAGGCGATGCGTGAACTGCAAGGCCGGGCGCTGCCGAACATGACCGTGGTGTCGTTGCTTGGCGGCCTGCATTACGGATCGGCGAACAACACCGTGGAAATCGCCTCAAGCCTGGCTGGGCTGTTCGGCGGTTCTTATTACTACCTCGCGGCCCCGGTGTTCGCGCCCTCCGAGCCCTACCGGGACATGATCCTGGCAGAAGCCTCGGTCCAGGATGTGCTGGGCAAGGCGCGCCAGGCCGACCTCGCGCTGCTGACAGTCGGTGATCTCAGCGAACGCTCGCTGATGCTGGAACTGGGGCTGGTCAATCCCGAAGACGCTCGCTCATTGCGCGCCGCTGGCGCCGTGGGCGATCTGCTCGGGCGATGGCTGGATCGCGACGGCATCGAAGTCAATCACCCGCTCAACCGGCGCGCCATTTCGCTGGACCTGGAAGACCTGCGCAAGATCGGCAAGGTGGTGCTGGTGTCCGGCGGGCCGTACAAAGCCGAAATCATCCGTGCGGTGCTGCTGCGCAACGTCGTTCGCGAACTGGTAATCGACGAAAGCGCCGCGCAGCAACTGCTCGAACAAGACAACTGACGCGGGAGCAACGGCCATGGCCACTCACGACTTTGTCGGCAAACGCATTCTGGTGACCGGGGCCGGCAAAGGCATTGGCCATGAAACCGTGCAATGGCTGGTACGTTGCGGCGCCGAGGTCATCGCTCTGGGACGCAATGCGGCCGACCTTGCCTACTGCGAACACAGCCTGGTGGTAGACCTGGCGGATGTTGCGGCGACTCAGGCCGCCGTCGCCTCGATGCTGCCGATCGACCTGCTGGTCAACTGCGCGGGGGTCGTCGAGCTGGAGTCTTTTCTCCACACGTCGGTGGAAACGTTCGATCACTTGATGGCGGTCAACACCCGAGCGCCCATGGTGGTGGCTCAGGTAGTCGCCCGGGACCTGATCGAGCGCGGTGTGCCGGGCGCTATCGTCAACGTTTCGAGCCTCGCCGCCGCCGTGGGCACCCGCGATCATCTGGCGTATTGCGCCTCGAAGGCCGCGCTGGACGCCATGACCCGGGTCATGGCCGTGGAGTTGGGGCCGCACGGCATCCGGGTCAACAGCGTGAACCCGGTGGTGACCCTGACACCGATGGCCGACAAGGCCTGGAGCGACCCGGTCAAGGCCGCGTCAATGCTTGCGCGCATTCCGTTGGGACGTTTTGTGCAGCCCAGCGAAATCGCCTCGACGATCGCCTTCCTGCTCAGCGACGATGCCGGGATGATCAATGGCGTGACGCTGACGGTCGATGGCGGTTTCAGCGCCGGTTGAGCTTCGCGAGGCGCGGATACAGGTCACGCAGCCTTGGGTACAGCTCGCTGTAGAGCGCCAACAGTTCCTGATGAAATTCGCGCAAGGCCGGGTTCGGCAAGAACGTCTCGCCGTCCTGGGTCATGACCTGCGCCGCGCTGGCAAAATCCGCGTACCAGCCCGCACCCACCGCCGCCGCAATGCCGGCGCCCAGGCTGGAGGCTTCCTGGGTAGCGGCACGGATCACCGGGCGATCGGTGATGTCGGCGATGATCTGGCACCACAGGCGACTGGCCGCCCCACCGCCGATGGCCACGAACGTGTTCACCGGCTCGCCCGTGGCCTGAACCATGCGTTGTGTGGCAACGGCTTGTTCCAGGGCAATGCCTTCGAGTACCGCCCGGTAGATTTCCGCGCGTCCGTGATCCGGCGACAACCCCAACAGGCACCCCCGTGCGTCCTGATCCCAGTAGGGGTTCATCACACCGTTCCAGTACGGCAGCAGGATCAGACCTGCGCTGCCAGGCGCCACACGCGACGCCTCGATTTCCAGACGAATCAGGCTGTCAGGCTGGGCCACCACGTCGATGTCGAAAAACTGCCGCAACAGGCTGTTGATCAGCAACGTGCCAGATCGCAGCGAGGTTTCCAGCACGTACCCTTGTCGGTCGATGGCGCACATCGTGCGAAAGGCCTCGTCGACCCTCGGCGCGTCGGCATACACCCCCGAGACAATCGCTGTACCCAGATTCAGGTACGCAGTCCCGGCACTGACCACGCCGATGCCCAGTCCGCCCGCCT
The DNA here is from genome assembly GCF_039697315.1 of Pseudomonas abietaniphila. Lineage (NCBI taxonomy): Bacteria > Pseudomonadati > Pseudomonadota > Gammaproteobacteria > Pseudomonadales > Pseudomonadaceae > Pseudomonas > Pseudomonas abietaniphila. Next base: position 6,121,466 of record NZ_CP155619.1, on the reverse strand, counting down.
GACCGTCTCCACCGCCCGCGACCACCGGCGTGCCTGCAGGAAGCCCGGTCAGCGCCTGCGCCTGCTCATTGACTGTGCCCAGCACGGTGCCGGGGGCCAAAGCGTTGGGAAAACACGCGGTGCTGAGCGGGATGGGCAGGGCCTTGAGCACGTCCTCGGCCCATTCATGCCGATGGATATCGAACGCGCCGAACGGATCGGCACTGGCCCAACTGGTGAGGAACTCGCCCGTCAGCTTGCGCACCAGCCAGGCGTGAGGCTCGTACACATGTTGAATCTGCCTGAACCGCTCCGGTTCGGCATCCGCCATCCACGCCAGGCTGTAAATGGCGGGCGCCCAGTCGTGGGGTTTGCCGGTGATCGCGTGCAGCCGTTCGTGACCGACACGCTGGCAGAGCGCGGCCACTTCGTCCTTGCGGCGTTCGTCGAGCCAGAGAATGGCTGGCCGAAGCAGGTGGTCCTCGGCGTCGGTGACCGCCACCGTTTCGCGCTGATTGACCACGGAGATCGCGGCAATGACCTTGCCTTCGATCATTGGCATCAGCGATTTCAGCGCACATTGCGTGGCGCGCCACCAGTCTTCGGGGTCTTGCTCGTAAGCGTTGGGCGCCGGCCGGGACAACGCCAGCGGCGCCCGCGCCTGCGCCACCAACATACCCCGCACATCCCAGGCAATGGCCTTGCACGTGGTCGTGCTCAGATCGATCCCTATGACGATTTTCTGCATGCGTGCCCTGCTCCCTCACCCTCTGCCAGGGTCCGTGAGAACTGCCGAATCGAAGGCCAAGACTAGTTGAGTATTGGTTTTCACGCCGCTTGATAACAGCCGCTACCGTGTCGGGCCGCACCTGCGCTCAGGTTGTCGTGGTCGGTGAATTTGTGTCGCTGGCAGGTAAGTCAACACGGGGCGTGGCCCAATCGTGTCGGCAATCGGCCCGATTGACGCCGACCCTGCCCAAAGACCGGCTCAACATCGAGCTGCCATCGGCGAGCCATGACTCGTTGCGGTATTTCGCCTCGACTTCACCAGCAAGGGAACACCTGACATGACCAAGGCAAAACTGAGTCTCGCCTGGCAGATCCTCATCGGTCTGCTGCTAGGCATCGCTGTCGGCGCACTGCTCAACCACTTCAGCGCAGACAAGGGCTGGTGGATCGGCAACGTGCTGCAACCGGCAGGCGACCTGTTTATCCGGCTGATCAAAATGATCGTGATCCCCATCGTGATTTCTTCCCTGATCGTCGGCATCGCAGGCGTCGGCGACAGCAGGAAGCTCGGCCGCATCGGCGTCAAGACCTTGCTCTACTTCGAGATCATTACCACGTTGGCAATCGTCGTCGGCCTGGTGCTGGCCAACGTATTTCAGCCCGGTCACGGTATCGACATGAGCCAGTTGGGCACCACCGACATCTCCCAATACGAGAAGACCACCAGCGAAGTCCAGGCCAACCACGCCTTCATTACCACCCTGCTCAATCTGGTGCCGCCCAACGTGTTTGCCGCCATCGTGCGCGGCGACATGCTGGCGATCATCTTCTTCTCGGTGATGTTCGGCCTGGGCCTGTCCAGTCTCAAGGACGAGCTGCGCCTGCCGCTGGTAAGCGTGCTGGAAGGGGTGTCGCAGACCATGTTCAAGATCACCTACATGATCATGCGCTGTGCACCGATTGGCGTTTTCGCACTGATTTCGGTGACCGTCGCCAACTTCGGCTTTGCCTCGCTGTGGCCTTTGGCACGTCTCGTCACGCTGGTCTACGCCGCCATCGCCTTCTTCGGCATCGTGATCTTCGGCCTGGTGGCGCGGGCGTGCGGGTTTTCGGTGTGGAAGCTGATGCGCATCCTCAAGGCCGAGATGATCCTCGGCTATTCCACGGCCAGTTCGGAAACCGTACTGCCGCGCATCATCGAGAAAATGGAAGCCTATGGCGCGCCTCGCGCAATCAGCGGCTTCGTCGTGCCCACCGGCTACTCGTTCAACCTCGACGGATCGACCCTTTATCAAAGCATTGCGGCGGTGTTCATCGCCCAGCTATACGGTATCGACCTGTCGTTAGGCCAGCAGATCACGCTGGTGCTGACACTGATGGTAACCTCCAAAGGCATCGCCGGTGTGCCAGGCGTTTCCTTCGTGGTGCTGCTGGCGACTCTGGGCAGTGTCGGCATTCCGCTGGAGGGACTGGCATTCATCGCCGGGGTCGACCGCATCATGGACATGGCCCGCACGGCGCTGAACATCGTCGGCAACGCGCTGGCCGTGTTGGTCGTCGCCCGCTGGGAAGGGATGTACGATGATGCGGCCGGGGAGCGCTACTGGAAATCCCTGTCTGCTCCGTCACCCCGGAGCGAACAGCTCATTGCAACGGCTAACTGACATCAGCGAGGTCGACTCGATGGCCCCTCTTTCGCCCAAGTTCAGCGGCCGGTCGTCCGAGCGCTTCCGGTTTGAAATCAGCGAGAGCAGCGGCTATGCGCAGGACTGGCATGCCCACGACTGCCATATGCTGTTGTTGCCGCGTCAGGGTGGACTGTTCCTGTCGACCGAAAACACCCCCCAGGCGCGGCATGTGTCGCGGCAGTCGTTCTCGCTGGTGCCAGCCGACTCCGCCCATTCCACTCGGGCAGCGCCGGGCCGGGAAAAGCACGTTGCGCTGTATGTAGACTCCGACCACATCGAGCGTCAGGGTCGCCTGGAGGGCTATCGCACGTTCGCGCAGCGGGCCCATCGCGCGGAGGTCTGGCAAGGCAGCGACGCCCTGGACAGCATCCTGCTGCTGCATGATCAACTGCGGCAGGTGACCTCGCCCGACGCGTTCCAGCGCCAGCTGCCACACCTCAATCAATTGCTGTTCGAAGAATGCGCGCGGCTGATCGCCACGCAACAACCTCAGCCGCAGCCTGCCGAGCGGCTGCAGCACGCGCTGCTGGTTCGCGACATCCAGCGGTACGTGCAGGAAAATCTGCAGGACGACTTGACCGTCGACCTGATCGGCTATCAGTTCCACCTGTCACGGCGCCACCTCACCCGCCTGTTCAAGGCGTTCACCGACGAAACCCTGCTGGACTTCACAAACCGCACGCGAGTGGAAACCGCCGCACGGCTGATTTCCACCAGCTCGCTGTCGATTCTCGACATCAGTCTGGCGGTGGGCATCGATTCGCCCTCCTACCTCGCTCGCCTGTTCAAGCGTTATCTGGGCGTAGTGCCCAGCCAGATGCGCAAGCCGCGCTGATCCGGGGGCGTTGGCCTAAACGTGCGGGTCGGCGACCCGATCGAGCGGGACCGTCACAAAGCCCTTGGGCACAATCGACCCCGTCTCCCGTTTTCGAGGTCACCATGAAGGATGTGCGCGTTGTAGAAGTTTTCAAATCCAGCCAGGGCGGTGGCAACCCGGCACCTATCGTCATCGACGCAGAAGGCCTTGATGCTGAGCAGATGACAGCCATTGCCCGCGCCTACGGCCATGAAAGCGGCTTTGTGTTTCCGGCAGGGGAACGCACCGGCAGCGATTATCAGTTCCGTTTCTTCGTCCCGCTGCATGAGATGAGCATGTGCGGCCACGCCACCATTGGCACAGTGTGGCTGCTGCATACCCTGGGCAAGCTGAAAAACTATCAGTTATCGATCAATACGATAAGCGGCACCGTCACCGCGCAGGTTCATGACACGGCCGGCGAACCTCCTTTTATTGAAATCTCCCAGCCTGTCGGCGTCATCGAGCCGCTGAGCAAACCTGAGCTGCGCGAGCAGATCATCCGAGCGATCGGTCTGGACGCCGAAGACATCCTCGATCTTCCGTTTCTCAATGCCGCGACCAGTCGGGTGAAAACTCTGATTCCGGTCAAAACCCCCGAGCGGCTGGATGCAGCGCGCCCTGACTCGGCTCGGATCGAGGCCCTGTGCGAGGCCCTGGATTCCACCGGTTTTTACCTGTTTTGCCCTCACCCCGGGGCACCTCGGCAGTTCGACAGCCGCCAGTTCCCCAAGGCTTCGGGCTACCCGGAAGATGCCGCAACCGGCATAGCCGCCACTGCGCTGGCGTTCGGTCTGCTGAACTACGGCCTGATCGAGAGCAGCACTGAGCCAGTGTTGATCCATCAGGGACGTGCCATGGGCCGCCCTTCAGACATCTACGTACGTTTCGATCTGGACCAGACGAACACGCCGCGCGGCTGCTTCGTCGGGGGTTACAGCGCCTTTGCCGACAACCAGACGCCGTCGGGAGAGGCCCATGGCTGAGGACTCGAAGCCACAGTGGTTGCCGCTGCGCGAAGTCGCCGAGCCCTTCGGCAGCCGACTGGAGGCGTTGTATCCGCTCATGCCGGACACGTTCGTCGTTCCGGCGCACTTTCAACTGAGCGTGCTCGATGGCGACCTGTTATGGGTCTCGGGCCAGGTGCCGCGCTTCAATCAGGACATTCGCTACACCGGCATCGTCGGCCAGCAGGTGTCGATGGAACAGGCGCGCGAGGCTGCGCGCCTGTGTGTGGCGAATTTTCTTTCTATCGTCGCAGCCGCCTGTGACGGCGACCTGGGCCGCGTGGCGCAGGTCGTCCGCATCACGGGTTATGTGCGGGGCGATGCGAATTTTGCGGCGCAGTCGGAGGTCATCAACGCCGCATCGGAAGTACTGACTGCACTGTTTGGCGCCCGTGGCAGGCATGCACGCTCAGCCATCGGCGTGCATTCACTGCCCGGAGGCGCGGCGGTCGAGGTAGAAGGCGTGGTCAGGCTCAAGGCATGAATGATGTCCAACACCGCTGCCAAGTACATCGACGCGGGTCAAGTCCAGTCATCTGCGCCATCAACGCACGCAGGCGAGCCTTGCCGTCAGCAAAACAGCGGAATGTTTGCCATTGCGGCGCTGATGCTGCGCAACGAACTGGCCAGGAAACACTAGGTTTCGTCGTGTTTCCTGAGTCCTGATTCGCGCCACCGCGTGTGCTAAAGGCCGCTCGTAACGTGTATTGACAAACAAGCCTTCGCTCATCGAGTCTGGTCCCCCGCACAGGCAGGAGAGCAACATGGCGAGCAAGGAAGAGATTTCGGCGTTCATCGCCCGGGAGTTTCCGCAGACCCGGATCGTCGTCGAAGCGGTCGGTGATCAACGGGCGACGATCTCCCAGGTGATCGATCATGCTGACCTGCGCCCTGGCGGCACCGTGTCCGGGCCGACGCTGATGGCCGTGGCCGATGTTGCGCTTTACGTCGCGGTGCTGGGGGTCATCGGCATCGTGCCGCTGGCTGTCACCACCAGCCTCACTATCAACTTTCTGCGCAAACCCGAAGCGGGTCGGCGCATCATCGGGGAATGCCAGTTGATGAAAGTCGGCAAGACCCTGGCCATCGGCGAGGTGTCGCTGTACTCCGAAGGGTTGCCGGACGCAGTCGCCCATGTCGTCGGCACCTATGCCATTCCGCCGCAGCACCTGCGCTGAGCGAGACTCGGCGCGAACCTCCTGAGAACTGAGCACTCAAAACCCAGGCAGCACCCGAACGCTGCGGGCCGTTCAGCAAACTGAACGTCGAACCCTCATCCCTTCGATGGAACGCTTATGAAACCTTATCTCTGGCTCGGTCTTCTCGGCTCGCTTTCACTGGGTGCCCAGGCGGCCACACTCGATGTTCCCATGAACCTGGTCAGCGCTGACGGCGCGCCGCAACCTATCGGTCAGGTCACCATCAGCGAAACCGCCTACGGGCTGGTGTTCACCCCCAAATTGAGTTCGTTGCCCGCGGGCGTTCACGGTTTTCACGTGCATGAAAACGGCAGCTGTGATGTCGGCACCAAAGACGGGAAGAAAGGCGCGGCACTGGCCGCTGGCGGGCATTTCGACCCGAAAAAGGCCGGCAAACACCTCGGCCCTTATGGCGAAGGCCACCTGGGCGACTTGCCTGCGGTCTACGTGACGGCCGACGGCATGGCGACCTATCCGGTGCTGGCGCCGCGGTTGAAAAAAATCTCGGACATCAAAGGCCACGCGTTGATGATTCACGCGGGCGGCGACAATCACTCAGACATGCCGATGCCGCTGGGCGGTGGTGGCGACCGTGTCGCATGCGGCGTGATCTGATCGTTAGCCGTCAGAGTGTTTGAACTGGCTGGCAGATGTCAGCTGAAGCCAGCGAAGCGCGCGAACTGCCTGTCCAGGCAGGGGGACTGACATACCCCGTCGCGCGCCTCGCTCCCTCCGTTAACACGTTTGCCGCATTACCCGTGATCAGCCCCAGAGCGTGCGCCCGAAGAATGTCAGCGTGCGGTCCCACGCCAGTTGCGCCCAGACCGGGTCGTACTGTGTGCCCGGAATCCGTCCGTAACCAACAGCCTCTTCGTTGGTGAACCCGTGGTGCGCCAGATAGCGATGGAACTCGATGTCCACCCCGCCCTCACCGAGTTTTTCTTCCAGTTTGTCGACGTTTTCTGCTGGAAAGAACTCGTCCTGCGTCGCCCAGTGCGCCTGAACCGGCACCTTGATAGCTTTGGGGTCGAGGTATTCCAGCGGCGGCATGCCGTAGAAGACCACGCCAGCCGACAGTTCAGGGATGAAGTTCAGCGCCAGCAAGGTCAGCGCCCCGCCCATGCAAAAGCCGGTGACGCCCACGTTCTGCGTGTGGCCTTTGAGGTATTGCACGGCGCCGCGAATGTCCTGCGAGGCTGCATCGGCGAAATCGAGTTTGCTCATCAGGTGATGCGCCTCTTCTTCTTCGACCGTCATCTCACCTCGGTACAAGTCCGGCACCAACGCCAGGTAACCGGCCGCTGCCAAGCGGTCGGCGACGCCGCGAATCTGATCGTTGAGCCCCCACCATTCCTGGATCACCACAATGGCGGGCGCGCCCTCGGTCTTCGCCGGGCTGGCGAGGTAACCGCTAACGTCCTTACCGTCTGGACGTTTGTAGCTGATGGTTGTGCCTGCTGGCTGTTTCACGGGTTGAGTCACGTTGATCTCCCAGTAGTGAATGAAAGCGTCTGGACCGCGGCCTTTAGGTCATCAAGCCGCCGGGGTTCTCTGTTCTACGTCACTTGCCCGTCGCTTGGAAGGACGAAATGCGCTCGCTGAATGAAACCTTTCATCAGAAAGTGCCGGGATAGCCGCCACCATCCAGCAACAGGTTCTGGCCCGTCATAAAACCGGCCTGCGCGCTGCACAGGAATGCGCAGAATGCGCCGAATTCATCGGCGGTGCCAAATCGCTGTGCAGGCACTGCCTTGCGTCGCTGATCGGCCAACGCGTCAACACTCATGCCCTGCTTGTCGGCGGCCAGGCTGATGTTCTTCTGCAGACGTTCAGTGTCGAACGGCCTAGGCAACAGGTTGTTGATCGTGACGTTCTTGCCCGCCAACTGCGGCTGACGCGCAAGGCCTGCAATGAAGCCGGTCAGGCCGCTGCGTGCGCCGTTGGACAAGCCCAAGGTGTCGATCGGCGCCTTTACCGCGCCCGAGGTGATGTTGATCACGCGGCCAAACCCGCGCGAAGCCATGCCGTCGACGCAGGCCTTGATCAGTTCGATGGGCGTGAGCATGTTGGCGTCCAGCGCCTTGATCCAGTCCTCGCGCTGCCAGTCACGGAAATCGCCGGGCGGCGGGCCACCGGCGTTGTTGACCAGAATATCGACCTGCGGACAGGCAGCGAGCACGGCATCCCGCACGGGCGCCTGGCTGATGTCACCGGCGACCGTGCGCACCTCAATGCCTGGCGCCAGCGTGCGCAGCTCGGCTGCGGCGGCCTGCAAGGCTTCATCGCCCCGGGCGTTGATCACCAGATTGACGCCTTCTTTGGCCAGCGCCTTCGCGCAGCCCAACCCCAGGCCCTTGCTGGCCGCGCAGACAATGGCCCTGCGTCCCGACAATCCCAGATCCATGACATGACTCCTGTTCATTCGATGATGAAAACTCAGGCGTCAAACTTAGCACCAAGTGAGGGGGTGAGCGCAGTCAGCCGTTTTGCAGATCGGATGTGATAGAAGGTGTGCACCGATCGGCACGAGACGCGGCCCGCTCTGCTTCACGCATCGCGCGCAGTTGCTTTTTCAAGGTCGGCATCGACGGCGCGTAGAGAAAGCCGAACGACACACTGTTACGGCGCCCCTTGACCGCGTGGTGCATCAAGTGGGCGTGATACAGGCGCTTGAGGTAGCGATTGCGGGGTTGAGGACGCACCGGCCAGTGACGGTGGACGATGCCATCGTGGACCAGAACGTAAATCAGGCCAAAGGCGGCAACACCCGCCCCCACCCATTGCAGCGGGTCGAGGCCGCCGTTGCCCAGCACGATCAGGCCGACCGCGACCAGGCCCAGCGCCAGCAGGTAGACGTCGTTGGTTTCGAGCGCGCCCAGGTGTTCTTCATGGTGCGAACGGTGCAGGAACCAGCCCCAGCCATGCATGACGTACTTGTGCGCAAGAAAGCCGACACCTTCCATGACGATCAGGGTAATGAGGAAAATGGCAACGTTGAGGATCATGAAAGTGAGCACATGCTGTCGAGGATGCCGCGGGTGTCTGGACGTCGACGTGCAGCATACCGGGGCGGCGCTGAAAATCAAAAAGCCGCTGACCAAAAGGAAGATGGATACCCTGAGGGAGCGAATTCATTCGCGATGCAATGTGTCAGACGACAGCGAGTGTCACCTGTACCGGACTCTCGCGAATGAATTCGCTCCCACAGGGATCTGCGTCGGACTGCCTCAGCAGGCTCAACACGAAGATTTCACTCACAACGTTTGCTTTCCTGACCGACCGATGTAAAAAATGGCCCCAAGGGTGAACGGTTGTTTCGTTCACTGTACTAATGCCCGCGACCGACAATGGCTCGCCGGCATCGCTTTCAAGGAATTCAGAATGGCTCCAAGACATGTAATCAACGCTTCGGTCAGTCCAAAAGGTAGCCTGGAGACGCTGTCGCAACGCGAAGTCCAGCAACTCAGCGCCGCAGGCTCAGGCAGCATCTACAACCTCTTCCGCCAGTGCGCCCTGGCCATCCTCAACACCGGCGCCCATGTCGACAACGCAAAAACCATTCTCGAGGCCTACAAGGATTTCGAAGTCCGCATTCATCAGCAGGATCGTGGCGTACGCCTGGAGCTGCTGAACGCGCCTGCCGATGCCTTCGTCGACGGCGAAATGATCGCCAGCACCCGTGAAATGCTGTTCAGCGCCCTGCGCGACATCGTCTACACCGAAAGCGAACTGGACAGCCAGCGCATCGACCTCAGCACCTCGCAAGGCATCACCGATTACGTGTTCCACCTGCTGCGCAACGCCCGCACCCTGCGTCCCGGCGTCGAACCGAAGATGGTGGTGTGCTGGGGTGGTCACTCGATCAACACCGAAGAATACAAATACACCAAGAAGGTCGGCCACGAACTGGGCCTGCGCAAACTGGACATCTGCACCGGCTGCGGCCCCGGCGTGATGAAAGGCCCGATGAAAGGCGCAACCATTGCCCACGCCAAGCAGCGCATCAATGGCGGGCGTTATCTGGGACTGACAGAGCCGGGCATCATCGCAGCCGAAGCGCCGAACCCGATCGTCAACGAACTGGTGATCCTGCCGGACATCGAAAAGCGGCTGGAAGCCTTCGTCCGCGTCGGCCACGGCATCATCATTTTCCCGGGCGGCGCCGGTACGGCTGAAGAGTTCCTGTACCTGCTGGGCATCCTCATGCACCCGGACAACCAGGGGCTGCCGTTTCCGGTGATCCTGACCGGGCCGAAGAGCACCGCGCCGTATCTGGAGCAATTGCACGCATTCGTCAGCGCCACGCTGGGCGAAGAAGCGCACAAGCACTACCAGATCATCATTGACGATCCGGCCGAAGTCGCTCGCCAGATGACCGAGGGTCTGAAAGAGGTGCGTCTGTTCCGCCGTGAACGGGCCGATGCGTTCCACTTCAACTGGCTGCTGAAGATCGAAGAAAGCTTCCAGCGCCCGTTCGATCCGACCCACGCCAACATGTCCAGCCTGCAACTGCGTCGCGATCTGCCACCGCATGAGCTGGCGGCCAATCTGCGTCGCGCGTTCTCCGGCATTGTCGCCGGTAACGTCAAGGACAAGGGCATCCGCCTGATCGAAGAGAATGGCCCCTACGAGATTCATGGCGATGCCGAGATCATGAAGCCGCTGGACAAATTGCTTCAGGCCTTCGTCGAACAGCATCGGATGAAACTGCCTGGCGGCGCGGCGTATGTGCCGTGTTATCGCGTGGTGTCGTAACGGCTGCCTTGATCCCTCCCCCTGTGGGAGCGAGCTTGCTCGCGAATGCGTCCGACCAGACAATCTGATGTTGAATGGCTGACCGCATTCGCCAGCAAGCCGGCTCCTACAATGGCTTTTCTCAATTCCTTGGAACACCCATGATTCAACTCCGCCCCATGACCGCCGAAGATTTCAAGGGTTTCTGGCCCACGTTCCAGGCGGTGGTCCAGGCTCAGGAAACCTACGCCTACGACCCTGGCCTGACATACGAGCAAGCCCTGCACCTGTGGCTCGAATACCCGCTGCACACGCTGATCGCCGAGGAAGACGGCGTGTTGCTCGGCAGCTATTACCTCAAGGCCAACGCAGCCGGGCCTGGTAGTCACGTGTCCAACTGCGGCTACATGGTCACGCCGGCGGCGCGAGGCCGAGGCGTCGCGCGGTTGATGTGCGAGCACTCGCAGCAACTGGCCGTCGACAGCGGCTTTTCTGCCATGCAATTCAATTCCGTGGTGTCGACCAACGAGGTCGCCGTCGCGCTGTGGAAAAAACTCGGTTTCGAGGTCGTCGGCCGCCTGCCCCGCGCCTATCGCCACGCAAAGCTGGGGATGGTCGACTGCCTGGTGATGTACAAATGGCTGGCCGAGATGCCCGCCTCACGCAAGGCCAAAAGCCCATTGCTGATAGGACGCAAGAACATCGAATCGGTGATCTCGCGGCCAAGGCGCAAGGCCCCGGACACACCCGCCTGATTATTTTCCCGACACGTTGGAAGCCCGCTTGTTCCGACGCCACTCAACGGCAGGACGATCCTGCCTTGCAAGCTGCCGCTGCGTCCCGGCCCTTCATGCGCGAAACGGTTGCGGCGAGCAAAACCAACGCCCGCGTGGTGTGAAAACGACCCTCAAACCCACGGTTCGCGATTTTCACGCACCCCATGGCGCTTTCGAACTTGCCGGAATGCCATCTCTCTACGATTCTGTATGCACCGCCCGACAAGGTGGCGGAGCTCACAAATACGCGCCGGAGAGGCCAGCATGACGACCGTAGCCGAACTACTGAAGTTGAAAGACAAGCACCACGATGAAGTTCATACCGTCAGACCGGACCAGATGGTCATCGACGCGATCAAATTGATGGCCGAGATGAACATCGGTGCCGTACCGGTGGTTCAGGGCGGCAAGGTGGTCGGGATCGTCAGCGAGCGCGATTACGCACGCAAGATGGAACTGGCCGGGCGCGCCTCGGTGGGCACGCCGGTGAGTGAAATCATGACCCATGATGTGAAAACGGTGGGTCCGCACGCGACGGTCGATCACTGCATGCAGATCATGACTGACCGCCGCCTGCGCCACCTGCCGGTGGTGGAACATGGCCATCTGGTGGGTTTGCTGTCGATCGGTGACCTGGTCAAGGCCGCCATCGCCGAACAGGCCAGACTGATCGACAAAATGCAGGAATACATTCGCGGCGAGAGTTATTGAGTTAACGGCAGCATCCAGACCTGTAGGCGTGGGCTTGCTCGCGATCGGTACATCAGACACGTTGAGGGTGGCTGAATCAACGCAATCGCGAGCAGACTCACGCCTACAGGGTTAACGCCTGAATCGTTTCAACGCACCTTGAAACGATCAATCATCGCCACCAGCCTTTCGTTGGACGCCACCAGTGCGTCGACGCTGGTATCGGTCTGCTGACCGCAACCGACCAGTTCCCCCACCATGTGCCTAATCGCGACCATGTTCTGATTGATCTCCTCGGTCACAGCGCTTTGCTGTTCAGCGGCCGTGGCGATATGGGCGCTGAGGTCGTGGATGCGCAGCACCGAACCTGCCATCCCGTCCAGCCCTTCGTTGACCCGCGAGGTGCGGTCGGCGGTGGATTGGCAACTGACCTTGGTTTTCTGCATGGCGCCCACAGCGGTGCTCACGCCCTGTTCCAGTCGCACCAGCATCTCGTTGATTTCCGACGTGCTCTGTTGGGTACGTCCCGCCAGCGCCCGTACTTCATCGGCCACCACCGCAAAGCCCCGGCCCTGCTCGCCCGCCCGCGCCGCCTCGATGGCCGCGTTGAGCGCCAACAGGTTGGTTTGCTGGGCGATCCCGCCGATCACACCGAGCACATCGGTAATGCGCTTGGCATCGACCTGCATTTCCTGCACGTATTGGGTCGCGTCTTCAACCTCGGCCACCAGCGCCAGAACGCTGACCGACGCCTCATCCACCACATCCCTCGAGCGTTTCGCTGCATCGTTGGCCGATTGGGTAAAGCTGGCCGTCTGCGTGGCGCTTTCGGCAACGCTGTCGGCAGTGGCGCTCATTTCGTTGATCGCGGTGACAGCCTGATCGGTTTCCGACGCGTGGCGATTGAGGATCTGGTTGATGTTGCGCGACTGGTCCTGCAACTGCACCAGGCCTGCGGAGATCTGTTCGGTGCCGCTGCGGACCTCGACGATCATGGCCTGCTGGAAGGCGATGAATTTGTTCACCGACTGACCCACGGCATCCAGTTCGTCCTGGCCTTTGATCGGGATACGCCGGGTCAGATCGGCCTCACCCGAGGACAGTGCGTCGATGTTGTTGCGCAGCACGGTCAGTCGGCCCAGCAGGCGACTGAAGGCCAAACCCAGCACCGCCAGTAGCACAAGCACCAGCGGGATCTGCAGCCAGCCGAGGGTTTTCATCACATCGGTGCTGCTGGCGGTGAGCATCGACGTCGGCAGCGACGTGGCAATCAACCAGGGCGTACCGACGACCGGACGCAGAAAGAACGTCAGGTCGCCCAGTTGCGGGTCCTTGTATTCTCGGGAATACACAGCGTCGCCGGAAACCTGAGTCAGGCCGTCCTGAATGGATTTGGCGAACATCGACTGGCCGCTGAACGCCGAGATGTTCTTGAGGATGATGTCCCCGGGAATGCGGCTCTGGTTGGTCAGCACCTTGCCGTCACGCTCGACGATCATGACCTGGCCCTGGATGTCCTTTTCCTTCTCCTGAATCAGGCCGTTAAAGAAGCCCAGCGTGACGTCGATGGTCGACACCCCGTACAACGCGCCGTCCTTGTAGATGCCCATGGCGCAGTTGGTGCGCGGCTGCGGGCTGGCTTCGTCCTGATAGGCCGCTGCCCAGGCGCACTTGCCTTTGGGCGCGTTCTGCCCGGCGCGGTGCCAAGGCTGTTCCCAATAGTTGGGCGCCGGATCGGAGTTCCAGTAAGTGCTCACCACCAGTTGGCCGCTGCCATCGCGGTGATAGAACGTGCTGTGTTTGTTGCGACCCGGCGTGCGCTTGTCCGGCATCGGCCAGACGCCGCCGCCGAAGACCTTGGCGTCACCGTATTGGTCGACAAGACCCGGCAGCACCTTGTCGATGGCATCGCTGTCCAGCAGCGGCACCGCCTGAGTAATGGCCCGGGACTGGGCTTCGACCCTGGCCAGGTCAGAGAGAATCCGCGTGCCGATCTGATCGACCTGATTGAGCACCAGTTGCTCTTGCGAAGCACGAACCTTGGGCGTAACGAGGTATTCGATACCCTGTTCGGTAATGACCGCGATCACGACGATCAGCGCCACAAATATGACCGTATAGCGCGCCTGCACTGTTTTAAACATCGTCGACCCCTTGGCTTGAAAATTTGTTGTTGTTTTTGCACAACGCCAAAAGAGTTATCGACTGAAAAAAAGGAAGGATGAGCCTCGGCGATGAAAGGTTTCATCACCGCTGGAAAGATCACTGCACCGGCAGGAAATTCAGGAACAGCAGGCTCTGGGCGTAGTTCAGACCGATCCGTCGGTAGCGCTCGTCGAGCATCTGCGTCAGCAGGTCCAGGCGCGCGACGATCTTGCCGAATTCGGTGGCAAAACTGAGGTTGCTGCCTTCTTCCGAAATCTCGTTCGAAAACAGCATCAACTCGCCGTTGGCATTCTGGCGCTGGCTCAGCAACCAGGTGGCTTTCTCGATGTTACGCGCGGCGTTGCTGACAAATGTGGGGTTGATCTGGTCGGTCATGAAAAACTCAAGTCGCCCGCCGTGCGCGGTGACCAGCATACTGCCGATGGCGTAGATAAAGGCGCCGACACGGTCTCCGAGGAATTCAGGGCTCAAGGCATAGCTCAGGGCGGCAAGGTCACGGCGATTGCCCAATTGCGCCAAAGGTGTTCGCTGCTCGATGGCGTTGCGCACATTGCGCTCGGCGGACCGCGCGTCGACGAATCCTGACTTGCGCCACTCTGCCGGGTTGCGCAGGTACAGCTTGTTCATCAAAAGATACAAACTTTCCAGGTTGTCGTGCATGGCCAGTGTTGCCATGCGATCCACGCTGGTCTGGAAAAACTCCTGAGGGCGGGTTTCGCTGAATTGTGTCGCCACGTCGCGCCCGTCCTGTCGGGTGCAACCGGCGGCGCAGAGCATCAGCGTGCACACCGCAAGCGTTGCGCGAACGCTGCGGTGGAAGTAAGAACAGCAAGAAACACAGACCATCGATCACAAGCTTCAGCATCTGGACGTCACGCGGATCGTCACGTCCTGGCCATGGATAGAGCCGCAAATCGGCAAAAAGTGCGACAAGCGGATGATATCGGGCTCAAAGGCGGGTCTGGCTCGAGGTCGATCCCGCCCTGCGACGCTTCCGGGATTTGACGCCGCCCTCACCTTTCACCAAGCTAGCCGCCTTCACTTTGTTTTCAGGAAACACCCCGCGTGATGACCACAAGCCTGCACTGGCGCCGCTTTTTGTTCTGCCTCGCTCCGCTGATCGCACTGCTCGCTGCCTGCGACGGTGGCGCGCCCAAAACCAAACCTTCCGAGGCCACGACGTACGTCAGCGTGGAATGGGACAAGCTGCCCGCCGTCAGCGACCAGGACTTGATGGCGGGTTACAACAGCTGGTTTTCAGCGTGCAAGCGTCTGGCCAAAGACCCGGTCTGGGGCCCCACCTGCGCCATGGCCGCACAGGTACAACCGAACCCTGCTGCGGTTCGCGACTTTCTCAAGAACCAGCTGCAGGTCTATAGCCTGCGGTCGTCGGAGCATGGCGCCAACGGCCTGATCACCGGGTACTACGAGCCGATTTACAAAGGCAGCGAACAGCACAACGATCAACACCCGGTGGCGATCTATGGCGTGCCGGATGACCTGATCATCGTCAACCTCGACAGCATCTACCCTGAACTCAAGGGCAAACGCTTGCGCGGCCGCCTGGACGGTCGTGTCCTGCGTCCTTACGACGACGCCGCCACCATCGGCGAGAAAGGCGTTAACGCACCGGTGCTCGCCTGGCTGGAAAATCCTATTGACCTGCAATTCCTACAGATTCAGGGTTCGGGCCGGGTGCAACTCGACAACGGCCGGCAGCTGCGCATCGCCTACGCCGACCAGAACGGCCATCCGTACAAACCGGTCGGTCGCTGGCTGGTGGAACAAGGCCAGTTGACCAAGGACGAGGTGTCGATGGGCCGGATTCGTGACTGGGCCATCGCCCATCCCGAGCGGGTCAATGAGCTGCTGGGGAGCAACCCGAGCTACGTGTTCTTTACCCTGCGCCCTGACAGCAACGAAGGCCCACGCGGGTCGCTCAATGTGCCGCTGACGGCCGGTTACAGTGTGGCCATCGACCGCAAGGTGATTCCGCTGGGCAGCCTGCTGTGGTTGTCTTCGACCCGACCTGACGGCACGCCGCTGGTTCGGCCCGTTGCCGCGCAAGACACCGGCGGCGCTATTGCCGGCGAAGTCCGTGCCGACATGTTCTGGGGCACCGGCGATGCCGCGGGCGAACTGGCGGGCAACATGAAACAACAAGGACAAATCTGGATGTTGTGGCCCAAAGGCGCAGCATTGCCTAACGCCAAACCCAAGGGATGACGGCGCATGAGTGCAGAACCGATAGCGAGTGAAACGGTGACGCTGACCGGCGACGCCGTGGCGTTGGTGCCATTGCAGGCCGAACATGCCGCGCGGCTGTTGCAGGCTGCGGGGGATGGCGAGCTCTGGAATATGAAGGTTACGGTCGTGCCGGGACCGGCGACCGTCGATGCCTATATCGCGACCGCACTGGCCGGGCGCCAGGCGGGCACCGTCATGCCCTTTGCCATCGTACGCCGTGACACGGGGCAGATAGTGGGCAGCACACGCTTCTGGAAGATCGACCGCAAGAACCGCAAGCTGGAAATCGGCCATACCTGGCTGAGCCAGTCGGTCCAGCGTTCAGGCCTGAACACCGAAATGAAATACCTGCTGCTGACGTATGCGTTCGAGGTGATGCAGTGCGTGCGCGTGCAGTTCACGACAGACGAGCTCAACGAAAAGTCCCGGGCGGCCATCCTGCGCATCGGCGCGACGCAGGAAGGCATCGTGCGCCATGAACGCATCATGCCCGATGGCCGCAAGCGTAATTCGGTACGGTTCAGCATCATCGACGATGAGTGGGCGCACGTGAAAGCCATGTTGCAGCAGAAGATCGAGCGTTTGCGCTGATCCTTCCAGTGCGGCGCCTGTTCTCAAAACCGGTTTCGGGTTGATCTGAAACCGGTTTCAGGTATAACAGGACGTCTGTCTTCCTTCATTCCTACGTCAGTTCCTCAGATGAATACCACCACCACTACTCCCGATGAATTTCATATGGGCTGGCTGCTCTTCGCACTCGCCATGGGCGCGTTCGCGATTGGCACGACCGAATTCGCGTCCATGACGCTGCTGCCGTTCATTGCGAGCGACTTTCAGACCACCCAACCGCTGACCGGACATGCCATCAGCGCCTACGCACTGGGTGTGGTCGTCGGCTCTCCGGTGATCATGGTGTTGGGCGTGAGGCTCCCGCGCCGGGCATTATTGGTGGGGCTCGCGGCCTTCATCGGCATCGCCAACGCCCTCAGCGCGATTGCACCGAGCCTGCCGTGGTTGGTGTTCTTCCGATTTCTCAGTGGCTTTCCTCACGGCGCCTACTTTGGTGTCGCGATGCTCCTCGCCGCCTCGCTGGTCCCGAAAAACCAGCGCGCCCAAGCGGTGTCCCGCGTGTTCATGGGGCTGACCATCGCCACCATCATCGGCGTGCCGTTCGCCACCTGGATCGGCCAGACCGTCGGGTGGCGCTGGGGCATGGCCATCGTCGCGGTGCTGGCGGCGATCACCGCCTTGCTGATTCGCAGCCTGGCGCCCGCCTCGCCTGCGCAAGCTGATGCCAGCCCGCTGCGCGAACTCAATGCGCTGCGCTCCCGGCAGGTGTGGCTGACGCTGGGCATCGCGGGTATCGGGTTCGGTGGTGTGTTCTGTGTTTACACCTACCTGGCGGCGACCCTGATCGAAGTGACCCACGCGTCGAACTTCATGATTCCCGTGGTCATGGCCGTGTTCGGCCTGGGCACGACGGTCGGTAACCTGGTCTGCGGCTGGGCGGCGGATCGCGCCACCATGCGCGCCGCCGGTATTTCACTGGGTTTCACGGCACTGGTACTCGCCCTTTACCCCTCGGCCCTGAAAACCTGTGGCTGCTGATCCCGCTGGTGTTCTTCATCGGTTGCGGCGTGGGGCTTGCCGCGATACTGCAAACCCGCCTGATGGACGTCGCGCCCCACGCTCAATCCCTGGCGGGCGCGCTGGTGCAGAGTGCGTTCAACCTCGCCAATGCCATTGGCCCGTGGGTCGGCGGTATCGTCATCGCCGCCGGTTTTAGCTTGCCAGCCACCGGCTATGCGGCCGCAGCGCTGACCCTGGGCGGGTTGGGGATGTGGTATTGGGCGCTGACCGATGCGCGCCGCGCAGAGCAACGATTCGCGCGGGACGCCGCGAGTCAGGCTTGATTGCACGTGATGGGTCATGCAGCTGCGACACCGTGTCATCAACCGGCGGGCCGAAAAAACCTTGTCCCGAATGACTGGGCAGGCATAATCCCGCCTATCTTTGTCCGCAATGAGTAACATCGCTTTGAAACACGCGACATCTTGTTCAGATCCCGCCATGGCCAGCAGTTGCGCCAATGGCTCCGTGCGTCGGGCTTCTCGCCGCTTGGGTCAAATCTACGATGACGCTTTCGTGGCCTGCGGGTTGAAAGCCACCCAGTATTCATTGCTGTCGCAAATCGCGCGCAGCGGTCAGCCCAAGATGCGCGATCTCGCTCAGGTCCTGGTCATGGACCTTTCGGCCTTGGGCCATACCCTCAAACCCCTGGTCCGCGATGGCTTGGTAGAGCTGCAAGTCGACGAATCCGATCGTCGCAGCCGGCGCGTGCTGCTGACGGAAGCGGGCCAGAAGAAATACGCCGAAGCCCGCAAGATTTCCGAACGCGTGTCTCAGGTATTCGACAAGACCTTTGGCGTGGAAGAGACCGTAAAGCTGCGTGAAGCGCTGGACTTCATCGCCTCGGAAGACTTCGCACGATCGCTGCTCGACAAATTGCAGTCGGGTGACGCCTGAACCGGCTCATCCAAGCCGATCACCAGCACAGGTACCGCTCAGGTGTCGATTCACGCTGACTAACGATCCGGCTCCTCATCAGGCGCCGGAAACAGGGTGTTGACGGTCGCCCGATGAGCGTTGCGCACCGGTGCCATGGCGGCCGATTCAGCGAGTTTCGTCGCCATCTCCCAATGCCGCGCGTCCTGCCCCTCAGGCCGCCCTTCGGTCTCCCAAATCAATTGCGCGAGTTGACGAACAGTCTCTTCGTCGACATTCATGCATGCCCCCCTTTCATATCTCTGCAGTCCGTTCCCCGCCCGCGGGTACACCTCAAGGTCCGTATCGACCTGATGTCCCGACAAGCCGGAGACAAGACGGTATTGAGCCCAGGGCACAGACGTGCTCTCACAGCGTTTATGCGAACTGGCAAGCGAGAACCGGCCCCCGGGTTCTCTGCGCATCGTTAAGATTCCGCGATGGCGCTTCACGAAGAGTCCTCCTCAAGGATGGTTACGTTTAAGCAGCAGACTGACGAGCAGCCCGACGCCCGCCGCCGCGCCTAGCGCAATCCACGGATTGGCTTTGACGTAATGCCTGGCATCATTCAGAACCCGAGTGACAGGCGGCTGCCCCTCCACATGGACCGCAGCCTCCGCAGAACCCTTCAGAAAGGCTGCCAACCGCTCCCGCGCCAGCGCGGTCCGGTCTTCATTCAGCGCATCCCCAGCAGCGAGCAATGCGTTGGTTTCATCGAGAAACGTATTCAACTGAGCACGGGTTTTCTCGTACAGATTGTCGCTCAAGGTATCGGTCAGATTATTGATCGTCTGGTTCATAGGGATTACCGAATTCAGGGTGTCGAAATGGGTTGACCAAAGCCGGAATCTATTTGTTCCGAATTAAATAAAAGAACGCATGGAGCGTGCCAGAGCGGGTCTGTGCGTCAGCTGCGAGCGTCCTGGGACCCTCAAACCGGATTGCCCGACGACGTGTCGGGCGCGCACAAGGGCTGATCAACGGCCGCCCGGCACAGAGCCCGTTTTCTTGTGATCGTCCGCAGAGGGATCAGGATCGTTGCTGGTTCGCGCGGGATGCAGAGGGTCCACAGCCGGATCGGACACATCAGGCGACTCGGGGTCGAATCCCAGCTCTTCATCCGCAGGGTCTGGTTGACCCGCACCGCCCTGCGCGCGCGGGTCGAAGCCGGTTTCGTTGTCGGCCTGGCTGTTTACGCCTTTCTGGGAAATGTTGCCGGGCGCGTTTGGATTGATCTCCATCTCGACTCTCCTCGTTTTTGCGCACGATAACCGCGCGTAGACATGGGATACGTGAGGGAGTCAGGAGTGCCCGGAGATGGACGAGCGGTGGCAATCGCCCCATACGGGCAGACGCCTGAGTCGAAGATGGCGTCGTTCAACGCCACCCTTGACATCGGGCAGGCACCGGGGACCCGGTGCCGGAAGCGGGCTTATTTTGGCGCGATCGCGCCATCGACCAACACCTGCGCCTCGGCCACCAGGCGCTTGAGGTGCTCCTCGCCCTTGAAGCTCTCGGCATAGATCTTGTAAATGTCTTCAGTGCCCGAAGGACGCGCTGCAAACCAGCCATTCTCGGTCATGACCTTCAAACCGCCAATCGCCTGATCGTTGCCCGGCGCCTTGCTCAGGATGGCGGTGATCTTCTCGCCCGCCAGTTCCGTCGAGGTCACTTGCTCCGGCGACAGCTTGCTCAGCAAAGCCTTCTGCTCGAAGTTGGCCTTGGCCTCAACGCGGGTCGACACCGGTTCGCCTAACTCATCCGTCAGCGCCTTGTACATTTCGCTCGGATCACGCCCCTTGCGAGCGCGGATTTCGGCCGCCAGCAACGCCGGGATCAGACCATCCTTGTCCGTGGTCCAGACCGTACCGTCACGGCGCAGGAACGACGCACCCGCGCTCTCCTCGCCACCGAAGCCCAATGAACCGTCATACAAGCCTTCGGCGAAGAACTTGAAGCCCACCGGCACCTCGTACAGGCGACGACCCAGACGCTGAGTCACGCGGTCGATCATGCCGCTGCTGACCACCGTCTTGCCCACTGCCGCGTCGGCGCGCCAGTCAGGGCGGTTCTGGAACAGGTAGTCGATGGACACCGCGAGGTAATTGTTCGGCGCCAGCAGGCCACCGGTCGGGGTCACGATGCCGTGGCGGTCGTGGTCCGGGTCGCAGGCGAAGGCCACCTGAAAACGGTCCTTGAGACCGATCAGACCTTGCATCGCGAAGTTCGACGACGGGTCCATGCGGATCTTGCCGTCCCAGTCGACGCTCATGAAGCGGAAGGTCGGGTCGACGAACTTGTTCACCACGTCGAGGTTCAGGCCGTAGTGCTCACCGATCGCCGACCAGTAGCGCACGCCCGCGCCGCCCAGTGGATCGACGCCCAGACGCAGGTTGGCGCCACGAATCGCGTCCATATCGATGACGTTTTTCAAGTCGGCGACGTATGTATTGAGGTAGTCATGGCGGTGAGTGGTGTCGGCGCGCAGCGCCTTTTCCAGGGTCACGCGGGTCACGCCGACGATTTTCTCGGCGAGCAGTTCGTTGGCCTTGTTTTCGATCCACTTGGTGATGTGGGAGTCGGCCGGACCGCCATTGGTAGGGTTGTATTTGAAGCCGCCACTCTCCGGCGGATTGTGCGACGGCGTAATGACGATACCGTCCGCAAGCCCTGATGTGCGGCCGCGGTTATAGCAAATGATGGCGTGGGACACGGCGGGCGTCGGTGTGTACTCGTCACCTTCGGAAATCATCACGTTGACACCGTTGGCGGCCAGGACCTCCAGCGCCGACGCGGCGGCAGGCGTGGACAACGCGTGGGTGTCGGCCCCGAGAAACAGCGGGCCGTCGATGCCGTTCGCCTGGCGATACAGGCAGATGGCTTGACTGATTGCCAGCACATGCCACTCGTTGAAACTCAGGTCGAACGAGCTGCCACGGTGGCCAGAAGTACCAAACGAAACCCGCTGGGTGGCGACAGAAGCGTCCGGCTGACCGGTGTAATACGCCGTCACCAGGCGAGGAAGATCGACCAGCAATTCTGCAGGCGCCAGTTTGCCTGCGAATGGACTGATACTCATGCGAAACCTCCGTGGATGGAAAACCGTGATTAGTAATGACTAACGAAAAATAAAAGATGCTCGGCGAAGCGAAAAAAGCCTGAAACCCGCTACAGCGCGGCAGTTTACTGGCAGTTGGACCGCCCTGCTCGGCTATCGATCCGTAAACGCTTGAGACAATTAGCAGAGCGCCTTCAAAGTTGCCACCAGGCGGGCAACAATTGCTGAATCTTGCGTTCGGCGAAACGGTCATCGATCAGCATCACCACGCCGCGATCGTCTTGCCCGCGAATCACCCTCCCCGCGGCCTGCACCACTTTCTGCATGCCGGGGTAAAGATAGGTGTAGTCGTAACCCGCGCCGAACAACAGGCCCATGCGGTGTTTAAGTTGCTCGTTGACGGGGTTGATCTGCGCCAGCCCCAGGGTCGCGATGAAGGCGCCAATCAAGCGCGCGCCTGGAAGGTCGATCCCTTCGCCGAAGGCGCCGCCCAACACGGCGAAACCCACGCCTTGGCTGTCCGGGGTAAAGCGGTCGAGAAACGCCTGCCGGTCGGCTTCAGCCATGCCACGGGACTGCTGCCACATTGGAACGTGCGGATGGGTTGCCGCCATCAAGTCGGCCACCTGTTGCAAGTAATCAAAACTGCTGAAAAACGCCAGGTAGTTGCCCGGCCGCGCCTGAAACTGCTCGGCCATCAGCGCGACAATCGGTCCAAGCGAGGCCTGCCGGTGGGTGTAACGCGTGGAAATGCGACTGACGATGTGCACGTCCAGTTGCGCGCGCTGGAACGGCGACTCCACGTCGACCCACGCCGTGTTATCCGGCAGCCCCAACAGATCACGGTAGTAGTGACGAGGGTTGAGCGTGGCAGAAAACAGCACCGTGCTCCGAGCGGCGGTCAGGCGCGGGCGCACGAATCCCGCCGGGACCACGTTGCGCAGGGTCAACCGCGAGAGCGCTTTTTTGCCTGTCTCTCGTTTGCTGATATCGAACAGATAGTGCGCGTCGAACAACTCGGCAATGCGCCCGAACTGAAGGGCGTCGAAGTAGAAACGTTGCAGCTCACCATTCGCCGCCTGCGGATGGTCGTTGAAGTAATCGCCGAACGCCGCGACGCACAGCGTGAGGCTGGCGAGAAACTTCGCGGGCGTACCGGGGTAAGCCTGATACGGCGCGACCTGATCCTTGTGCAGCGCGTTCCATTCACGATTGACCCGTTGCAGGGATTTCTTCAACGGCTCCGGCGCCACCTGTCGCACCTGGTTCATCGCGTGCTGATCGAGGCTTGCGCTGTACATCTGCCGGGCGCGTTCCACCATGTTGTGCGCCTCGTCCACCAGCACTGCAACGCGCCACTGATTGAACTGGCACAGCCCGAACAGCAAGGCGCTGAGGTCGAAATAATAGTTGTAATCGGCGATGACCACGTCAGCCCAACGCGCCAACTCCTGGCTCAGGTAATACGGACAGACCTGATGCCGCAACGCGACATCGCGCAGACCCGCCTGATCCAGCCACGGAGAGGTCAACGCCTCGCTGCGCGCGGCCGGAAGCCGGTCGTAAAAGCCTTTGGCCAGCGGGCAGGAGTCACCGTTGCAGGCGTTGGTCGGGTACTCGCAGGCCTTGTCCCGGGCGACCAGTTCCAGCACCCGCAAGCTGAGTTGCGGCGCGCTGCGGCCGATCACGCTCAAGGCGTCGAGCGCCAGCTTGCGGCCTGGGGTTTTAGCAGTGAGGAAGAACACCTTGTCCAGCTTCTGACTCGGCGCCGCTTTGAGCATCGGGAACACCGTGCCGATGGTCTTGCCGATGCCGGTCGGCGCCTGCGCCATCAGACAGCGCCCCGTGCTGACAGCCTTATAGACGGACTCGGCCAAAACCCGCTGGCCGCTGCGAAATTCGGGATGCGGAAACCTGAGCGCGGTCAGCGCCTGATTGCGCTCCTGAACATGGGCCACTTCCTGCCGCGCCCACTGCAGGAAGATCTCGCAGTGCGCCTCGTAAAACGCTTTGAGTTGCGCCGCTGAATACCGCTCGCGAATCACCGTTTCCTGCTCGCTGACGATATTGAAATAGACCAGCGCAACGTTCACCTCAGCCAACTGAAGTTGCTGACAGATCAGCCAGCCATAGACCTTCGCCTGCGCCCAGTGCAACTGTCGATGGTTGTCGGGCATTGCCTCAAGGTCGCCACGGTAGGTCTTGATTTCTTCCAGCTGATTGAGCGCGGCGTCATAACCGTCTGCCCTGCCCCGCACCGTCAATTCATGATAGACACCGCTCACGGCCACTTCGGGCTGGTACTGCGGTCCTCGTCGCGCCGCGACCGTGCGATGGCCTGCGATGCCTTCCAGCGCGGTGGGAGATGGTGTGAAGCGCAGATCGAGATCCCCGGCCTTGGCAGTGAATTCGCACAGCGCCCGCACGGCGACCGTATACCCGGCTTGCGGGTCGACCACCGGACTCGGTGCAGCAACAGGCAGCTCACTGGCCATAGGGCCGGAACCGGGTTCGAGCGGGAGAATAGAGGTCACGAAGTAACGCTGGCCGAAGGTTGAATACTGGACAGGCATACAGATAGCAGCTGTATGCCGTCTCTGGCAAACAAAACGGATCGGCGGGTCGCTAGACCAAACGTTCCTGCATCAGTGCGTTTCTGATGATCACCAGCATTGATTCGATGTTCTGGCTCCAGTCCGCCGCACCGCTCAGGCACAGGCTTTGCTGATGCAGACCGCGCACGCTGAACAGCTCCCCGGGTGCGACAACGATGCGTTGATCCAGCAAACGCTCGAACACCCGCGTCATGTCGACGCGATGCGCACTGTCCAGCCAGAGCGTCGCCCCGCCACCGGGGCGCTCGAAACGCACGTCGTCACCCAGATAGTGTTCGATCATCATCCCCAGCTGGGTCGTCCGCTCCTGAAGGCTGATGCGCAAGCTTTGCAGATGACGGTCCAACTGCCCGGAGCTGTACAAACGTGCGATGGCTTTCTGTCTGATCGGCGGCAGGCGAAACGAGCGCAGCAGCATCTGCTGATGCCAGAGAGGCCGCGAGTGGCGGCTCAACAGGTAACCAAACGGTGCTTCAAGACCGATCGTCTTGTCGAACGCCCCGAGTATCATCAGCCGCTCGGGGTCGATGAAGGTGTGCAGCGGCTCGACCTGCTCGTCAAAACACAGCCCGCCCTGGCTGTCGTTTTCCAGGACCCACAGCCCATGCCGGTTTAACACCTGAGCCAGCCGCTGACGCTGCTCCAGTGCCATGACGCGCCCTCGAACAGGGGTCATGCGCGACGACAGAATCGCCATTTTGATGTCGCCATGGCGCAACAATCCGCTCAGCTCATCGGTGTCGACGACGCCCTCGGGATTTGCGCACCACTCAATGACCCGGATGCCGAAGGACTGCAGCGTACGCAGCACGCTCCAGCCGCACGGGGATTCAACCAGCACTGCACTGTCACGAAGCTGAAGGGCTTTCAAAACGGTTTTCAACACACCGGTCTTGTCCGGGCCGATAAACACATTGTCCGGGTGCCAGCAACGTTCGGCGGACGAGGTGTAGGACGCCGCCAATGCCGTACGCAATTCGATGTCGCCAAACGGCTGAAAGCGCGGATCGGGCTGACAAGGGTAATGGCGCATGAGATCGCGCTCGAGGTTCAACAGCGCCCCGTCCAGTGACTGAAGCAGCGTCGGCTCATCGGCGCCGAAGACAAACATGTCCGAGCGCCGGACGCTCGCTTGATAGCGTTCGAGCACATCGTCACCTTCGCAATGGACGTCGTTGCACGGCTGAGGCAATGCGTAATAACCGGACTTGGGCACCGAACAGATACGGCCTTCCTTTTCCAGCAACGAGTAGGCGTTCTGCACCGTGGAAATCGACACGCGCAGCCGGCGTGCCAGCAAACGCAGCGACGGCAACTTGACCGCCGGTCCTTCGGGCAGCTCATTGGTCAGCCTCGACAGGTAGCGGTACACCATCTGGTAGGCAAAATCGGTCTTGTTGTTATTCATTGGAGACACCCCATCCGTGCGCAAGGCGCAGGGTCGATGACAAAAATGCACCGGGCAGCGGTTGAATCCAGGCCCCCGCGCCCGGGCGTGTGAAAGAATGCGGTCAGCGCCCCGAGATCAGCTCCGAGACCGCTTCGCCGGTGTGCAGATCGACCGTCATCACGTGGCCCTTGTCCGGGTCACTGGCCCGCACCCGCGCGATGATCGAGCTGTCGTCGCTGAAATCCACCCGGCGCTTTTCATACAGGTTTTGCAGCCCTTTGAGACTCAACCCGCTGACATCCACCAGCCACTGAATGACCTGATCGGGCGCCGAATGCCCCGACAGCGCCCTGTGCAGGTCCGCCAGTGCCACCAGCATGCCGGGGTGACAGACGCGCAGGAATGTTTCCAGTTGCGCCCCGGCGTCGACGAAAGGCGCGAACAACAGGCACACCAGTTGCGCCTCGCTCAGGCCAAATGCCTCCTGTGCGTAGCCCGACGCCAGCGCGCGGCGCTCCTCGATCTTGTCGGGATGATCGTACGCCGCCAGCGCCTGCTCGATCAGGCGCCTGGGCATGCGTTTGCGGCGCATCATCCCTGCCGCCAGTTCCAGGTACTCGGCAATGCCATCGGCGTACGCACGACCCTGGACAAATTGCGCCTTCAAGCCGCGCATGTGGGCCATCAGCAACGGGTTGGCGCAGTCCGACTCGCTGAAGCTGAAGGCCAGATCATCAAAACGAAAGCCCAGGAAGTCCGTGAGCAACCCCCAGCGTTCCTCTAGCCGGAACCCGATCAGGTCGGCCACGGTGAGAAACGCAGGCGCAACGGGCTTGTTGGGATACCCGAGCGGTCGCAGCATGAACCCGGCGGGTTGCGGTTCTTCGCCGTACAGTTCGCGGTAGTAGGCGCGCCCCACACTGTCGATGGTGTTCAACGCGGTCATGAAGCCCAGCTTGTGCCAGTTCTCCACCGCCTGCCCTTCATGCCGTGCCAGGCGCATGATCCAGGTCGCATACTGCTTCTGCTCCTTAAGCGAGTCTCCACTGAGTACGGCATCCACGCCGTCCCCCCAGCAGGCGGCACGTCCAAGGAACTCGGCCATCCCCAGATAACAGCTGTTGCAGAACGTCGTTCTCGCATCACCTGCGGTCAGGTGTCCACCCAGCAGCATGTCAGAGCGGTTCTGCTCCCGGCCGGCACTGGAAAACGGGAGGTCGGGCTCGAACGCCTGGACGTATTGGTGATCGACCACCAGCAATTCGACCCGTGGATCGTCGTGCAGAAACAGCGCGGAGTAGCAGCGATGAATATTGGCCATGACCGCCGAGGTCATACCGGCGTGGCGCATATTGGCGACACGCAGATTGAACGTCGCCGGCGCCCGGCCGGCGATGCTCAACTGCGCGGCACGCATCAAGGCCACCGTGTAGGCGCTGTCCTTGCCACCACTGAATGCTACCAATACTTTATACGTTCCAATGTTCTCGATACCGCCAGCGGCAACAATCAAACGTTGAATCAGTAATTGCAGCGCGGTGCGCTCGGCACGATTGAAATAACTCAACAAGCGTTGCAGCACTTGTTGATAGACATAGTTCATGGCCTGCTCGTGAATAGAACCCATACTTCAACACCTGAATAACCCGGTACAGCGAACACATCGATTCCGCTACGACAGGCGTCGCATTACCAGAATCGACACTTCGTGAATGTCGTTATATAAAAACATAACCCAGTGTATGGATCGTCAACAACTGACCTGCAACGAGGCCAACACCCGACCTTGTCCGCTGGGGCGACACGCTGCGCCCCTGACAGGCCAATAGGTGCGGACCGGCACTGGTGCCGGAGGAGAGAAAGCAACCGTGCGGGCGGGTATTCGAAATAATAAAACAACCGGCCATGACAATGCATGAGGCATGACTCGTTCCTTGAGCATGAGTGATCGCCTTATTATCGGTATCTAAAAAACAATTACAAGGTACAGATCAATGACGTATTGCCTGTCAGTCAATGGTTAAACCCTGCCGCACTTTAAACAGAAGTGTTTAACGGTTCGCCGCCGTCTCTTTAAAACGCCAGACAAAACAACAGACGGCTCACCGCTGAATGCGTTTATTGATAAAAGGCGAATAAACAAAAAAGCCTTCCTGATGAACCGGGAAGGCTTTGTCGGGTATTGCGTGGCCGATCAATGAGAGGACGGGCACCTGTGAATCGGCAACCTTATCATCCCTCTCGACGCCCGGCCTAAGGCGTCGAACGGTTAGCAGAGCGCGGTGAATTGCGCTCAGGCAGGCTCGACTTCCACCACCACACGACCACCCACCGGGCAGCCATCCATCATGCGATGCGCGTCAACGATCTGATCGAACGAAAACACTTTGGTGATCTGAGGCACCAGAACCCGATCAGCGGTCAACTGGTTGATATCACGCAGTGCACGTTTAACGGCCTCTTCGTCCTGCTTGATGCCCAGTTCAGGCTTACCGGTGAAGTTGCCCACGCAGTGAACGAAGAACTGAATGTTTTTCTGGAACGCCGCGCACGCCGGGAACGGAGTCTGGTTCCCGCCTTGCAGACCATAAAGGATCAGACTGCCACGGGGTGCCAATACATCGCCCAACATGGACATCTGCGGGCCACCCAGGCCGTCGAGGACAATGTCCACGCCACGGTTGTCGGTGTATTTGTTGATCGCCATGAGCAGATCCTGCTCTTCGGTGACCACCACCTTGTCCGCGCCCATTTTCAGCAGGTATTCACGGCACGACTCGGTTTTGGTCGCGGCAATCACCTTGATACCCAGCGCCTTGCCCAGTTGCAGGAACGCAGGACCTGCGCAATGGCTGGCGTCAGTTACCAACGCGGTCTGGCCGGGCTTGGCACGGGCCAGTTCCACGAATGCGAAGTACGCCACCAGCATCGGCGTGTAGTGAACAGCCGCTTCATTGGGCGTCAGCACATCCGGATAACGGGTGACGGAGGTGTGCGGCAGCGTGATCAGCTCGCCATACACCGGGTGAACGTTAGGGTCAGCGGATGGAAAGCTGGCAACCTTGTCGCCCACTTTCAGATCGGCCACGCCATCGCCGACGGCAGTCACCACGCCGGCCATTTCAGAACCCAGACCGGCAGGCAGCCGAGCTTGGGAAGAAGCCAGATTTTGTCGCCACAGCACGTCGTACCAGGTCACACCGATCGCCTGGACGCGTATCTGCACCTCTCCGGGTGCTGGCAACGCGGCTTGCTGCTCTTCTACTTTGAGCACCTCGGCCGGGCCAAACTGATGAAAACGGATCGTGCGGGACATTTCGAACCTCGCCTTATGAACCTTGATGCCATGAACTCTATCCGGGCTCTGCCGGTAACACTATCAGTGGCTATTAATAGTCGACATGCCTGTCATCGATTCTGTTGCTGATAGGCGGTCATTAGATAACCATCGAATGCTCACGTATTCAAGCGCGCTCATTGTTCTTTTCTCATCCTGACATTGCAACCCGAGAGGCAATTTCCGGATGAACGTGACGCTGACTGGCGCGAAAACTGCCGCGCCCGCGGACGTTTTCTCCACCCGCCACGTCTATGGATGGGGCAGGTCCCCGGCGAAAAGGTTCAGCACAAATTATCGACGGGCGTGATGGGTAACACGTTTGTATGCTTGCGGATGAATTTAACAGTGCGGAGAATCAATTTTTCCCCGTAATATTCGTGCCTGAGCTGAACACAGGCCTGCCTCCCGGGCGGCCAACGTATCGACCAATGTCCCTGAGACCCCCGTCATGAATCGCAACGACCTGCGTCGCGTCGACCTCAACCTGCTCATCGTGTTCGAAACCCTTATGCATGAACGCAGCGTCACGCGTGCGGCCGAGAAGCTGTTCCTTGGCCAGCCGGCGATCAGTGCTGCCCTCTCCCGCTTGCGCGGCTTGTTCGATGACCCCTTGTTCGTGCGCACAGGCCGCAGCATGGAGCCGACCGCGCGCGCCGTTGAGATCTTCGGCCTGCTCTCTCCTGCGCTGGACTCCATTTCCACCGCCGTGAGCCGCGCAGCCGATTTCGATCCGGCCACCAGCACCGCCGTGTTCCGCATCGGCCTGTCCGACGACGTCGAATTCGCCCTGCTGCCTTCGCTGCTCAAGCGTCTGCGTTCGGAAGCGCCCGGCATCGTGCTGGTGGTGCGTCGCACCAATTACATCCTGATGCCCTCGCTGCTGTCGTCCGGGGAAATTTCCATCGGCGTCAGCTACACCGATGACCTGCCGGCCAACGCCAAGCGCAAGGTCCTGCGCCGCAGCCGCCCCAAACTGCTGCGCGCCGACTCCATGCCTGGCGCCATCAGCCTCGATGATTTCTGCGCGCGCCCTCATGCGCTGGTTTCATTTGCCGGCGACCTGGGCGGTTTCATCGACGAATACCTGGAGAAGATCGGACGCAAGCGTCACGTGGTACTGGCCGTGCCACAGTTCAATGGCCTGGCGACCCTGATCGCTGGCACCGACATCGTCGCCACCGTGCCGGATTACGCCGCCGATGTGCTGACCGCCGCAGGCGGTGTCCGGTCCGAGGAACTGCCGCTGGAATCGCGCACGTTCGAACTGCACATGGCCTGGCGCGGCTCTCAGGACAATGACCCTGGTGAGCGGTGGTTGCGCTCGCGCATCCAGATGTTCTTCGGAGATCCGGACAGCCTCGGCTAAGACCCGTCCCAGAGCCTTCACGTCGGGAAATATCATTCCCACTGATAGTTACCTTCGTCGTATTCGATTCGTGCAATAAAACCCTCGGGAACAGAATCCGCCCATCTCAAATAACATCGGCGGATTTTCCCATGATTCAGTCACTTACTCCTTTGCGCTATCCCCTTGCCGCGTTGGCTCTGGTGGTACTCAGTGCTTGCGGAAAAGGCCCGGAATCGGCAGCCCAGGCTCCAGCTGCGGCCAAAGTCAACGTCGCCAAGGTGCTTGAGCAGCCGGTCAACGAATGGGACGAAGTCACTGCGCGCCTCGAAGCCCCGGAAACCGTGCAGGTTCGCCCTCGAGTCTCCGGTCAGATCGACTCGGTGGCTTTCACCGACGGCGAACTGGTGAAGAAAGGCGACCTGTTGTTCCAGATCGACCCGCGCCCGTTCGAAGCCGAAGTGCATCGTCTGGAAGCGCAGTTGCAACAGGCCAAAGCCGCCTCGGTGCGCAGCAACAACGAAGCCCAGCGTGGCGAACGTCTGCGCACCAACAATGCCATCTCGGCCGAGCTGGCTGATTCACGGACCACCACCGCGCAAGAATCCAAGGCTGCAGTCGCAGCGATTCAGGCTCAGCTTGATCTCGCTCGCCTGAACCTGAGCTTTACCCGCGTGACCGCGCCGATCACCGGCCGCGTCAGCCGTGCGGAAATCACCGCCGGCAACATCGTTACCGCCGATCAGAGCATCCTCACCAGCGTTGTTTCCACCGACAAGGTCTACGCCTACTTCGACGCTGACGAGCGCGTGTTCCTCAAGTACAACCAGCTGGCGCGCGATGGCAAACGTGGTGCAACCACGCCGGTGTACATGGGTCTGTCCAACGAAGTCGAGAACCCGCACCTGGGCCAGATGAACTTCGTCGACAACCAGGTCAATCCGCGTACCGGCACCATCCGTGGGCGCGCCGTGTTTGACAACAGCAAGGGCGAATACACCCCTGGCCTTTACGCCCGTCTGAAGCTGGTCGGCAGCGGCACCTACTCGGCCATGTTGATCAAAGACGAAGCAGTCGGCACCGACTTGGGCAAGAAGTTCGTGCTGGTGGTCGACAAGGACAACAAAGCGACCTATCGCAACGTTGACCTGGGGCCGAAGCTTGAAGGCCTGCGCATCGTACGCAGCGGTCTGAGCAAGGACGACCGCATCGTCGTCAGCGGCCTGCAGCGCGTGCGCCCTGGTTCGCCGATCGACCCGCAAGACACCCCGATGGCCAGTGCCGAAACGCTCGCCGCACTGCAACAACAACGCCAAGCACTTGATGCCAGCAATCAACCCAAAGCCCAGTCAAAACTGGACTCCAAGGTTGCCGCTGCCGCTACGCCACGCGGTTAAGGGACTCACTCAATGAATTTCTCCAAATTCTTTATTACGCGGCCGATCTTCGCAGCGGTGCTGTCGCTGTTGATCCTGATCGCCGGCGCCATCTCGCTGTTCCAGCTCCCGATCAGCGAATACCCCGAAGTCGTGCCGCCGACCGTGGTCGTGCGCGCCAACTTCCCGGGCGCCAACCCGAAAGTCATCGGTGAGACCGTGGCTGCGCCGCTGGAACAGGCGATCACCGGTGTCGAGAACATGTTGTACATGTCCTCGCAGGCGACTGCCGACGGCAAGCTGACCCTGACCATCACCTTCGCGCTGGGCACCAACCTGGACACCGCGCAAGTGCAGGTGCAGAACCGTGTCACCCGGACCGAACCGAAACTGCCGGAAGAAGTGACCCGCATTGGTATCACCGTGGACAAGGCCTCTCCTGACCTGACCATGGTGGTCCACCTGACCTCGCCGGACAAACGCTACGACATGCTTTACCTGTCGAACTACGCGGTCCTGAACATCAAGGACGAGCTCGCTCGCCTGAACGGTGTCGGTGACGTGCAGCTGTTCGGTATGGGCGATTACTCGCTGCGTGTCTGGCTTGACCCGAACAAGACCGCTTCGCGCAACATCACCGCCACCGACGTGGTCAACGCGATCCGCGAGCAGAACCGTCAGGTCGCAGCCGGTCAGTTGGGCGCACCGCCCTCTCCGAGCGCCACCAGCTTCCAGATGTCGATCAACACTCAAGGCCGTCTGGTCTCTGAGGAAGAGTTCGAAAACATCATCGTTCGCGCTGGCGAAAACGGCGAAATCACCCGCGTGAAAGACATCGCACGGGTCGAACTGGGCTCCAGCCAGTACGCGCTGCGCTCCTTGCTGAACAATCAACCTGCGGTCGCAATCCCGATCTTCCAGCGTCCGGGTTCCAACGCCATCGACATTTCCAACGAAGTGCGCGGCGAGATGGAACTGCTCAAGAAGAACTTCCCGGAAGGCATGGACTACAGCATCGTTTATGACCCGACCATCTTCGTCCGTGGTTCGATCGAAGCGGTGGTTCACACGCTGTTCGAAGCACTGATTCTGGTGGTGCTGGTGGTGATCCTGTTCCTGCAGACCTGGCGTGCCTCGATCATCCCGCTGGCCGCTGTGCCGGTGTCGTTGATCGGTACATTTGCCGTCATGCACCTGTTCGGTTTCTCGCTCAACGCGTTGTCGCTGTTTGGTCTAGTACTGGCGATCGGTATCGTCGTGGACGACGCCATCGTGGTGGTGGAAAACGTCGAGCGGAATATCGAGCTCGGGCACGAGCCGATGGAGGCCACGCAGATCGCCATGCGCGAAGTGACCGGCCCGATCATCGCAACGGCGCTGGTGCTGTGTGCCGTGTTCGTACCGGCGGCGTTCATTTCCGGTCTGACGGGGCAGTTCTATAAACAGTTCGCACTGACCATTGCGATCTCGACGGTGATCTCGGCGTTCAACTCCCTGACCCTGTCGCCCGCGCTGGCTGCCGTGCTGCTTCGTTCCCACGATGCGCCAAAGGATGCTTTCTCGCGCTTCCTCGACAAGCTCTTGGGTGGCTGGCTGTTCCGTCCGTTCAACCGCTTCTTCGTCAAGGCCAGTAACGGCTATGTCAGCACCGTCGGGCGCGTGATCCGCATCAGCGGCGTGGCACTGGTGGTCTACGCAGGCCTCATCGTTCTGACCTGGCTGGGTTTTTCGAGCACGCCGACCGGCTTCGTGCCGCAGCAGGACAAACAGTACCTGGTGGCCTTCGCCCAATTGCCGGACGCCGCAAGCCTTGACCGCACCGAAGACGTGATCAAGCGCATGTCCGATATCGCCTTGAAGCAACCGGGCGTCGAAAGCGCCGTGGCCTTCCCTGGCCTGTCGATCAACGGGTTCACCAACAGCCCGAACTCCGGCATCGTGTTCGTGACGCTCAAGCCGTTCGAAGAGCGTAAGGCCGCCAGTGAATCGGCCGGCGCCATCGCCGGTGCGCTCAACGGTAAATACGCGTCGATCCAGGAAGCCTACATGGCGATCTTCCCGCCGCCGCCGGTACAGGGACTGGGCACGATCGGTGGTTTCCGTCTGCAGATCGAAGACCGTGGCAACCTGGGTTACGACGAGCTTTATAAAGAGACGATGAACGTCATCGCCAAGAGCCGCAGCGTGCCGGAACTGGCCGCCTTGTTCACCAGCTACACCGTGAACGTGCCGCAAGTGGACGCCGCCATCGACCGCGAAAAAGCCAAGACGCACGGCGTGGCCATCAGCGACATCTTCGACACCCTTCAGGTGTACCTGGGTTCGCTGTATGCCAACGACTTCAACCGTTTCGGTCGTACCTATCAGGTCAACGTTCAGGCAGAACAACAGTTCCGTCAGGACGCCGAGCAGATCGGTCAGCTGAAAGTGCGTAACAACCTGGGTGAAATGATCCCGTTGGCGACCCTGCTGCACGTCACCAACACGTCCGGCCCGGACCGCGTGATGCACTACAACGGTTTCATCACCGCCGAAATCAACGGCGCGGCCGGCCCTGGCTACAGCTCGGGTCAGGCAGAAGCGGCCATGAACAAGCTGCTCAAAGAGGAACTGCCTAACGGCATGACCTACGAGTGGACCGACCTGACCTACCAACAGATCCTGTCGGGCAACACCGCGCTGCTGGTCTTCCCGCTCTGCGTCCTGTTGGCGTTCCTGGTACTGGCGGCGCTGTACGAAAGCTGGAGCCTGCCACTGGCGGTGATCCTGATCGTGCCGATGACCCTGCTGTCGGCCATCGCCGGTGTGATCATCGCGGGCAGCGACAACAACATCTTCACCCAGATCGGCTTGATCGTACTGGTGGGCCTGGCGTGCAAGAACGCGATCCTCATCGTCGAGTTCGCCAAGGATGAACAGGAAAAGGGCAAGACCCCGCTGGAGGCCGTTCTGGAAGCGTGCCGCCTGCGTCTGCGTCCGATTCTGATGACGTCCTTCGCGTTCATCATGGGTGTGGTACCTCTGGTTCTGTCCAGCGGTGCCGGTGCCGAGATGCGTCATGCCATGGGCGTGGCGGTGTTCTCCGGGATGCTCGGCGTGACCTTCTTCGGTCTGCTGCTGACCCCTGTGTTCTATGTGCTGATTCGTAACTACGTTGGACGCAAAGAGGCACGCAAGGCGGCCAAGGCGCAACGCGTTCAGACCATCTCTCCGGAGGCTCATTGATGAAGGCTGCAAAACTCTTCCTGCCGAGCCTGTTGGTCCTGGCGCTGGCGGCCTGCGCCGTCGGCCCTGACTACAAGAAGCCGGACACCGCGGCGGCCAACGTTCAGGCCGCTGCACAGGGCGCCTACGACCGCAGCCGCACCGAAACCATCTGGTGGCAGCAGTTCGACGACCCGACCCTGAACAAGCTGGTAGCGCAATCCCTGCAAGGCAACCGTGAACTGCGCGTGGCATTTGCCCGCCTGAAAGCGGCTCGCGCCATCCGCGATGACATCAGCAACGATGCTATGCCGGTGGTCACCAGCCGCGCCAGCAGCCAGATCGGCCGCGCTCAGGTGCCGGGTGAAACCGAGCACCGGGTCAACCAGGAACGCTACGACCTGGGCCTGGACATGGCGTGGGAAATCGACCTGTTCGGTCGCATCCAGCGCGAACTGGAAGCCAGTGAGGCGGATCAGCAAGTGGCCGAGGCCAATCTTTATCAGCTGCAAGTGACGATGATCGCCGAGCTGGTGGATGCCTATGGCCAGCTGCGTGGCGCGCAGCTGCGCGAAAACATTGCACGGGACAACCTGAAGAACCAGCAGGATTCGCGCAACGTGACCGTGCAACTGCGTGATGAAGGCGTGGGCAACGAAATCGACGTGGTGCGGGCCGACGCACGGCTGGCCGCTGTCGAGGCGACCATTCCGCAGCTGCAGGCCGAACAGGTCCGTGAGCGCAACCGTATCGCCACCTTGCTCGGTGAGCGTCCGGACGCCATGACCGTCAGCCTGGCGCCCGCCAAGCTGCCGGCAATCTCCAAGGCCTTGCCGATTGGCGATCCAACCAAATTGCTGGAAAACCGTCCCGACGTGCGCAGCGCCGAGCGGCAACTGGCGGCGCAAACCGCGCGCATCGGCGTGCAGACCGCCGACCTGTTTCCACGGGTGAGCCTGAGCGGCTTTCTGGGCTTCACCGCCAGCCGTGGTTCGCAGATCGGTTCCGGTGCCGCGCAGGCCTGGGGCCTTGGCCCGAGCATCACGTGGGCGGCGTTTGACCTGGGCAGCGTGAAAGCGCGCATCCGTGGCGCCAACGCCGATGCCGAAGGGGCACTGGCCAATTACGAGCAGCAAGTGTTGCTGGCACTGGAAGAAACCGAGAACGCCTTCAGCGATTACGACAAGCGTCAGCAACGTCTGGTGTCGCTGGTGCGTCAGAGCGAGGCAAGCCGTTCGGCGGCGAATCTGGCAAGCATTCAGTACAAGGAAGGGACTGCTGACTTCTTGGTACTGCTGGATGCCGAACGTGAACGTCTGGCGGCTGAAGACAGTCAGGCGCAGGCCGAGATTGAGTTGTATCGTGGCATCGTCGCGATCTACAAAGCGCTCGGTGGCGGCTGGCAGCCTAACGCCTGAAACCTGGCAACTGAAACCGTTGAGGGGCGGTCCGCCGACCGGCCCTTAAGGCCCCGGGCTCACAAGGTTCGGGGCTTTTTCGTTTTAAGGGGCGTTATTGCCGTTTGACACTCGACCCTCTCTCCCCGAAGCTGCTGATCACGCAGAAACGGAAATCGGTATGCCTAACCCGTCTTCGCCGCACTCCCCGGCCTCTTTAAAAGCTCGCCGCCGCTGGCAGACCGCAATCGCACTGGGCGCAGTGGCGTTGCTCATTGCTGTCGGCCTGCTGGTCCATGGGTGGCGCTCACCGCCACCCCCGCCGGTGGTCAATCACAGCTATGCCGAAGCACTGGAACAGGCCCACAACGGTAAACCTGGCGCAGCGCGAGTCCTTTATCAGCAATTGAGCAGAACCGACCTGTCGGACATTCGGCGCGCGGGACTGCTCACTGAGCTGGCCAATTATCCCAGCGCCCAGGCGCTGAAAATCCTCGACGGCGACCTCAAGCGCCCTGCTCCGCTTGTCCAGCAAGCCGCCATCGATACCGTTGCCGCCATTGTTCCAGACGCTCAACGCAGCGTGCTGATCGGCCCTTTACTGGACGATCCCGATCAGGGTGTCCGCTTCTGCGCAGTCCGCGCACTGCTCGGCCTGACGCCTGATGATCTGGGGTTGTATTACGCAAGCGTCCAGGACGCCGCCGAGCAATATCAGAACACGCTGGCCTCACAACCGCCCAGCGGTCAAAGCCAGCTGGAACTGGCGAAGCTGTTCGTGAACACGGGCGCGATTCAAAAAGCCTTCGACGCGCTGGACCTTGCGCTGAAACTGGAACCCAACAACATTCAGGCAGCGCTCGCCCAGGTTCAGCTGCTTGACCAGCGCGGCCAGACCGACCGTTCGCGTCAGCAACTGGCTCAGCTTCTCGAGAAGCACCCACAGTCTGCTTTACTCCAATATGCCCTCGGCAAATGGCTGTTGCGGCATCAGCAAAACGAGTACGCGTTACTGGCCATGGCGAAGGCGGTAGAGCTGGAACCCGAAAACGCCGTTTATCGTTACGATCTCGCGGTGGCGCTTCATGATCTCCATCAACTGGAGCCGGCGCAGCGGCAGCTGGAAGACATCCTGCAGCGGGAA
This sequence comes from Pseudomonas abietaniphila, assembly GCF_039697315.1. NCBI lineage: Bacteria > Pseudomonadati > Pseudomonadota > Gammaproteobacteria > Pseudomonadales > Pseudomonadaceae > Pseudomonas > Pseudomonas abietaniphila. The sequence continues at coordinate 6,083,982 of NZ_CP155619.1, read as the reverse complement.
CCGGCCAACCGCCGTGCCAGAACGCTGCTGATCCGTTACTGGCAAGAAAACGGCCAGTTGCAGAAAGTCCAGGTGCTCCTGGCTGAGCTCGAGCAGCTCAACCCCGATGACCCGGCCTTGCAACAAGGGCTGTAGATCTCGCCACCTTTGGCAATGCGCGCCGCACCTATAGTTTCCGATATTGGCCTAGTTTGAGAAATTACTTACAAGGCTTTACACCCATGTTGTCAGTTTTTGTCAGACCGGCTTATGTTTGCCGTCATCTTTCATATAACAATTGCACCTCGCCTATTTTACAACTCGAAAAAAACGTGCATTATTTGCCCGTCGCGCATCACAACTACCCTCGCCACGGACGTGAAGCTGGCAGCGCAACGTTAGTTTCTTCAAATGATGATCCGTCAAGGCATAGGGGTAGTGACAAAATGAGCACAGGACCCTGACGTGCGTCCATGTAGCTTGCGTTGGGCTGACAACAGCCATTTATCGCCGGAGTACTATATTTGTCCAGACTTGCCGAGTTTCGCGCAGCAGAAAAAGCCCTTCAGGAACAGCTGGCTCAGCTGGAGAGCCTGAAGAATGACGCCGGATTGAAAAAGGAGATCGAGTTCGAGCAGAAGCTTCAAGCTCTGATGAACACCTACGACAAGAGCCTGCGCGACATTATCGCCATCCTCGACCCGAACCCGTCTGCCGCCACCGCTGCACCGGCTGGCCCGAAACGCCGCCGCGCCCGCGTGGTCAAGGTTTATCAGAACCCACACACGGGCGAGCTGATTGAAACCAAGGGTGGAAATCACCGCGGCCTGAAAGCCTGGAAAGAGCAGTACGGCGCCGAGACCGTCGATTCCTGGTTGCGCGGCTGATCGTCATTGTTGCAATAGCAAAGCCTTATAAAAAATGCCCCGTTCTTCGGGGCTTTTTTATAAGCGCAATTAAACAGACAAATTATTGACAGCCAGTGAATCGGCAAAACGCAAGAGTGGCTGTTACCGGAGATAGAGTTCAACTTCGTATAACCCCGCAGCGCTTAGCCCACTCGCCGTACAATGCTGATATTCAAACCCTCTGCGCTCAATACAAAGGAGTAATGAGTTCGTGTTATCAGCCAAGCTGATTTCAGGCGCCAAAATAACTCGCTGTGCTGAGCATTACCGACCAAAGAGTGCCCGCCCTTTCACTGTCCGCCGAAGGGCGTGATTCTTCACATTTTTTTCACACGCGCTTCTACAGGATGGACACAGCTAAAGGATTAGCACCCCATGCCCGCTTCGGCGGGCTTCTTTATGCCTTTGATTTGATGACGTTCAATTCCATCAGGGCGTTACATCCAGACGAAGGCTGTCCCGGATCCGCAAAACCTCCTCCTTGTTGGCGGCATAGCCCTGCGCCGACCCCGCGTATGACAACGACCAGGCCATCTCTTTATTGGCTGCCGCCACGAGCGTCTGGGTCATCACATGCGCCCCGTTCTGGGTGATCGTGCAGGTCGTCTCCATGGCCGGAATCTCGCTCAGTGTGCTGTCTTTCATCTTTGTGCAGACACTCTGAAAGCCACTGCGAACGAAGTTGACCTGCACCGCCTTGCGCATTTCCAGCAAAACGCCTTGCACGTTGACGTCATGACCGGGCTGCAATCGGGTCTGAGTCAGCTCCACCACCATCGCCGGATCGCCGTTTTGATCGTTTTTGACGGCTCGCTCACGGATTTGCACTGAGGGGTGGTCGGGCGTCGAAGGGGACTGGGGCAAGGCTTCCACATCCCAGTCACTCGGCCAGACGATCATGGCGTCCGCCGCCACGGCGAGGTTGAGCCCCAAGGGCAGGTACAGACCTGCCAGGATGAACGTGCGTAACGGAGAGAACATGACTGATACCTGAACGTCGAGCCGGAAAGTGTGAGCCAGACACGCCACGGTCACAAGGCCCGGCGTCGCCTCTGCACATTGGGTTTTGGCTCGAGCGCCGCGTCCCGTATCATGAGGCAACATTTACAGGACCACCCTGGAGTCACCGATGAGCCTGCACGAACTGAACACTTTCCCTGGCGTCACCGCCCAACCTGACGCGGCCACTGCGCAATTCGTGTTCAACCACACCATGTTGCGCGTCAAAGACATCACCGCCTCGCTGGATTTCTATACCCGCGTGCTGGGGTTCAGCCTGGTCGAAAAGCGTGACTTTCCTGAAGCTGAGTTCAGCCTCTACTTCCTGGCGCTGGTCGACAAGGGGCAGATCCCGGCCGACGACGCGGCCCGCAACGTCTGGATGAAAGGCATCCCTGGCATTCTGGAACTGACCCACAACCATGGCACCGAGAAGGATCCCGAATTCTCGTACCACAACGGCAATACCGATCCCCGCGGTTTCGGCCACATCTGCGTTTCCGTGCCGGACGTGCATGCCGCCTGCGAGCGCTTTGAAGCGCTGGGTGTCGACTTCCAGAAACGTCTGACCGACGGCCGGATGAAAAGCCTGGCTTTCATCAAGGACCCGGATGGCTACTGGGTCGAGATCATCCAGCCAACGCCGGTATGATGACCGCGTAACGCTCTCTGCAGGAGCGCTTGCGCGACTGCAAAAGCAATCGCGCATAAAAAAACCTCATGATCGCTCATGAGGTTTTTTCGTTTCTGCTGACTCAGCCAGGCATCAAGCCGGTGCGCTGGTGCGGATCAGGTGGTCGAATGCGCTGAGGGAAGCCTTGGCGCCTTCGCCGACCGCGATCACGATCTGCTTGTACGGCACAGTGGTCACGTCGCCAGCCGCGAAGATGCCTGGGATCGACGTCTCACCGCGTTGATCGACAACGATCTCACCCCGTGGCGACAGCTCGATGGTGCCCTTGAGCCACTCGGTGTTCGGGAGCAGGCCGATCTGCACGAAGATGCCTTCCAGCTCGATGTTGAGTTCGTCGCCGGTGGTGCGGTTCTTGTAGCGCAGGCCATTGACCTTCTGGCCATCGCCCGTCACTTCGGTGGTCAGCGCACTGGTCAGCACGGTCACGTTCGGAAGACTGTTCAGCTTGCGCTGCAGCACGGCGTCAGCGCGCAGCGAGCTGTCGAACTCGAGCAGAGTGACGTGCGACACGATACCGGCCAGGTCGATCGCCGCTTCGACGCCCGAGTTACCGCCACCGATGACGGCTACACGTTTGCCCTTGAACAGCGGACCGTCACAGTGCGGGCAGTAAGCCACGCCCTTGTTGCGGTATTGCTGTTCACCCGGCACGTTCATTTCGCGCCAGCGGGCACCGGTCGCCAGAATCACGGTCTTGCCCTTGAGCACGCCACCGCTGGCGAATTTGACCTGATGCAGTTGGCCGTCCTTGCCCGGAATCAGCTGGTCGCCGCGCTGCAGGTTCATGATGTCGACTTCGTATTCCTTGACGTGTTCTTCAAGGGCGACCGCCAGTTTCGGGCCTTCAGTGTGTTGCACCGAGATGAAGTTTTCGATCGCCATGGTGTCCAGCACCTGGCCACCGAAGCGTTCAGCCGCGACACCGGTGCGAATACCTTTACGCGCTGCGTAAATCGCCGCAGCGGAACCGGCTGGACCGCCGCCGACGACCAGCACATCGAACGCCTCTTTAGCGTTCAGCTTTTCGGCCTGACGGTCACCGGCACTGGTGTCGATCTTCGCCAGAATCTCTTCCAGGTTCATGCGGCCCTGACCGAACAGCTCGCCGTTCAGGTAGATGCTGGGTACCGACATGATCTGGCGGTCAGTGACTTCCTGCTGGAACAAGCTGCCTTCGATTGCGACGTGCTGCACGTTCGGGTTCAGCACGGCCAGCAGGTTCAGCGCCTGAACCACATCAGGGCAGTTCTGGCAGGTCAGCGAGAAGTAGGTTTCAAACTTGAACTCACCGGTCAGGGCACGTGCCTGCTCGAGAGTGTCCTCACTGGACTTGGACGGGTAACCGCCGACTTGCAGCAATGCCAGTACCAGCGAGGTGAATTCGTGGCCCATCGGAAGGCCGGCAAAACGCAGCTTGATGTCCTGGCCCGGGCTGTTAAGGGCGAAAGACGGTGTGCGTGCATCGTTGCCATCGGTGTTCAGGGTGATCTGACTGGAGCTGCTGACGATGTCATTGAGCAGTGCCAGCATTTCTTGCGATTTCGCGCCGTCATCAAGGGACGCGACGATCTCGATTGGGCGAGTGATCCGCTCCAGGTACGATTTCAACTGAGCTTTAAGATTGGCGTCCAACATGATTCGGCTTCCTTTTCTTCAAAATTCTAAATCTGGAAATAAAAACGCCCAGGCGATGACCGCCCGGGCGTTTTTTGGGGGCGATGCGGTTTACGTGCTAGAGCTCATCGCTCCCGGTCCGGCCATGAATGTCATGGGGACTTAGATCTTGCCGACCAGGTCCAGGGACGGAGCCAGAGTGGCCTCGCCTTCTTTCCACTTGGCTGGGCACACTTCGCCCGGGTGAGCAGCAACGTACTGAGCAGCCTTGATCTTGCGCAGCAGCTCGGAAGCGTCACGGCCAACACCGCCGTCGTTCAGTTCAACGATTTTGATCTGACCTTCAGGGTTGATCACGAACGTGCCACGGTCAGCCAGACCTGCTTCTTCGATCAGAACGTCGAAGTTGCGGGAGATGGTCAGAGTTGGGTCGCCGATCATGGTGTACTGGATTTTGCCGATCGCTGGCGAGGTGTTGTGCCAGGCAGCGTGAGCAAAGTGGGTGTCGGTCGAAACGGAGTAGATTTCCACGCCCAGTTTCTGGAACGCGTCGTAGTTGTCAGCCAGGTCTTCCAGTTCGGTTGGGCAGACGAAGGTGAAGTCGGCTGGGTAGAAGAACACCACAGACCATTTGCCTTTGAGGTCAGCATCCGAAACGTCAACGAAAGAGCCGTTTTTGAAAGCGGTCGCTTTGAACGGTTTTACTTGGCTGTTAATGATAGGCATCGGGTGGATCTCCTTAGGGTTGGAAAATTGGGTGTGTCAAATCGATGGGGAGGATATTACTCACAATCACCTGCGATGGCTCATTGGCAAACCTCATGCTGGTGATTGGTTTTCGCTATAGAACCACTCTATTAATAGAAGAAATCAGTGACACCTTTTCGTGCCCGGCTTCTATCAAGACGAATGGCCCCGTCCTCCGCCGCCATAAACTCGCCCGTAGCCTAGCGAGTTCTTCCTGATGTGTTCAAGTCGCCAAGACATCCGGCCAAGAATCGCGCACAATAGTGCGCATTAATGGTATGTAACACTACATACGTAACGCGGTACGTTTCGACAGGAGCATTCATGGCGCGCAGCGGTATAAGCAAGGCAGAAGTTCAATCCGCAAGGCTGGCGTTGATTGCTCGCGGTGAAAATCCCAGTATCGACGCGGTACGTATCGAGATGGGCAATACCGGCTCCAAAACCACCATCCACCGCTTCATGCGCGAACTTGACGCAATTGACGTGGATGCCTCTCCCACACAGGTCGACGACGAGCTAATGAGCCTTGTCACTCGCCTGGCGGGTCGCCTGCGGGAACAGGCGCAGGAACACATCGAGGAGGTGCAGGTAAGGCTGGATGCCGAAAAGAAAGAACTGCAAGAGACGCTGCAACAGACCCAACGCCAACTGGCCGACCTGATCGACCGCCACGCCTTGCAAACCACCAAGCTGGGCACCCAGACGGCCACTTTGCTCAGCACGCAACAGGCATTGCAGACGGAGCAAAAACACAATGCGCGACTCACTCAAGCCGCCAAAGACGTGGAGTCTCGCCTGCAAGACAAGGACGAACAGATTCGTTCGCTGAAAGACCAGCATTTGCAGGCCCACACCCAATGCGCGCTGCTTCAGGAGCGGTTGAGTAACGCGACGAAGGAAAGCGACAAACTCCAGGAGCGACTGACCGAACGCGATCAACAGAACCGGGTACTGGAACTCATCTTGATCAAGACCGAAGTGGCACTGGAAAACCTGCGATCGGGACAGCCTGCGGTGCAATCCCCCAGCGAAAGCTAAGCGCCGTCCGACGGCGCTTCGATCAGACCGCGCACTCGCTGAGCCAGCTCGTCGATACTGAAGGGCTTGGTCAGCATGTCCATGCCACTCTCGAGAAAGTCTCCTCGCACCTGGGCATTGCGCGCATACCCCGTCATGAACAGCACGCGCAGGTCAGGCCGGTGCTGGCGGGCGATTTCTGCGAGCTGCCGCCCATTCATGCCCGGAAGCCCGACATCGGTCACCAACAGATCGATACGGCCAGACCCCAGCAGGATCGGCAACGCCGCCGCGCCGTCCGACGCCACGTCTACCGAGTAGCCGAGCTCGCGCAGCACGTCGACCACCAACATCCGCACATCCGGCTCGTCCTCGACGACCAGCACGCGCTCGCCCTGACTGGCCCGAGGCGGGGCCGGGTCTTCATTCGTTGGCACCTGTCGCTCATTCGCTTCGAAGTGACACGGCAGATACAGGTCGATGCGCGTGCCCTGGCCTTCAGCGCTATCGATCTGCACCTGGCCACCGGTCTGGTTGATAAAGCCGTACACCATCGACAACCCAAGGCCTGTGCCCTGACCGATGGGTTTGGTGGTGAAGAAAGGATCGAAAGCGCGGGCGATGACGTCGCTGGACATACCGGTGCCCGTGTCCTGCACGCTCAAGCGCACGTAATCACCCGGCGTGAGTGCATCGTGCAGCACGGCCACATGCACGACTTCAGTCTGGATCAGCAAACGGCCGCCGTCAGGCATGGCGTCGCGCGCATTGATCACCAGGTTCAGCAGTGCGTTTTCAAGCTGGTGCTCGTCGGTGTGGGTCAACCGCAGCGAGCTGTTCAGGTCGATTTCCAGCTCAATGCTTTCGCCAATCGTGCGCCGCAGCAACTCCTCCATGGACTCGACCATGTGATTGATGTCCACCGGGCGCGTATTCAGCGACTGGCGCCTTGCGAACGCCAACAGCCGATGGGTCAGCGAGGCCGCACGATTCGCCGAACTCGTCGCAGCCTCGATATAACGATCAATCTCCGACACCCGCCCGGCAGCGACTCGACGCCGAATCAGGTCCAATGCGCCCAGCACACCCGTGAGCATGTTGTTGAAGTCATGGGCAATGCCGCCCGTCAACTGCCCAATGGCGTCCATCTTTTGCGCGTGGCGTAACGCCTCTTCAGCCTGAGCACGCTCGGTGATCTCGATCTGCAAGCGCTCGTTGATTGCCGCCAGCTCGCGCGTCCGCTCCGCGACACGCCGCTCCAGGCTTTCATTGAGCTCACGCAGCGCATCCTCTGCCTTGACCTGTGCGGTAATGTCGGTGCTGGTACCCAGCCAATAAGTGATACCGCCCTGCTCATCCCGAATGGGCAGTGCTCGGCACAGGAACCAACGATACAGACCGTCTTTGCCGCGCAACGGGAACGTGTCTTCCCAGATCGATCCGGTGGCAAAGCAACGGCGCATCCGGGAATCCACACGCTCCAGATGATCGGGGTGATGAAGTGATCGCCAACCCAACGCCATCATCGCTTCATGGGACGTGCCCGTGTAGCTGTACCAGCGCGCGTTGTACCAGTAAATCCGACCGACAGGATCGGCAATCCACGCCAACTGACTCATGTTGTCCGCGAGCGTGCGGAACTGCCGCTCACTCTCGTGCAACGCTTTTTCGATGGCGGGCGACTGCTGATCGGTCGGTTGATCGTCAGGCGCAGAGGGATTCAAGGGCATGGATGCCGAAAAACTCTTGCTGGTCAAAAAGTGGGTCCGTCCTTCAGAAACAAGTGCTCAACCGGTCCTCATCCATGAGGCCGGGCGACATCGGCGCAATGACGCCCGGTGTCAGCGTGTCGCGGTACGCATGGTGACGAACTCTTCGGCCGCCGTCGGATGAACGCCAATGGTGTCGTCGAAAATCTGCTTGGTCGCGCCAGCCTTGAGCGCAATCGCCAGGCTCTGGATGATCTCACCGGCATCCGGGCCGACCATGTGGCAACCCAGTACGCGATCGGTCTGGGTGTCGACCACCAGTTTCATCAGCGTGCGCTCTTGATTGCTCGTGAGCGACAGCTTCATGGGCCTGAAACGGCTTTCGAAAACCTGCACCTCGTGGCCCGCTTTTTTAGCCTCTTCCTCGGTGAGCCCGACGGTGCCAATGTTGGGCAGGCTGAACACTGCGGTGGGGATGTGGTTGTAATCCACGGCACGGTACTGTTCAGGCTTGAATAGACGTCTAGCGACCGCCATGCCCTCTGCCAGCGCGACCGGTGTCAGCTGAACCCGGCCAATCACGTCGCCTACCGCGATGATCGACGGCTCAGTGGTCTGATAATGCTCATCGACCTTGACGAAGCCTTTGTCGTCGAGCTCGACGTTGACGGTTTCCATGCCGAGGTTGTCCAGCATCGGACGGCGTCCGGTGGCATAGAACACGCAATCGGTATTGAAGCTGCTGCCGTCGTTCAGCGTCAGCTGCAAGGTGCCGTCCGCAAGCTTCTCGATTGCATCGATTTCGGTCTTGAAGCAGATGTCCATGCCGCGTTTGGCCAGCTCCTCGTGCAGGTGCGTGCGCACACTGCCGTCAAAACCGCGCAGGAACAATTCACCGCGGTACATCAGCGTGACGTCGGCGCCGAGACCATTGAAGATCGAGGCAAATTCAACGGCAATGTAACCACCGCCCACCACCACGACACGCTTGGGCATCTGTTCGAGGAAAAACACTTCGTTGGAGGTAATGGCGTGTTCGCGGCCTGGGATATCCGGCGTCTGCGGCCAGCCACCGGTCGCGATCATGATGTGTTCGGCGGTGTGGACCTGGCCGTTGATTTCGACTTCGTGCGGGCCGCGCAACTTCGCATGCCCTTCCATCAGGGTCACGCCGCTGTTGGCCAGCAGATTGCGATACACACCATTCAGGCGATGGATTTCGTGATTCTTGTTGGCGATCAGGGTCGGCCAATCGAACTCGGCCTCACCGCTGGTCCAGCCAAACCCCTTGGCCTGTTCGAAGTCTTCGGAGAAATGCGCACCGTAGACCAGCAACTTCTTCGGCACACAACCGACGTTGACACACGTCCCCCCCAGATAACGGCTTTCGGCGACCGCCACACGGGCACCGAAGCCTGCGGAAAAACGTGCAGCGCGAACACCACCGGAACCGGCGCCGATCACAAACAGGTCGAAGTCGTAGCTCATTTCTTTCTCCTAGGCAGGAGGGCTAGCATAACCGCTCCAGCGCGCTCGGCAAGGTCTGTAGGACAGAAACGACAAAGCCACCCGAAGGTGGCCTTGTTTGCAGTACAGCTGTCGGTCAAATCACCGACACTGCCAAATCACTGAGTGGATTTGCCGGTCTTGTAGAAGTGCTCGAAGCAGAAATTGGTCGCTTCAACGTAGCCTTCAGCGCCGCCGCAGTCGAAACGCTGGCCTTTGAATTTGTAAGCCAGCACGTTGCCTTCAGCCGCCTGTTTCATCAAGGCGTCGGTGATCTGGATTTCGCCACCCTTGCCCGGCTCGGTGTTTTCGATTTTTTCGAAAATGTCTGGTGTCAGGATGTAGCGACCAATGATCGCCAGGTTCGACGGTGCGTCTTCCGGCTTTGGCTTCTCGACCATATCAGTCACACGGAACAGACCTGGCTTGATCTCTTCACCGGCGATCACACCGTACTTGTTGGTTTCGTTCGGGTCGACTTCCTGGATCGCGACGATCGAGCACTTGTATTGCTTGTGCAGCTTGACCATCTGGGCCAGAACGCCTTCGCCTTCCAGGTTCACACACAGGTCGTCCGCCAACACCACGGCGAACGGCTCGTTGCCGATCAGCGGGCGGCCGCTGAGGATTGCGTGACCCAGGCCTTTCATTTCGGTCTGACGAGTGTAGGAAAAGCTGCACTCGTCGATCAGACGACGGATACCGACCAGGTATTTTTCTTTGTCGGTGCCTTTGATCTGGTGTTCCAGTTCATAGCTGATGTCGAAATGGTCTTCCAGCGCGCGCTTGCCGCGACCGGTGACGATGGAAATTTCATTCAAACCCGCAGCAAGTGCTTCTTCCACGCCGTACTGGATCAGTGGCTTGTTGACAACTGCCAGCATCTCTTTAGGCATGGCTTTGGTCGCTGGCAAAAAGCGAGTGCCGTAACCGGCTGCAGGGAACAAGCATTTCTTGATCATATAAGTCCTTGATGGGGCTGGGGGTGTTGCGGCGCAGTCTAATCAGGCGGCGATCACGTTACAATGCCTGCCACTGGCCGTTCGCTGCCATGGTAGAGGAATAGTTGCGAAGATAGTTCCGCACCTTTCCGGATATTACGACCACCGAACATCAACAAACAGCCAATGGCTGCTCGCAAACGTTTTACCGTTGAAGGGTCGTTCGATGTCCGTCCTGTCATTCGCATGAGGGCATCCATCCCCCTCAAAACCACCGCCTCATGACAGGATCAAGCGTAGCCCGCTTCGCTGGTTTGCGTAGGAAAATAATGCCATTGCACCGTATCATGACGGCCTGAATCACTAATCGAGATGGATCGATGTCGGAAGTCAAAACTGTAAACGGGTACCAGATCAAGAAACTGCAGGATGGCAAATGGTGGCTTGTCGGCCACGACCAGGAAGCCGTCGCGGGCCCCTTCGACAGCGAAAGCAGCGCTGTGGAAGTCGCCGCCGTGTTCGAGGACACACCTGCTCCGCGTCGTCGCAGCGACAAATAGTTTGCTTGCGGCCTGCCGCTCAGGCCACGCAAGCAGGCCTGAGCGGCGTTCAAGCATGAAAATTTGTTTGGATGATGCCGGAACGATGGCACAGCCTGTCAGTCTCACAAAAGCTGTTTATTGAACCCGGCCCTCATCGCGAAGCATTAGAAATGATCAAGAACCTGTCCATCCTTGTTGTACTGGGCCTGACCGGCTGCGCAACTGCACAAGACACCTACCTCAAAGACGGCAAACAAGCCCTGAGCATCGACTGCTCCGGCGAAGCCATGTCCTGGGCCGCCTGTTATGAAAAGGCCGATGCCTCATGCGCGGGAACTGGCTACAACATCGTCAGCACCAACGGCACGCCGCAACCCAAAGACGCCGACAGGACGCTGGGTGTCGATGTCGGCAACTACAAGACGCGCACCGTCCTCGTGGTGTGCAAATAGCCTGAGCTGATCGAGCAGTCAATCCAAGGGGCATCATGCCCCTGAAATGCAGGCGGTCACCGCGTGCTGTATATCCTTGGGCCTGAGCGGGTTGTTGCCACCGCTTTCGAACAGCTTGATTGAACTGCCCCCTGAGCGTTTCTCGACATCCACAATCGCGGTCGGCGTCTCGCTGGAGAATTTCTGCGGGACGATGATGCGCAATCCCTCGTGATGGGCCTCGATCTGCGGAGGCTTGCGACTGTCACTGATTCTTGCGATGAAGCACTCGGAGTATTCCTGAGGGTTCTTGCCCGACATCACACTCATGGTCGGTGGCGTGTGCTCGATATCTGCCACCGAAGCACAACCGGTCATCGCCAGGGCCAGAACAACAACAGCCAGTTTCATACAATCCCTCCAGTAAAGGTGCTACGACAAGCCGGAGCTCGATAAAGTCCGTGCTCGTCTCACTTTTTTTGCCGCTAATCCCACGATAACAATGCGCCTGCGAACAATGCCAGCGCGCACCGTGCTATCGTTTCGGGTTTTCGAGAATGCCCTGTCTCCGGAGACACCCATGAAATTCGTACACCAGCGCGAGCACCTCAACGAAGACGACATGGTCGTCATCGAGTGCTCCCAGCTCTGCAACATACGCCTGATGAGCGACGCGAATTTCCGCAGTTTCAAAAACGGCGGGCGCCATACCTATCACGGCGGCGCATTTGATCGCTTCCCGGCCAAGATCGCGGTGCCCAGCACCGGCTTCTGGAACATCACCATCGATACCGCCGGGCGCAAGCTGGACACAAACGGCGGTCGCAAAACGACGTTCACGCATTCGATCAAAATCGTACGCCGTACTTCATCGCGCCTGAGCTGATCGTCGTGTGCATTAAACACCGCAAGGCGTGAAAGCTTTGTCGCTGCACGCTCCTCCATCCGCTTTTCAAGGAACACAACGTGACTGCATCTGCCCCTGTCGTCAAATATGCCATCAGCTACAAGCTCAATGGTGAACGCCGCTTCGAGTTTGCTCTGTTGCAATCGCCTTCTGCCGAAGAAGCCCTGGCTGCGCTGCAAAAAATGCACAGCGGCAGCGATGATGTGATCAGCGATGTCAAAGTCAGCAAGGCACTCTGACACTCTCTGCAACCGGTAACGCCGCGATGATGCAACGCAAAGGCACGACACCCGCTACCCTCGACCTGTTTGCCGACGACGACACGCCGCAACCTTCGGCGTCCGAACAAATAGGCCCTCGCTCCTTTGTGTTTCGCGGCTTCGCCCTGCCCTTCATTGATCGCTTGCTGCCCGCTCTGGAGTCAGTGCTCACCCGCGCGCCCTTCCGCAACATGGTCACGCCCGGGGGCCACACGATGTCGGTGGGGCTGAGCAGTTGCGGGCAGTTTGGCTGGATCACCGATCGCAGCGGCTATCAGTACACCCGCATCGATCCACAGACAGGACAGCCCTGGCCCGAGATGCCTGAGGTGTTCATTGAGCTGGCGCGCTCGGCCGCCGACGCTGCGGGTTTCGCCGATTTTCTCCCGGACGCCTGCCTGATCAACCGCTACATTCCGGGCGCAAAAATGTCGTTGCATCAGGACAAAGACGAGCTTGGGTATGAATGGCCGGTGGTGTCGATTTCACTCGGCATCCCGGCCATGTTCCTTTTTGGCGGGCAGGCCCGCACCGACGCCACTCAACGGGTGCCGCTGTTTCACGGCGACGTAGTGGTCTGGGGCGGCGAAGACCGCCTGAGGTTTCACGGCGTGATGCCGGTCAGACAGGCCGAGCACCCGCAACTGGGTGAGCAGCGCATCAATTTTACGTTCCGCAAGGCGCGTTGAACGTCGCGAGCAAGCTCACGTCTGCAGGCTGACGTCGCGTCAGGTTGTTACGACGTCTGCCGCAGCCCGCGTCTTGACCGGGCACACCACCCGATGCAGGTTCAACGCCGTATTGATGATACCGATATGGCTGAACGCTTGCGGGAAGTTGCCCAGCATGCGGCGTGCGCGCGGGTCGTACTGTTCGGCGAGCAGGCCGACGTCATTGCACAGACCGCACAGTCGATCAAACAAGTCGCTCGCCTCCTGATCGCGGCCCTGCAGCACGTACACATCCGCCAGCCAGAACGAGCAGACCAGGAACGTGCCTTCGCTGCCCGACACACCATCGGTGCTGCGTTCACTGTCATAGCGCAGCAGCAAGCCATCCTGCATAAGCGACCGCTCGATTTGCGCCACGGTGCCGCTGACCCGAGGATCGTCCACTGGCAGGAATCCGGTCAGCGCGATCTGCAACAGGCTGGCATCGAGTTCCTTGCCACCGTAGGTCTGCACGAAGCTGCCCAGTTGCGCATCAAACCCTTTGCTGCAGACGTCGGCATGGATTTCGTCAGCGATCTTGCGGTAATGCAGGCCTCGCTCGCGCTCTTCCGGATGATCACTTTGCGCCAGCACACCGGCGTTGCGATCAAACGAAACCCACGCCATGACCTTGGAGTGAGTAAAGTGCCGAGGCTCGGAACGAATTTCCCAGATACCCGCATCCGGCAGGTGCCAGACGTTCTCCAGGAACGGCATGATGACTTTCTGGATTTCCGTGCTGCGCGGCAGGCGGGGCAAGCCGCTTTTCAGGGCCTGAGTCATGGCATCAGCCACTTCCCCGTACACGTCCAGTTGCATCTGCGTGGCCGCCGCGTTGCCGATCCGCACCGGGCGCGAACCTTCATAGCCACTCAACCATGGCAGCTGGTACTCCGGCAAACGCCGCTCGCCGCCCAGGCCATACATGATCTGAACCTGCTCCGGGTTCCCCGCCACCGACCGCAACAGCCAGTTGCGCCAGGCCGTCGCCTCCTCGTAGTAGCCCAGGTTCATGAACGCCAGCAGCGTCATGGTCGCATCCCGCAACCAGCAGAACCGGTAATCCCAATTGCGCTCACCACCCAGTTGTTCGGGCAATGAAGTGGTGACCGCCGCGACGATGCCGCCGGTAGGCGCATAGGTCATGGCCTTCAGGGTAATCAGCGAGCGCTTCACCTGATCAGTCCATGGCCCGACATCCGGGCAGCGATCCGAAAATTCTCGCCAGAAAGCCTCAGTCTGCTTCAACGCCTGCTCGATATCGAACGACTCGCGCACCGGCTCATGGGAGGCTTGCCACGCCAGCGCAAAACCGAAGCGCTGCCCCGCCGTGACGGTAAAACGACTTTCCGTGTGATGATCGAGTGGGTGCAGTTCGGCAGGCGTTCGCAGCACCAGCATCTCGGGACCTGCCACGGCGGTCATGGTGTGAGGGTCTCGCTTTTCGACCCACGGCACTGTACTGCCATAATCAAAACGGATCGCCAGATCCATCGTGAAATCGACTGTCCCCGTCACCCCCACCACCACGCGTACAACGCTGCTCTCCGTTTCCATCGGCATGAAGTCGATCAGCATCGCCTGACCGGTGTCGGTGGTGAACAGGGTTTCAAGAATCAGCGTGCCATCGCGATAGCTGCGCCGTGACTGGCATCCGGGCTCAGTGGGCGCGATTTTCCAGCGACCGTTGTCGCTGTCGCCCAGCAGGGCTGCAAAGCAGGCAGGTGCGTCGAAACGCGGAAAACACAACCAGTCCAGCGACCCGTCGCGGGCCACCAGCGCCGCCGTCCGGCAGTTGCCGAGCAGCGCATACTCTTCAATCAATACAGCCATGGGGCAATGTTCCCTCTTGGTGTACGCGACCATCGGTCACAGCAAGCCGCTGTGCCGACGACTTCGGTCGCGAAGAAACCGGAGAACCGGCGGGCGTGAGCGTCATCATGAATGCCGACGCTCCACTGCCAGGCAGCGAAACGTGGCGGCCCTCGCGAGCACCCTCACGCCCACAGGTCATTCGGGGCCTGCCGTCAGCGCGGCAGGATGTAGCGCTCGATGGCCGTTGCCAGTCCGTCCTCGACATTGCTGCCGGTGACGTAGTTGGCCTGGCTCTTGACCGCCGTTTCCGCCTGCCCCATCGCGATCGACAACCCGGCACGCAGGAACATCGCCACATCGTTTCCTGCATCACCAATGGCCGCCGTGTGCGCCAGCGCCACGCCCAATTCCTCGGACAAGGTTTCCAGCGCCGTGCCTTTGTTGGCATCGAGCGCGGTGACGTCCAGGTAATAGGACTGCGAGCGGGCCGCACGCGCCGTGTCCGCGATCAGCGGGTTGAGCTGGACTTCAAGCCGCTTGAGCAGCTCGAAATCCTTGCTGGCGGCAACGATCTTGTCGATGCGATCGAGGTAGCCATCGAAATGCTCGACCTGAACAAAGTCGTACCCCAGCGTGTTGCGCTCATGCTCGACGTAATCCCCTTGCGGGTCGAGCAACAGCCACTGATCGTCGGCGAACACCCACACCGACACCCGCTCTGCGGCGAACAACTCAAGGCTGGTCCGTGCCGCTTCGGGCGCAATACGGTGAGCCTTGAGCAGGCTGCCATCGGGCCTGATGATGTTGGCGCCGTTGAACGCCACCGTCGGCAGATCGATGCCCAAGGCTTCGATCTGCTGACGCATGGCCCTCGGTGGACGGCTGCTGGCGATGGTGAAATGGATGCCGGATTCGCGCAATTGACGCACGGCGTCGATGTTGGCCTGACTCAGGCTGTGATCGGGCCGCAGCAACGTGCCATCGATGTCCGACAACAGGAAACGGAGGGGTTGCGTGGAATCACTCATCCGAGTCGCTGCCAACTGCGACCGTCACGCGCCAGCAGTTCATCGGCGCCTGACGGGCCGTCTTCACCGGCGTTATACATCTCGACGTGCGGATCCTTGGCCCATGCATCAATGAACCGTTGCACCGCACGCCAGCCGTTTTCGATGTTGTCGGCGCGCTGGAACAGGGTCTGGTCTCCGGTCAGACAGTCGTAAATCAGGGTTTCATACCCGGTCGACGGCTGCATCTCGAAGAAGTCCTTGTAGGCGAAACCCAGCTCGATGGTCTGCATGTCGAGGGTTGGCCCCGGCTTTTTGGCCTGCAGGTCGAACCACATGCCTTCGTCAGGCTGGATCTGGATCTTGAGGAAGTTAGGTTCCACCCGATCCACGTCCGTGTCACGGAACTGGGCATACGGCGCAGGTTTGAAGCAGATCGCAATCTCGGTATCCCGCACACTCATGCGCTTGCCGGTGCGAAGATAGAACGGCACGCCGACCCAGCGCCAGTTGTCGATCATGACCTTGAGCGCCACGTAGGTTTCCGTGTTGCTCTGAGGGTCAACCCGATCTTCCTGACGGTAGCCCGGCACGCTCTTGTCACCGACCGTGCTCTCGCTGTACTGACCGCGCACCGAGTTGGCCAATGCCTCCATCTCCGACCACGGCCGGATCGCACCGACCACCTTGGCCTTCTCGCCCCGCACCGCGTCGGCGCCAAAGGCTGCCGGCGGTTCCATGGCAACCATGGCCAGCAGCTGGAACAGGTGATTGGGCACCATGTCCCGCAGCGCGCCGGTGGTTTCATAGAAACTGCCGCGGGTTTCGACGCCCACGGTTTCAGCCGCAGTGATCTGCACATGATCGATGTAGTGATTGTTCCAGAACGACTCGAACAGGCCGTTGGAGAAACGGCTGACCAGAATGTTCTGAACCGTTTCTTTGCCCAGATAATGGTCGATCCGGTAGATCTGCTTCTCGCTCATCACCTTCAGCAAGCAGTTGTTCAGCGCGACTGCACTGGGCAGGTCGTGGCCGAACGGTTTCTCGATCACCACGCGACGGAAATAGTCGTCGCCCTCGACCATCAGCCCCGAGGAGCCGAGCCGTTTGGTCACTTCACTGAAGAAACGCGGCGCGGTCGCCAGGTAGAACACCGCATTTTGCGTGCCGGTGCTCTTGATCTTCGCGTCGATGTCTGAGTAGGTGCCATCGTCGAGAAAATCGCCTGTGATGTAGGTGATCCGTTTGGCAAGGCTGCCCCACAGCGCCGGGTCCAAAGGCTCTTCTCCACCTTGGGCGACCTTGTTGGCCGCCTCTTGACGAATGAAGTCCTCAAGCTTTTTGGCGAAATCGGCGTCGCTGACGGTGTTGTGGTCAACGCCGACGATGTGCAGGTTCTCGCCAACCAGTCCGTCACGGAACAGGTTGTAGAGCGCCGGCATCAACAGCCGTTTGACCAGGTCGCCATGGGCGCCGAACAGGAAGAGCGTGGTCGCCGGAGCGACCGGAGCCTTTTGCTTGCTGCGGGATAAACCCATTATTTTGGTTCCTTATGACCACCAAAACCGAAACGCATGGCGGACAGCATTTTGTCGCCGTACGTGCTTTGTTGACGGGAGCGGAAGCGGGCAAACAGCGAAGTCGACAGCACCGGAACCGGTACCGCCTGCTCCATGGCGGCTTCGATGGTCCAGCGGCCTTCACCGCTGTCGGCCACGGAGCCGGAGTACGCATTCAGTTGCGGGTCGGTTGCCAGTGCGTCGGCAGTCAGGTCCAGCAGCCAGGACGAGACCACGCTGCCACGACGCCACACCTCGGCGATGTCGCCCAGGTTCAAATCAAAGCGTTGTTCGGCCGGCAGGTTGTCCGAGTTCTTGGTCTTCAGAATGTCGAAGCCCTCTGCGAAGGCCTGCATCATTCCGTATTCGATGCCGTTGTGGATCATCTTCACGAAGTGCCCTGCACCCGGAGGGCCGGCGTGGATGTAGCCGTGCTCGGCACGCGGATCGGCATCCTTCGCACGGTCCTTGGTGCGCGGGATGTTACCGATGCCAGGCGCGAGGGTCTTGAACAGCGGGTCCAGGCGATCAACCACCTCGGTCTCGCCGCCGATCATCATGCAATAACCGCGCTCCAGGCCCCAGACGCCGCCGGAGGTGCCGACATCGACGTAATGCAGACCTTTTTCCTTCAGCGCGATGGAACGACGAACGTCGTCTTTGTAGAAGGTGTTGCCACCGTCGATGATCACGTCATCTTTATCGAGCAGGTCGGCAAGCACATTGATGGTGTCTTCGGTTGGAGCGCCAGCAGGCAACATCACCCAGACGGCTCGCGGCTTTTCCAGTGCG
Source organism: Pseudomonas abietaniphila (assembly GCF_039697315.1). Classification (NCBI taxonomy): domain Bacteria; kingdom Pseudomonadati; phylum Pseudomonadota; class Gammaproteobacteria; order Pseudomonadales; family Pseudomonadaceae; genus Pseudomonas; species Pseudomonas abietaniphila. The sequence continues at coordinate 6,065,839 of NZ_CP155619.1, read as the reverse complement.
GCGACCAGTGACTTGAGGTCATTGGCTGGCGTCGAACCTTCGTTGGCGAGCACGGTGCGAGACTGCTCATCGCGATCATAGACCACAGTGGTGTGGCCATTGAGCATCAGTCGACGTGCGATGTTGCCGCCCATGCGGCCTAGTCCAACAATCCCGAGTTGCATGTAGAGGTGCTCCTTAATTCGTAAACAGGGGTGCCTCATTTTATAGCCCAGTGCCGCATGTAGGGTTAGTCCGGGGAGGCAAACGAAGGTTTCCCGGTGAAAATAGTTTCATGTTCAGGCGTCAAGCCTGCCCTATGACGCCGGTTTTCGCGATCAGGAAACGTTCGCGACAATAAAAAATAAAAAAGTTCCTTTTTTTCTCAAAAGAAATCAGAATTCGCGCCGATAGAGGTAGGAGCATGGACACGTCGGGTAGCGATAGCGTCATTGCTTGAACCTTACGAAGTTGAATCCCGCCATTTGCGAGGTGAGCAATGGGCACAGTACTACCGGCAAGCGTTCCACAGACTCTGTACGTTACCGTTCGTCGCGACGAGCTGAGCCAGCTCAAGGCCGAACGCGATCAGTTGCAAAAGAAAGTTGCCCAGCTGACGCTGATGTTGCAGCACGCCCAGCTCGCAGCACCCGGCACCGCCTTGCAGGCCTGATCCCCCGTTCCCTCAGATTGTTCGCGGCAAGCCCGATCCGCCGGCTTGCCGTACCCCGCCTGTGAACCCCGTTCGCGCTGACGATACCCGCCTCTTCCCATCGCCTTTGGTCGGACCAGACACATTCTGTAATGTTCCTGCTCCTTGAAAATTAAGGATTTCGTGCTTCCAGAACCCGATTGTGTCATCTGGCTCACATTTTTTTCACCTGCCCCTCACCATACTCCCGCACCTCTGTGAGCTGTCTGCCGATCACTGTCGTCCAGACCGGTCCTCACGCCTGCACGACGCGACGGCCTGGCCAAGTCGCGCGAAAGATCCATAGCTGGAGCGCTTGATGGCAACTATGAAAGGGAGCTCACCGGCTCCGAAGGGTTTTGACTGGACCGGCCTGGTCTGGCTGTTCGTCTTCTTCTGGTATTTTTCCGGTATCACCCAACTGCTTATTCAGCTGACCGGCATTACCGGCTTCGCAGGGTTTCGTCAGGCGTTCGTGATGAGCGGCATCTGGCTCGCGCCCATGCTCCTGTTCCCCAACAAGACCCGAATCATGGCGGCCGTCATTGGCGTTGTGCTGTGGGCGTGTTCGATGGCGAGCCTCGGCTACTTCTTCATCTACCAGCAAGAGTTCTCGCAAAGCGTCATCTTCATCATGTTCGAGTCGAACATCTCTGAAGCGGGCGAGTACATGACCCAGTATTTCGCCTGGTGGATCGTGCTGGCATTCATCGCCCACACCGCCTTCGCGATTTTCCTGTGGACGCGTCTGCGCCCGGTTTACATGCCACGCGGCCGCGCCTGGGTGGTTTCGACGGCACTGTTGGTGGCCATCGTCGGCTACCCGCTGGCCAAACAGATGTCGCGTCACGAGGACACTGCATCGGGCCTCGAAGCGTTCGAATCGCGTATCGAACCGGCGGTGCCATGGCAAATGCTGGTGGCCTACCACCGCTACACGCAGCAACTGGACAGCATGCAGGGCATGCTGACCAGCAGCAGCAACATTGCGCCGTTGAAGAACCTCAAGGACCAGCAGGCCGGTCTTCCCACCACGCTGGTATTGGTGATCGGCGAATCCACTAACCGGGGTCGCATGCACCTTTATGGCTACCCACGCCAGACCACGCCGAACCTGGACGCGATGAAAGATCAGCTGCAGGTGTTCAACAATGTGATCACCCCGCGCCCTTACACCATCGAAGCCCTGCAACAGGTTCTAACGTTCGCCGACGAAGAAAACCCGGACCTGTACCTGAAGACACCTTCAATCGTCAGCGTGATGAAACAGGCGGGTTACAAAACCTTCTGGATCACCAACCAGCAGACGATGACCAAGCGCAACACCATGCTCACGACGTTTTCCGAACAGGCTGACGAGCAGGTGTACCTGAACAACAACCGCAACCAGAACGCCCGCCAGTACGACGGCGATGTGCTGGAACCGTTTGCCAAGGCGCTGACCGATGCCGCACCGCGCAAGCTGATCGTCGTCCACCTGCTGGGCACGCACATGAGCTATCAGTACCGGTATCCGCAGGACTATGAAAAGTTCACCGGCCGTGACGGCGTACCCGCCGCGATCGATGACAGCAAACTGGAGCTCTACAACAGCTACGACAATGCCGTGCTGTACAACGACTTCGTGGTGTCCAGCCTGATCAAGTCCTACGCCAAGGCCGACCCGAACGGCTTCCTGCTGTACCTGTCCGACCATGGCGAGGACGTCTACGATTCCGCTGGCCATAACACCCTCGGCAGAAACGAAGCCAAACCGACGATCCCGATGTACACAGTGCCGTTCATTGCCTACGCCTCACCCAAATGGCGGCAGACACACGACTGGAACTTCGACAGCATTCATGACCGTCCGTACACCAGCTCCAATCTGGTCCACACCTGGGCGCAGCTGGCAGGTTTGAGCTTCGATGAACTGGACACTACCAAGAGTCTCGTCAGCCTGGACTTCAAGGCTCGGCCACGCCTGATTGGCGACCCCTATGCGCAGAAGGGCTTGAGTGATTTCGCGGTGATGGAGAAGGTTGCCAAACAACCTCCAGCGACGCCCGAGGTGGCCAAACAGTAATCTGTCAGTACTGAGCGCCTACATTAAGGAGCTCCGGCATTCAGAAGCTCCGATGTTAAAAAGAAGGCCTGCGCAATGCAGGCCTTCTTTCATCCACGCGTTGCCATCAGAGCCTGCGCATCAGTACGCGGGTCACGCGACGCTCCTGCACTCGGACCACTTTCAGGCTCCAGCCATCCAAGATCACTTCATCACCCGACGCCGGCAAACGATCCAGCAGGCTCATGATCAATCCCGCCAGCGTCTGATATTCATCGGTGACGGGGGCCTTGAAGCCGATTCGCTCGCGCAGATGAGTCAGGTTCATCGCCGCATTGACCTGCACGCTGTCACCCTCTTCCACCAGATCCGGGCCGTCCGCTTCACTCGCATCCGGCAGTTCTCCGGCAATGGACTCCAGGATGTCAGTCATGCTGAGAATGCCGACAAAATCGCCGAACTCGTTCACCACAAAGGCAATGTGAGTGGACTCTGCACGCATCTGGTCGAGCGCATTGAGAATCGAAAAGCTGTCGAGCAGATTGATCGTGGTGCGCGTCAGGTGTTCAAGGCTGGGGCTTGAACCCGTGAGCAGCCCGTTGAGCAACTCTTTCTTGTGCACGAAGCCGAGTGGCTCTTCCACCCGCCCACCGCGTATCAGCGGCAGCCTTGAGTAGGACGAAGCCACCAGTCGCTGACGAATAACGGCTTCGTCGTCATTCAGGTCGATCATGTCGACATCGGTACGCGCTGTCATCACGCTGCGAATCGGCTTCTGCGCCAGCTGCAGCACACCGCTGATCATGACGCGCTCCCGACGATCGAAGACGGGTTCCTCGGAGTCGCCCTCCAGCATGTCGACGATGTCCTCCCCCACTTCCTCAACACCGGGTTTGCGACCGCCCAAAAGGCGCAGCACAGCGTGAGCCATGCGTTCGCGACGGGGTAAATGCCCCTTGAGGCTGCGCTTGCGCCGCGAACGCGCGATCTGGTTAAAGACCTCGATGAGGATTGAAAAACCGATCGCCGCGTACAGATAGCCTTTGGGTATGTGAAATCCCAGACCATCGGCTGTCAGGCTGAAGCCGATCATCATCAAAAAGCCCAGGCACAGCATGATCACCGTGGGGTGCGCATTGACGAAGGCCGTCAGCGGTTTGCTGGCGATGATCATGATGGCGATGGAGAACACGACCGCAATCATCATGATCGACAGTTCGTCGACCATGCCCACCGCCGTGATCACCGCGTCAAGCGAGAACACGGCGTCGAGCACAACAATCTGCGCGACGATCGGCCAGAACAACGCGTAGGTCGTGCTGCCGGTCTTCTGCGCGACATGCCCTTCCAGCCGCTCGTGCAATTCCATCGTCGCTTTGAACAGCAGGAAGATGCCGCCGAACAGCATTATCAGGTCTCGGCCTGAAAAGCTCTTGCTAAAGACCTCAAACAAGGGCTCGGTCAGCGTCACCATCCAGGAAATGCTCGCCAGCAGGCCGAGGCGCATGATCAACGCCAGCGACAACCCCAGCACCCGCGCGCGGTCGCGCTGCTCCGGTGGAAGCTTGTCGGCGAGGATGGCAATGAACACCAGGTTGTCGATGCCCAACACCAGCTCCAGCACGATGAGCGTCAGCAGGCCAAGCCAGGCCGTAGGATCCGCAATCCATTCCATGGTCAGTGATTCCTTTTCGACGGCGACAGGGCAGGCACGCTCACGACCGACGCGCCGTTAAGCGGGACGATGAACGCAAATGGGGTGTTGGAGAGGCACAGATCAGCGCGGAGCAGCGAAAGGCAGCCGAGAACGTTCAGCGAACGGGATCGGCAACTGGGAGGTTCCAGTGAAAGAGACATGGGCGTCCTGAGTTGAATACGGGAGGCGATCCTATCTTGCTGCGGGAAGTACCTCACAGGACAGAACTGTTACAAATGTTTTGAACAGTGTTGCCGGAGCAACACCTGGATCATGTAGCCGTCCGACATCGGACGGCACTGTTTGCGCAGCGGATCATTTGTCGGAGCGAATTTAGTCGCGAAGCACCGGAACATTCAAAAAAGAGGTCTCGGCCGTACGCATGCATCGCGAATGAATTCGCCCACAGGTTTGAATCAGACCCGCTGTCTGATGACGCTTACAACGTCTTTTGCCAGAACAACGCCCGGCCCATCTGCGGGTCGAGCTGGTAGTCGGAAAACCCGAGCTTGCGATAGGCGCCGAGCGCCACTTCATTCCCTTCCAGCACTTCCAGGGTCATTTTGCAGCAGCCGCGCTGGCGCGCGATCTCTTCGACCTTGGTGAGCATTTTCTGGCTGATGCCCTGGCCTCGTGCGGACGCGATGACGACAACGTCATGGATATTCACAAGGGGGCGGCAGGCAAAGGTCGAAAAACCTTCGAAACAATTGACCAGCCCGACCGGCTCACCCGCGATGAACGCCAGCACGCTGAACGCATGGGGACGTTTGGCGAGCTCGATCGCCAATTGCTGACGGGTGTCCAGCGACAAGGATTCGCAGCCGCCCATGGCGTCTTCAGCATATTGATTAAGCAGGAAACCGATGGCTTCAGCGTGGACCGGGTTGGTGTAGCTGGCTTGCAGGACCAGAACCTCAGGGGCTTGCATTGACTTCCTCTACAACTCAGGGGGTATCAGGCAACAGGCAGGGACGCCGTTTGCCGCGTGGCGACGATTCTACCGTGGAGCGCACCAAGATATCCCTATACAGAAGTAGGAAATTTCTCGTTGCGCACAAGATTTGATCCCTGCTGCACCGAGAAAAGGCGACACGTCTCACTTTGTGACCGGCCGGTCGCAAAAAAGCCAGCCGTAGCTATGCTTGCCAAGCTGCACCAGTTTGATTGTCGAACAATCCGACCGACGGTATTCGAGGGGTTTTTCCCTCTCAGCGTGCGCCAGAACAGCGCACTGCGCGGTCAGGGAGTTTGTGTAGCGACATGAATTTTTTCCTACAGAAAGGTGCTAGCCCGCGTGCCAGACATTTCCCGGAAAAAAAGTCGAAACTTCTGCAAATGCGCTGGGTCAGCACAATAGAGCGCCTATGCTATTTGTTGAAGCCCGAGCAGAGGCCGCTTTCACCTTGTCCTTCACTATGCAGTCGGTAAATGGGTATCGATTTTGCGTAGGTCTTGTGTGCGTGGCCAACGGACATGGCCAATTACAAATCTAGTGCTGTACCAACACTGCGTATCGAATGGGAGAAAACGATGATTAGTGCCGCTGTCAAAACCCAGAAGGGAGAGAGTTTTAATCAGCCGGCCAGCGAGCTGACCCATCTGCCGGTCTTCGCAACGACGAGCGCACCTTTGCTGCAACTGCCCCCTGTACAACCAGGCATGTCGATGGCGAACAGAAAGAAAATCCTGTTCGTCACCTCGGAGATGGCCGATCTGGTGAAAACCGGCGGTCTGGGTGATGTGTCTGCTGCACTGCCGCGCGCCATGCGCCACCTACACGATGTACGCGTGCTGATCCCCGGCTATCCACAGGTCATCAATAGCGGTAACCCGATCCACATCATTAGCGAACTGAGCGGCCATGCCGCACTGCCTCCCTGCAAGATCGGCCGTATGGACATGAAAGACGGTCTGGTCATTTATGTTCTGATCTGCCCTGAACTGTATGAGCGTGAAGGCACCCCCTATGGCGACAACCATGGCCGCGACTGGTCGGACAACCACATTCGGTTTGCGCGTCTGGGGCTGGCAGCCGCCGACTTCGCCGCCGGTGCGGTGAAAACCCAGTGGTGCCCGGAACTCGTTCACGCCCACGACTGGCCAGCGGGCCTTGCCCCGGCTTACATGAAGTGGCGCGGTCAAACCACCCCAAGCATCTTCACCATTCACAACCTGGCGTATCAGGGGTTTGTCAGCACCGCATCGAGCCGCGAACTGGGTATTCCGGACGAAGCGCTGGGGCCGGATGGCATGGAATTTTATGGCCGTCTGTCGTTCATCAAGGCGGGCATGGCCTATGCCAGTCACATCACCACCGTCAGCGCGACGTACGCCAAGGAAATCACCACGCCAGACTTCGGTTGCGGCCTGGAAGGCTTCCTGCAGAGCAAGGCCAACAGAGGTCAGCTCAGCGGTATTCCCAACGGCATTGATGAAAGCTGGGATGCCGCGACCGACGAACACCTAATCTGCCGCTTCGGTCCTAATGAGTGGACCCGCAAAGAGATCAACGCTGACCACGTGCGTGAGTTGTTCGAGCTTGAACCGTCGACCGGCCCGCTGTTCGCGGTCGTCTCGCGCCTGGTTTATCAGAAGGGTCTGGACCTGACCATCGGCGTCGCCGAGCACATCGTCAACAACGGTGGCCAGATCGCGATCATCGGCCGCGGTGAACCGGACGAAGAAGACGCCATGCGCGCCCTCGCCGCCCGCTTTCCCGGTCAGATCAGCGTGCGCGTCGGCTTCAACGAAACCGACGCCCGCCGTATGTTTGCCGGCAGCGACTTCCTGCTGATGCCGTCGCGGTATGAACCGTGCGGGCTGAGCCAGATGTACGCCCAGCGTTTCGGTTCTTTGCCGGTCGCGCGCCGCACGGGCGGCCTGGCCGACACCATCGAAGACGGTTGCACCGGCTTCCTGTTCGACGAGTCCACGGTGGAGAGCTACACCGAAGCGCTCACACGCGCATTCAAAGTCTTCGCAAATCCACCACTGCTTAACGCCATGCGTTGCCGCGCCATGGCTGCCCCGTTCGACTGGCACAAAGCGGTTGAACCCTATGCCGACCTTTATCAGGAACTGCTGAAGAAGAACGTGGGTGCTGCGCTGCAATACTGATTCATGAACTGGAAAAGGGGTAACGGATGCCTTCGCGCACGGATAAGAGCTGGCGCCACGGCGCCGTCTTGCTGGATCCCGAACACACCCGGTTTGCCCTCTGGGCGCCGGATGCCTATTACGTCAGTGTCGAGATAGAGGATGGGCCGTCACTGGCCCTGCTGCCGCAGGAAGACGGCTGGTTTGTCCTCGAAACACGATGCCTGGCGGGCACGCGATACCGCTACAAAATCGATGAAAACCTTCTGGTACCTGACCCGGCTTCCCGGGCTCAGGTCGGCGAGGTGCATGGCCACAGCGTGGTCATCGACCCGGACGCCTATCAGTGGCACCACGCCGAATGGCGCGGACGCCCTTGGCATGAAGCGGTCATCTACGAATTGCACGTGGGCGCTCTGGGCGGTTTTGCCGGGGTAGAACGCCACCTGCAGCGCTTGGCCGATACCGGCATCACGGCCATCGAACTGATGCCCATCGCGCAATTTCCCGGCGACCACAATTGGGGCTACGACGGCGTCTTGCCATACGCGCCCCAGTCGTCCTACGGCACACCGGAGCAGCTCAGGCACCTGATTGACACGGCCCACGGGCTGGGTCTGATGGTGATCCTGGACGTGGTCTACAACCACTTCGGACCGGACGGTAATTATCTGGGAAGCTACGCCAAGCACTTCTTCCGCAGCGACAAGAAGACGCCATGGGGCGACGCCATTGATTTCCGGCGTCGTGAAGTGCGTGACTTCTTTATCGACAACAGCCTGATGTGGTTGCTGGACTATCGCTTCGACGGTCTACGTTTCGACGCGGTGCACGCCATCGAAGACCCGACGTTCCTTGAGGAACTGGCGCAACGTGTCCGGCAGAAGACGTCAAAGGAGCGCCATGTCTGGCTGATGCTGGAGAACGAGTTCAACGAAGCCAGCCGCATGGATCAGGGTTACGACGCGCAGTGGAACGATGACGGCCATAACACCCTGCACGTCCTGTTGACCGGCGAGACGGATGCGTACTACACCGATTTTGCCCAGCAACCCACCCACAAGCTCGCTCGCCTGTTGGGCGAAGGTTTCGTGTATCAGGGCGAGTCCACACGCCACGGTCACGCCCGTGGCGAACCGAGCGCGCACCTGTCACCGACCGCTTTTGTGCTGTTCCTGCAGAACCACGACCAGATCGGCAATCGCGCCCTCGGTGAGCGGCTGGTGCAGCTGTGTCCGCCCGAAGCGTTGCGCGCGGCGACCGCCCTGCTGCTGCTGTCACCGATGATCCCGCTGATGTTCATGGGCGATGAATGGGGTGCCAGCGAACCGTTTCTGTTCTTCACTGACTTCCATGACGAGCTGGCCGATGCTGTTCGCGAAGGTCGCCGCGGCGAATTCGCCGACTTCGCCGCATTCGCGGACCCCGCTCAACGCGAACGCATCCCGGACCCGAATGCCGTTCAGACCTTTGAGGCGTCACGCCCGGCCGTGGACGCTCTGCTGCTGGAAACCGACAAGGGTCAGGACCATCGCAGCTGGCTGGAACTGTATCGAACGCTGCTGGAGATCCGTCGCGAACACATCGTGCCACGTCTGCCGGGGGCCAGGGCCCTTGGCGCCGAGGTGTTGGCCGACAAAGCCGTCAGCGCACGCTGGCTGTTGGGTGATGGCAGCACCCTGCGCATCGATCTCAACCTTGGGGCGCACACGGTCAAGATCGACGAACACCAGGTGCAGCATGTTCTTCATGAATCCCATCCAAAATCGGCAGAACTTTCCCAACACGGCAACCTCAATCCATACACGGCCATTGTCAGCCTGATATCGAGTGACGTTGTGGAGGAACAGGATGAGCAATGAGCAACTGGAAATGCTGGCGGCCGAGGCAGGATTATCGGTCGACTGGAAAGACGCCAACGCACGACCGCAACGGGTAAGCCCAGAGGCATTACGCAGGGTCCTTGACGGCCTCGGCTACCCGGCTGAAAACGATGAACAGATCACCGCAAGCCTCAAGCGTCTGCAAGACCAGAGCCTTTCCACAACCCCTCCACCGCTGCTGACGGTCGACCATGGCACCAACCTTGACCTCTCACCCTGGTTCAAGCCTGAGACGCCCTTCGTGCTGGAGCTGGAGGACGGCGCTCGCCTCGATGCTAAACTCACCGCCAAGGCCGAGTTGCCTGCCTTGGCGACCGTGGGTTATCAGCAACTGGTGATTGATGGCCAACACCTGACCATCGCTGTCGCACCGAAGACCGCCTACACCCTGGCCATGGCCACCGACGTTACCGTGCCCCGTGCATGGGGCCTGACGTTGCAGCTGTACTATTTGCGCCGCGAAGGCGACGGCGGGTTTGGCGATACCCAGGCCCTGGAAACTTTTGCGCGTTCGGCCGGTGAGCGCGGCGCGGCCGCCATTGCGATCAGTCCGGTCCACGCCATGTTCGCCAATGACAGCGAACGTTTCAGCCCGTATTCACCGTCGAGTCGTCTGTTCCTCAACGCACTGTACGCAGCACCGGGCACGATCCTGGGTGAGCGCGCCGTGCGCATGGCCATTGAGGAGACGGGCCTTGGCGAAGAACTCAAGCGCCTTGAAAACCTGCCGTTGATCGACTGGCCTGCCGCTGCCTCGGCCAAATGGAAAGTGTTTCGCGCGCTGTACGCTGGGTTCATCAGCAGTGACCATCCGCTGCATGAAGACTTCAACAGTTTTCGCCATGCAGGCGGCGAAGCGCTGGAGAACCACTGTCGGTTCGAAGCCATGCGCGACCAGTGCGAGTTGCTGGGTATCAGCGGCAACTGGCACGAGTGGCCGGAGCAATACAAGAGCCCGCGCAGCAAGGCAATCGATGAATTCGCCGCCAGCCATAGCGAGCAGATCGGCTTCCATGCGTTCGCTCAGTGGCTGATTGCGCGGGGCCTGGAGCGTGCGCAAACGGCCGCGCGCAGCAGCGGCATGAGCGTCGGCCTGATCGGCGATCTGGCGGTCGGCGCCGACGGTGCGGGCAGCCAGGCCTGGAGTCGTCAGGACGAATTGCTGTCGGCGCTGACCGTCGGCGCGCCACCCGACATTCTCAACCGTTCGGGTCAGAGTTGGGGCATTTCGGCGTTCTCGCCCACGGGCCTCAAACGCAATGGTTTCCGCGCGTTCATCGAAATGCTCCGGGCCAACCTCGCCCACGCCGGCGGTCTGCGCATCGACCATGTGATGGGCCTGCAGCGCTTATGGGTTGTGCCGATGGGTTCACCGCCCAGCGAAGGTGCTTACCTGAATTACCCGCTGGACGACATGCTGCGCCTGCTGTGCCTGGAGTCGTGGCGCCACAAGGCTGTCGTGCTGGGGGAAGACCTCGGCACGGTGCCCGAGGGCCTGCACGAAAAACTCTCTACCCGCGGCATCTTGGGCATGCGCGTGCTGCTGTTCGAACAAGACAACGGGCATTTCAAACCGATCATCAAATGGTCAGACGACGCGTTGGCGACCACCAGCACCCATGACCTGCCAACGTTGACTGGCTGGCTGAGCGAACTGGACATTGAGTGGAACAAAACCTTGGGCCATATCGACGACGACACCGAGCGTCACTGGCGCGAAGGCCGCGAACGCGAGCGTCATGGCCTGCGCGCGGCGTTGAAGCAAAACTACGGGATGTACGACAGCAACGACAGCGACCTCATTGATGGCAGCGTGCGCTATCTGGGTCACACCCGTGCGCCACTCGTGCTACTGCCGATCGAAGATGCGTTGGGAATAGAGGAGCAGGCCAACCTGCCCGGTACCATCGACAGCCATCCCAATTGGCGTCGGCGATTACCCGGAGACACCTCAACCTTGCTGGACAATACCAACGCTGCACGACGACTGGAAATCCTGGCCTCGGCGCGCCAACAAGCTGCGGAGCGTGATCGATGAGTCAGTCTGTCAATCCACTCCTCAAGTCCCTGCGTGCGACACAACGCCTGCAGTTTCATAAAGACTTCACCCTGGATGACGCGACACGCCTGGTGCCCTACTTCGCCAGGCTCGGCATCAGCCACGTGTACGCTTCGCCGTTGCTCAAGGCGCGAGCGGGTTCGATGCACGGCTACGATGTGGTCGACCCGAGGGTCATCAACCCTGAACTGGGCGGCGAGCCCGCATTGCGCCGCCTGGTTGCCGCGCTGCGGGAACACGGTATGGGGCTGATTCTGGACATCGTTTCCAATCACATGGCCGTCGGCGGGGCCGATAATCCCTGGTGGCTGGACCTGCTGGAATGGGGCCAACGCAGTCCGTATGCGAAGTTCTTCGACATCCAGTGGAATTCGCCTGACCCGCTGCTCAAGGGGCAACTGCTCCTGCCGTTTCTCAGCACCGACTACGGCACCGTGCTGCAGAACGGCGAAGTCCCGTTACGCTTCGATGCTGAGCACGGCAGTTTCCGCGTTGAACATTATCAGCACCACTTCCCCATCAACCCGGGCACCTACGGCCCGTTGCTGAAGGCCGCCAGCCGTCCGGAACTGGATCAACTGGCGGAGCGTTTTGCGCGGCTTGACGAGCACGCAGACGCCTACCAGGAAGCGCTGGACATCAAGGCGGATCTTGTGGCGCTGCTCAAGGCCCATCCGGACCTGACGCACGCCATCGAAACCGGGCTGGCGCAGTTCGACTCCCGTCAGCCGGAAGGCTTCAAGCAGCTGCACCGTCTGCTCGAACATCAGGACTACCGCCTGGCCAGCTGGCGCACGGCCGGGGACGACATCAACTGGCGACGCTTCTTCGACATCAACGAACTGGGCGGCCTCAAGGTCGAGCGTTCGCAGGTGTTCGAAGCCACCCATGCGAAGATTTTCGAACTCATCGCAGAAGGCTTGGTAGACGGCCTGCGCATTGACCATATCGACGGGCTCGCCGATCCACGCGGCTATTGCCGCAAGCTGCGGCGACGCGTTGACAGCCTGCTGAGTCAGCGCCCGGCAGGCACCGAACTGGATCATGTGCCGATCTTCGTCGAGAAAATCCTGGGCCCCGATGAGCCACTGCGCCAGGACTGGAATGTCGACGGCACGACCGGTTATGAGTTCATGAACCAAGTGTCGCTGCTGCAGCACGATCCGAAAGGCGAAGCCGTACTGGGCGAACTGTGGAGCCGGATCAGCGGGCGCACGGCAGACTTCAATCAAGAGGTGCTGGAGGCGCGGGATCTGGTCCTTCACGGCACCCTGGCCGGGGACTTCGAAAACCTCGCCCAGGCATTGCTCCAAGTGGCGCGCAGTGACGTCATGAGCCGCGACCTGACCCTGGGCGCCATCCGCCGCTCACTGTTGGCACTGGTCAGCAATTTTCCGGTCTATCGCACTTACATTACCGCCAGCGGGCGTTCCGAAGCGGATGAACGTTTCTTCCAGCAGGCGATGACGGGTGCACGCGAGATGCTCAGCGAGGGCGACTGGCCGGTGCTCGACTACCTCCAGCGTTGGCTGGGGGGCGAACGTCTGCGCGACTACCCGACAGGTCCTCTGCGCGAGATGCGCCGCAAAGCCCACAACCGCTTCCAGCAGTTGACCTCGCCAGTGGCAGCCAAATCGGTCGAAGACACCTCGTTCTATCGCTCCGCGGTGCTGCTGTCGCGCAACGATGTGGGCTTTCATCCGCAACATTTCAGTGCACCGGTGGAAGCGTTCCACAACGTGTGCATCGAACGCGGTGCACACTTTCCGGACAACCTGCTGACCACTGCGACCCACGACCACAAGCGCGGCGAGGACACTCGGACACGCCTTGCCGTGCTCAGTGAACAGGCGGATTGGTACACAGAACAGGTCGAGCGCTGGCAGCAACTCTCGGCACCGCTGAAGGCTGCCGACACCCACATCAGCCCTGGTGACGAGCTGATGCTCTACCAAGCCATTCTGGGCAGTTGGCCGCTTGGCCTGGAGGGTGAAAGCGCTTTTCAGGACTACGCCAAGCGCCTCACGCAGTGGCAGGAAAAAGCCTTGCGCGAAGCCAAACTCCAGAGCAGCTGGAGTGCGCCCAACGAAGCTTATGAAACGGCCTGCCGTGAGTTCTTGCAGCACCTGTTGCTGAGCCCCGATGCCCTCGCCTTGCGTCAATCCATCGGTGCCACGGCCAATCGAATCGCCCCGGCGGGCGCCTTGAACAGTCTGGCGCAAACTTTGCTGCGAATGACCGTGCCCGGTGTTCCCGATCTGTATCAGGGCACTGAATTCTGGGACTTCAGTTTGGTGGATCCGGACAATCGACGTCCGGTGGATTACCCCGCTCGCGAACGCGCCTTGGGCGAGTCCGTGGCGCTCACCGAGTTGCTTGCCCAGTGGCAGGACGGCCGGATCAAACAGGCACTGATCGCGCAGGTGCTCATGCTGCGTAATCAATACCCTGACCTGTTCAGTGAAGGTCGATACCAACCGCTTGACGTGATCGGTGAACAGGCTGCGCACGTCCTGGCATTTGCCCGGGAAAAAGGAGGTAAGCGGGCTATTGTTGTGGTTCCACGTTTGCCGGCTGAACTAATGGGCACCGCGCAAACTCCATTCATCAACGCAGCAAATTGGGGCGATACACGAATCATCCTGCCGTTCGCTGATTCAAATCCAAATTGGAAGGGACTTTTTTCGCAGGCTACAGTCACAACCAACAAGGAATTGTCGCTCAGCGCAGCGCTCAAGGAATTTTCTGTAAACCTGCTTATTCAAACTTTGTGATACCCGGGAGTGTCGAGATGAGTGCCGACGAAAAGAGAATCAGCGAGCTAGCCCACCAAATCTGGGAAACGGAAGGCAAGCCTCACGGTCAGGATGCGCGCCATTGGGAAATGGCCCGCAAGCTGGCAGACGCCGAGGCCAAAGCGCCGAAGAAACCTGCTGCCGGCAAAGCCTCGAAGGCCAAGCCAGACAGCAAGGCTGAGCCCAAAGCGGCAGCTGCAAAACCTGCGGCCAAAGCGGCGGCAAAGCCTGCTGAAAAGGCCACGCCTAAACCAGCGGCCAAGCCTGCTGCCAAGGCACCGACAAAGCCTGCTGCCAAGCCGAAGGTTGCCGCCAGCGGCGCCGACGCGACCGCCGCCAAGCCTGCTGCAAAACCTGCGGCCAAGCCCGCCGCCAAACCCGCAGCGAAAAAAGCACCTCCGGCCGCCAAGCCACCCGCGCCCTGAGTATTCGTCTCCGACGAGTACCCATCGCGCAGCAAACCTCTGCCGCAGGGATCGCCTGAAAACGATCGATACACCCTGCGGCATCTACCCGCCTGTTTTTATCAATGGATCAGGAATGGCGCAGTCCCCGCCTGCGACACAGGCGTTGTTCGCCCTCAGGAAATCATTCGCACGTCAGGAATACACATGAGCAAGCAAGAGAAGAACACAACACCCCAGAATGAATCCGCCCAGGCAGACGGCCCGCAGGTCAATGCGACGCGCATTCGTGAAGGCCTGCCCTTCCCCCTCGGCGCCAACTGGGATGGCCTGGGCGTCAACTTCGCCATTTTTTCGGCCAACGCAACCAAGGTCGAGCTGTGCCTGTTTGACTCCACCGGCGAGGAAGAACTGGAGCGCATCGAACTCCCCGAATATACCGATGAGATTTTCCACGGTTATTTGCCCGACGCTCACCCCGGGCTGGTTTACGGCTACCGTGTATACGGCCCTTACGACCCGAAAAACGGCCACCGCTTCAACCACAACAAGCTGCTGATCGACCCCTACGCCAAACAACTGGTTGGCAAACTGAAGTGGTCCGAGGCTTTGTTCGGTTACACCATCGGCCACCCGGACGACGATCTGAGCTTCGACGAACGCGACAGCGCGCCCTTCGTGCCCAAGTGCAAGGTCATCGACCCTGCCTACACCTGGGGCCGCGATCAGCGGGTCAATGTGCCGTGGGAAAAAACCATTTTCTACGAGACCCACACCCGTGGTTTCACCATGCGTCACCCATCCGTACCCGAGGAGCTGAAAGGCACGTTCTCTGGTTTGATGGTCGATGACGTCATTCAGCACATCAAAGGTCTGGGCGTGACATCGGTCGAGCTGCTGCCGATCCATGCGTTCGTCAACGACCAGCACTTGCTGCAAAAGGGCATGACGAACTATTGGGGCTACAACACCATCGCGTTCTTCGCGCCTGACCCGCGTTTCCTCGCCCACGGCAAGATCGCCGAGTTCAAGGAGATGGTTGCGCACATGCACCATGCGGGGCTTGAGGTGATCCTCGACGTGGTCTACAACCACACCGCCGAAGGCAACGAACGCGGCCCGACCCTGTCGATGCGCGGCATCGACAACGCCTCGTACTACCGCCTGATGCCGGACGACAAACGCTTCTACATCAACGATTCCGGCACCGGCAACACACTCGACCTGAGCCACCCTTGCGTACTGCAGATGGTCACTGACTCACTGCGCTACTGGGCGAGCGAAATGCACGTCGACGGTTTCCGTTTCGACCTGGCGACCATCCTTGGCCGTTATCACGACGGCTTCGACGAGCGCCACAGCTTCCTCGTGGCCTGTCGCCAAGACCCGGTGCTGCGCCAGGTCAAACTGATTGCCGAGCCTTGGGACTGCGGTCCTGGCGGCTATCAGGTCGGCCACTTCGCGCCGGGCTGGGCCGAATGGAACGACAAATTCCGCGACACCGTGCGCGCGTTCTGGAAAGGCGACGAGGGTCAGTTGGCCGACCTCGCGAGCCGTTTGACGGCCTCGGGCAATATGTTCAACCAGCGCGGTCGCCGGCCGTACGCATCGGTCAACTTCGTCACGGCACACGATGGGTTCACCTTGCACGACCTGGTGTCCTACAACGACAAGCATAACGAGGACAACGACGAGAACAACCAGGACGGCAGCAACGACAACCGCTCCTGGAACCATGGCGTCGAAGGCCCGACTGAAGACCCGGAAATCAACGCCCTGCGTCTGCGCCAGATGCGCAACTTCTTCGCCACGTTGCTGTTTTCCCAAGGCACGCCGATGGTGGTGGCCGGTGACGAGTTCGCCCGCACCCAGCACGGCAACAACAACGCCTACTGTCAGGACAGCGAGATTGGCTGGGTCAACTGGGATTGGGACGAAGACGGCAAGGCGCTGCACAAGTTCGTCAAACGCCTGATCAAGCTGCGCATGGCGTATCCGATCCTGCGTCGCGGCCGTTTCCTCGTGGGTGACTACAACGAAGACCTCGGCGTGAAAGACGTTACCTGGTTGTCGCCGAGTGGCGACGAGATGACCATTGAGCAATGGCAAGATGCCAATGGCCGCTGCCTGGGCATGCTGATGGACGGCCGTGCGCAGGAAACCGGCATTCGTCGTCGTGGCTCCGAAGCGACCTTGCTGCTGGTGGTCAACTCGCACCATGAAGGCGTCAATTTCACCCTGCCGGAGGTACCCGAAGGTGTGAACTGGACCAGCCTGATCGATACCAATCAGCCCGAAATCAAAGGCAAGGACACGTTTGAATTCGGCACCGAATACACTGTGACGCCGCGTTCATTGCTGCTGTTTGAACTGCAGAAGGGAGATCAGGCTTAACCGCTTCGCACGTTTCTTGGGTTCAAGAACCGTTCCGACGGCATCTCCTGTCACCCTGTGGGAGCGAATTCACTCGCGAAAGGCTTTCAGACGACACAGTGTTGTCGTCTGTATTGACGCATCGCGAATGAATTCGCTCCCACAAGCTTTGCATCCCTCCCGCCAAGTCCCGTTTGTCCGTCTCACAATAACGCCGACAGCCTCACGTCCGCCGCCAACACCCGGTGCAATTGCCCGTTCGCGGCAAAGATCGGCACCGACACCGTCACGCAGAACGCATCCGTTGCCGAAGATCGGTACACCGGCGTGATGTGGCTGGTGAGCTGTTCTGCCACTTCCCTGAACCACGGACGCTGAGACCAGTTGCGGCCCTTGCAGCTGGGTGACGCGCTGTCTTTTTCCAGCCCGATGTTCTCGCTGACCTGCGTGCCATTGCGGTCCACCATGTAAAACAACTCGAAACGCTGATCGCGTTGCAATGTCTCGAACATGAAGCGCTCGGCTGCCTGCACGTCGCCGTGCATCGCCGCCTCACTGCCCAGACGCTCGACGCTGGCCTGTATTGCCTTGTGCATCTGCAGGCGGAAACCGCCCAGTCCATTCAACAGGTGATCGCCACTGGTGCGCACCGCATCACTGTGGGTCAACACCTGACCTGCGTTACCGAGAAGCTCCGCCGCTACTCCGGCGATGTTCTGGACATCGCGGTTGATGGCGTGCACGGCGATGCCGATATGCTCGGTGCCGGATGCAATATGACCCACCCGCTGATCCAGTTGATCCATGGCCGCCTGCGTGCTCAGCAGGTCCTCGCCCATACGGGTCATGCCTTGCCGCCCATCGGCCACGGCGGCGTGCATGGTCTTGCCGGCAGCCCCCAACTGGTCCATGTCGGCACGGAAGCGTTCGATGATCTGGCTGACGCGGGCGGTAGACTCGGTGGTGTGCCCGGCCAGTCGTCTGACCTCATCGGCAACCACCGCAAAACCGCGCCCGTGCTCCCCTGCCCGCGCGGCTTCGATTGCCGCGTTCAGCGCCAGCAGGTTGGTCTGCTGCGAGATGCTGGCGATCACACCGAGCACCTGGCTGACCTCCTCGAGCTGACCGAATAACTGCCCGATCACCGACTCCAGCTTCTGTTCGCTCGCGCCGATGGCGTCAACCTGATCAAGTACCTGTTCACCCGTCTGCTGACATTGGCGCAAGGTGAGCGTCACTTCGCTGGACAGTTTGGCCACCTGTGCCGCGCCAGGAACCAGCTCGGTGTCGAGCGAGGTGCTGACCTGTTCGCTGGCGCTGGCGATCAGTTCCGAAGCCTGGGCGAGCATCTGTCCGCTCTGCTCGGTGGCCCGGGCGATGCGCGCCAGCTCCGGCGCGTGGGCGGCGATGTCCACGGACGCCGCCAGACTCTCGGCCAGACGCTCGTGCAACGTCTTGCTGAAGCCGTTCAAACGCGCATTCAGCGGCGAATGTTCGGAAAGCTGCACCGTCAGGTCCAGGTCATCGAACAACAGGTTCAGGGCATCATCGTCATGGGCCCGGCGTTTGTTGGCGCGCAGTGAAAACATTCGGCATCTCCCTCCGTGTAGGGTGGGAACACTGCAAGCAGAGTGCCATCAATGCGCTTCGTGAGTCTGCGCTGCCGCATCCAAAATCCGCCCGAAAAAATGCCCGAATTGCGACGTTACGCGCGCGCGGCAGGCGCTTATTGGTGCACGGCATCGCAAACGGCGCCGACCTGTGCATGTACACTGCTGCGCGCCTTTGTACGCTAGAACGTCTTGAACGCTTATGGAGCCCGTCCCTGTGGAACTACGCCAACTGCGCTACTTCGTGAAGATTGCCGAACTCGGCAGCCTGGGTCGCGCCGCGCTGGAACTCGACGTCGGCGTCTCGGCGCTGAGCCAGCAGATCGCAAAGCTGGAAAGCGAACTCAGCACCCGTCTGCTTAATCGCACCACCACCGGCGTGACGGCCACCAGCGCAGGCCTGGCGTTTCTGCATCACGCGCAGTTGACCTTGCGCCAGGCCGACAATGCCATTCTGGCGGCGCATCGCGGGCGCATGAGCGGGTATGTCAGCGTCGGTCTGCCGCCCACCACTGCCACTGTGCTGGCACTGCCGCTGATCAACGCCATGCGTGCGCGCTACCCGGACATTCAGTTGCACCTGGTGGAAATGCTTTCCGGGCACCTCGCTGCTCAGCTCAATGCACGGCAGATCGACCTGGCGATCCTGTTTCAGCTCGAAGGCGGAAAACGCTGGAGCGTCACCCCGCTGCTCGACGAAAAACTGTTTGTCATCGCCTCGCCGTCGCTGCCCGATTCCCCTACCGGCGCCAGCGTTCATCTGGCTGAGCTCGGGCACCTGCCGCTGGTGGCCCCGAGTGCGCAACATGGCTTGCGCTCGACCTTGATGACAGCGTTCGAGCGTGCCGGTGTCGTCCCGAACATCATCATGGAAATCGACGGCCTGGCCGTGTTGATGAACGCCGTACGTGCCGGACATGCAGCGACCATTCAGCCCGGCGCGGCGGCGGCGCTCAAGGGTGAATCGGGGCTGTCGCTGGTCCAGATCGCCGACGAGCATGTGGGACGACGCAATCTGTTGGCGACCCTGACCGACGACGAACTCTCACCGGCGGCGCTGGCCACCCGTGTGGTCATCACCGACGTCGCCCGGCAACTGGTCAGCCAGCAACAATGGCCGGGCGCGAGCTGGATCGGAGAAGGCTGATAATGCCCGATGGCCAACAAACAAGCTCCAACAGGTTCGATGCCTGGCCATGTTTCGCCATTGCCGGCATACCTGTGGGAGACGTCCGAGGTTACGAGGGCAGCGAATGCGATGGATCAGGTACATCAACGGTGAATGACAACCCGCATTCGCCAGCAAGCTGGCTCCCAAAGGTCGGAACTCTGCGCATCTATTTGTGCAACAGCTCGCTTCGCTCAAGCCTGAAGCTTGGACACTGATGAGTGGGCCGACGCCGTTCCTGTGGGAGACGTCCGAGGTTACGAGGGCAGCGAATGCGATGGATCAGGTACATCAACGGTGAATGACAATCCACATTCGCCAGCAAGCTGGCTCCCACCCTCAGCGCGGTGCCCTGCTCAAGAAAACGCTCGGCGTAATCAAGAGGTTGGGTCATGCTCGACCCTTTACTAAAACTAAACACCCCCACGGCGAATCCGGTCTTTCGAGGCCGCCCCGCTTTTCCCTACTGTGCCTCCATCGCTTGCAGCGCCTGAGTCTGACTGCCAGCGTTCGAGGAGACACAATGATCGATGTTCTAGTCATAGGGGGCGGCAACGCAGCGTTGTGCGCTGCGTTGATGGCGCGCGAGGCCGGTGCGAGCGTGATGCTGCTGGAGGCCTCGCCCAAGGTCTGGCGGGGCGGTAACTCGCAGCACACGCGCAACCTGCGCTGCATGCACGATGCCCCGCAAGACGTGCTGGCGGACGCTTACCCCGAAGAAGAATACTGGCAGGACCTGCTCAAAGTGACAGAAGGCCTGACCAACGAAAAGCTCGCCCGCCTGGCCATTCGCGCGTCGTCATCGTGCCGCGACTGGATGCGTTCCCACGGCGTGCACTTCCAGCCACCGCTGTCCGGTGCCCTGCATGTGGCGCGTACCAATGCGTTTTTCATGGGCGGCGGCAAAGCACTGGTCAACGCCTATTTCCGCAGCGCCGAACGCATGGGCGTAAAAATCCGCTACAACGCCCAGGTCAGCGATATCGAACTCAAGGACGGCGTGTTTGTCGCTGCGCATCTCGCCGAACGTGAAGTCGACGGGCTGCGCCTGCCAGCCGAACGCATCGAAGCGCGCACGTGTGTACTCGCAGCCGGCGGCTTTGAATCCAACCGGGAGTGGCTGCGCGAAGCCTGGGGCCAGAATGAGCGCGGTGAATGGCCGTCCGATAATTTCCTGATCCGAGGGACACGCTTCAATACCGGCGTACTGCTGCGCCGCATGATCGATCTGGGCGCCGACATCATCGGCGACCCGACCCAGGCGCACATGGTCGCCATCGACGCCCGCGCGCCGCTGTACGACGGTGGCATCTGCACCCGCATCGACTGCGTATCACTGGGCGTGGTGGTCAACCGCGACGGCGAACGCTTTTATGACGAAGGCGAGGACTTCTGGCCCAAACGCTACGCCATCTGGGGCCGACTGGTGGCCGGACAACCGGGACAGCAGGCGTATTCGATCATCGATCAGCAGGCCATCGGCCGCTTCATGCCGCCCGTATTTCCCGGCACTCAGGCACAGTCGCTGGCAGAACTCGCAGGCAAATTGGGTCTGCCCGAAGCCGCATTCGTCGACACGGTCGAGCGCTACAACCGCGCCTGCCAGGTCGGCACGTTCGACCACACGGCACTGGACAATTGCCACACCGAGGGCCTGACTCCGGCCAAAACACATTGGGCCCGCCCGCTGAGCAAACCGCCTTTCTACGCCTACCCGCTCAAACCCGGTGTGACCTTCACCTATCTGGGGCTGGCAACCGATGAAACGGCCGCCGTGCACTTCAAGGGCAAGGCAAGCCCCAACCTTTTCGTCGCCGGAGAAATGATGGCCGGCAACGTACTGGGCAAGGGCTACACCGCCGGCATCGGCATGGCCATCGGCACTGCCTTTGGGCGAATAGCCGGCACCCAAGCCGCTGCCTCCGCGGGTTTTGCCTCTTCTCCAGTGAATACGGAATCGCACCATGCAGCTGTTTGATCCTTCGACACCGGGCCAGTTGATCCCGGTACTGAACCTGGAAGAAAGCGAAGTGCAGCGGCAGATGACCATCTGCAACGCCTGCCGGTATTGCGAGGGGTTTTGCGCGGTGTTCCCGGCGATGACCCGACGTCTGGAATTCGCCCAGGCGGACATTCATTATCTGGCCAACCTGTGCCACAACTGTGGCGCCTGCCTGAGCGCATGCCAATACGCCGCGCCCCATGAGTTCGCGGTCAACGTGCCGAAGGCCATGGCGAAGGTGCGACTGGAGACCTACGCCGAATACGCCTGGCCCAAACCGTTGGGCAAACTCTATCACCGCAACGGTTTGACCCTCGCCCTGGCGACGGGTGCGGGGCTGGCGCTGTTCCTGTGCCTGGCGCTGCTGGTCATGGGCAACCTGTTCACCGCGATGCCCGGCGGAAACTTCTACGGCATTTTCCCGCACAACACACTGGCGCTGATGTTCGGTGCAGTGTTCGGCTTTGCAGTGCTGGCGCTCGGTATTGGCGTGCGCCGGTTCTGGCGCGAGGTCACCCCCGGGGAAGCCTCAGGGGCCATCAAAACGTCGGCCGCGCTGGAAGCCACGGCCAACGTCGCGCAGCTGAAGTACCTGGACGGCGGCCACGGCCAAGGCTGCAACAACGAGGACGACCGCTTCACCCTGTGGCGGCGGCGTTTCCACCATCTGACCTTTTACGGCTTCATGCTGTGCTTTGCCGCGACCGGCGTCGCCACGCTCTACCACTTCTTGATGAACTGGCACGCGCCCTACCCGGTTCTCAGCCTGCCGGTGTTGCTCGGCATTGCGGGCGGCATCGGTCTGTTGATCGGCCCCGCCGGTTTGCTGTGGCTGAACCTGCGGCGCAATCCCGCGCAGGGCGACGCGCATCAGAAACCCATGGACCGCGGATTCATCGCCCTGCTGCTGGCCTTGAGCATCAGTGGCCTGGCCTTGCTGGCGTTTCGCGAAACGGCCGCGCTTGGCCTGCTGTTGGCCCTGCACCTGGGGTTCGTCATGGCGTTCTTTCTGACGATGCCTTACAGCAAATTCGCTCACGGCATTTTCCGCAGCGCAGCGCTGCTCAAGTTTTCCATCGAAAAACGCCAACCCAACCCGATCAACGCCGGCAGCGATTGATCCCGAGTCCTGCCAAACCGACCTTTCATTCCAATAACAATATCGAGCGCACCGAAGCCATGACGAATACCACACCTCCAACGCCCCAACCGCGAGCGGCGAAATTCGCCGCCATCGTTCGGGTCACCAGCGGCAACTTTCTCGAACAGTTCGATTTCTTCCTGTTCGGCTTCTACGCCACGTACATCGCCCAGACCTTTTTCCCGGCGACCAGCGAATTCGCCTCGCTGATGATGACCTTCGCCGTGTTCGGTTCGGGTTTCCTCATGCGACCGCTCGGCGCAATCATCCTGGGCGCTTACATTGACAGGGTCGGTCGTCGCAAGGGGCTGATCGTGACGCTCTCGATCATGGCCTGCGGCACCGTGCTGATTGCATTGGTGCCTGGCTACGCCAGCATCGGTCTGGCGGCGCCCTTTCTGGTCTTGCTGGGGCGTCTGTTGCAGGGATTCTCGGCAGGGGCCGAGCTGGGCGGAGTGTCGGTGTACCTGGCGGAAATCGCCACGCCGGGCCGTACCGGCTTCTACACCAGTTGGCAGTCGGCGAGTCAACAGATCGCGATCATCCTCGCAGCGGCGTTGGGCTACGGCATCAATACCTGGCTGGACGCCACCCAGATCGCTGCGTGGGGCTGGCGCGTGCCGTTCTTCATCGGCTGCGTGATCATCCCGTTCATCTTCGTGATTCGTCGTTCACTTCAGGAAACCGAGGCGTTCAAGGCCCGCACGCATCACCCAGGCGCCCGTGAGGTGTTCCGCTCGATGCGCGACAACTGGCGCACAGTGCTCGCCGGCGGACTGCTGGCGTCAATGACCACGACGACGTTTTACCTGATCACCGTTTACACCCCGACGTTCGGCAAATCCGTGCTGCACCTGAGCACCACTGACAGCCTGATCGTGACGCTGTTCGTGGGGCTCACCAACTTCATCTGGTTGCCGATCGGTGGCGCGATTTCCGACCGTATCGGCCGCCGCCCTTTGCTCTTGGGCATCTCGCTGCTGTGCATCTTCACCGCGTACCCGGCCATGCATTGGCTGGCGGCAGCGGCCAGCTTCGAACGCTTGCTGGTGGTTCTGCTGTATTTCTCGTTCTTCTTCGGGATGTACAACGGTGCGATGGTGGCGGCGCTGACCGAAGTCATGCCGCAGAACGTGCGAGTAGTAGGCTTTTCACTGGCATTCAGTCTGGCCACGGCGATTTTCGGCGGCTTCACACCGGCCATGTCGACGTTCCTGGTACAAACCACTGGCGACAAGGCTTCCCCGGCTTACTGGCTGATGTTCGCTGCAGTCTGCGGTCTATCGGCAACACTGGTGTTGTACCGTCGTCAGAAAGCCTGGGTGGCCAAGTCCGCCTGATCGTCGCACGGCGCGTCAGCGGCAACGCGCTCCAGCCGTTGCCGCTGGCCGCCACAGACACTTCGCTCGCGCTGCGAGGGCTAGCGCGTCAGCAGCTTGGAGTAAGTGTTCAGATCGATGTTGCCGCCGCTGATGATCACACCGACCCGCTGCCCCTTCAGTTCGCTCGCCATGGCGCGCGCGGCTGCAAATCCCAGGCAGCCGGTGGGCTCAACCACCATTTTCATGCGCTCGGCGAAGAAACGCATGGCCTCGACCAATTGCGCGTCGCTGGCGGTGAGAATGTCGTCGACATCGCGCTTGATGATGCCGAAGGTGTAATTGCCCAGGTACTGGGTTTGCGCGCCATCGGCGATGGTTTTCGGCGTGTCGATCTTGACGATGCTCCCGCTGCGCAGCGATTGCTGACCGTCGTTCCCGGCTTCGGGCTCGACCCCGTATAACCTGCAATCGGGTGCCAGCGCGCGCGTCGCCAACGCCGACCCGCTGAGCAACCCACCGCCCCCCAGACAAACGAACAGCGTGTCCAGTGCGCCGACCTCTTCGAACAGTTCTTTCGCTGCCGTACCCTGCCCGGCAAGGATGTCCGGGTGATCGTAAGGCGGGATCAAGGTCAGGCCATGCTCCTGAGCGAGTTGCCGCCCGATCGCCTCGCGATCTTCGGTGTAGCGGTCGTAGACCACGACCGTCGCGCCATACTCCTTCGTCGCGGCGACCTTGGCAGCCGGTGCATCGTGGGGCATGACGATGGTGGCCGGAATGCCTAACAGTTGAGCCGACAGTGCGATGCCTTGCGCATGGTTGCCGGAGGAAAATGCGACCACGCCGTGCCTGCGTTGCGTGGCGTCGAACTTCGATAACGCGTTGAAAGCGCCACGAAACTTGAAGGCGCCCATCCGCTGATAGTTTTCACACTTGAAGAACACCTCGGCGCCCAGCTCGCGGTTCGCCGTGCGCGAGGTCAGGACCGGCGTCCTGTGGGCGTGGCCTTCAATGCGTCTGGCGGCAGCGACTACGTCGTCATAGCTGGGTAGTACGGGGGTCGAAATGGCGAGGGTATCCATATTCATCCTCAAAGGTAGGGTTAAGTCAGCAGGCAGGTGCACCGGTTACTGTGTATCGAGTTCGCCCTGACACGCAATCTTCCGCGCCTGTTGATTTTCCCCAGACAGCTTTCCGTGCCTTTAAGAGCCCCGATTTCACTGACTTTGTAGTCACGAATCGACCTTTGTGTATTGAAACTACAAAATATGTAGCGAGCGAAAATATTCACTACAAAATGGTTGACGAAGCTTTTTCGTAACGGCATAGTTCAAGCGTCTCCCCGATCGGGAGAGCTGGCAAAAGTATTCCGGGCCCGTTCGACGTAGCCGTCGAACATCCTCTGGATGTGTGCTGCCCACAAGGCAGATTGACGAAGCTGAACCGGCATGATCGACCCATAGGCCGAGCGCTGGCGAAACGTCCTCATGACACTTGTGGTCGACCACGCATCGTCGCCAGTGTCCTCATGACGCCCGCTGATTCTCTCCTCTGGATCGACTCATTCCGTAGCAGCCTCTTCTCTCCACTACATCCATAACGCCCGGCACCGGCTCTGTGTACCGACGGACCTTGTTTGTCAGCGATGGAAAGGACTGCGGATCGATGGACGATTCGCCATTACGTTTGAACTAACCAGATAGATTAACGAATAGGCACAAAGGGGTATCCGATCATGAATCTGAACAATCAACCTACTATTGATCAACTGGCTCGACTGTTCGCGGCGCAGAAGGACTCCCTCGATAGCCATATTCTCTGGGTCTGTGAGAAAGGTGATGTGCATATGGACGGCCTGGGTGCGTGCACCGAGGAGCAACAGTTCGACGAACAACACCCGCACATGCGTGCGCGATTGAAGATGTACCGCAAGGGCCAGGGCTACGTCGGCAAGAAGGCTGCCGCCGACAAGCAGTTCCTTGGTCAGGTACTCGACACCCTGAGCAGTGAATGGGGCAGCGCGCAGAAGGAGCCTGGGTTGCGCGTTATCGACAAGCTCTGCTGATGAGTCACCGTGCGCCGGGGATCATTCGTATGACCGAATGATCCCCGGCGTATTGATGAGAGGTGACCACTACAGCTGAACGGGATTCACCAGCGCCGTCAGCACATGATCTGCCCACTCACCATTGATCTTCAGGTAGGAACGGGCAAAGCCTTCCCGCTGGAACCCCAGTCCTGACAGCACCCGTGCACTGCGTTCGTTTTCGGGCCGATAGTTGGCCATGATCCGATGCAACTGCAGGTCCTCGAACACGTAGGCAATGGCGTTGCGCAGCGCCTCCGTCATCAGCCCCCTGCCCTGTGCATGCTCAGCCAGTGAATAGCCCAGATGACAGGCCTGGAAAACGCCGAGGACGATGTTGCTGAAGTTGCACTCTCCGATTAACTCGCCACTGTCCCGCTCACAGATCAACAGGTGCAGGCCGCGTCCGGCGAGCCGTTCGTGCTCAATGAAACTGATGCGACGAATGATGTTCTCGATCGCGTAAAAACCCGGAGGACGCGTTGGCTGCCACGGCTGCAAATGCTTGCGGTTGCTGATGTTGTAGGCCTGGATCTGCGCTGCATCACCGCCCAGGGCCGGGCGCAGGACAAGACGTTCTGTGACCAGGCGAATCAGTTGGGGCTCGGCGATGATCTCCATCCATCAGGTCTCCTAAAGGCTACAACCGAGGGCAGCGAGGCCCGACTCAGAACGCCAGTTTGTAGCCGATGGCAATCAGCATCACGGCCAGGCACGGACGCAGGATGGCGTCTGGAATTCGGCCCGTGAGATGGCTGCCCATATAGATGCCCGGCAGCGACCCCATCAACAGAAAGCCCAGCATCGACCAGTTCATGTTGCCCATGCTGGCGTGACCGAGCCCGGCAATCAGGGTCAGGGGAACGGCGTGGGCAATCTCGGTGCCGACCAGTCGACGTGTGTCGAGGAAAGGATAGAGGATGAACAACGCGACGGTGCCCAGCGCGCCCGCGCCGATGGAGGTCAACGCGACCATGACACCCAGCACCACGCCCGTCACCACGGTCAAGGTATTGAGACTCTTGTCGCTCAGGCGATAGTGATCACCGGCATGACGGTGGGCGAAGACGAGCAAGCGCTTTTTGAAGAAGATGGCCAGCGCGGTCAGCAGCAGCACAAAACCGAGCGCCTGTTTGATCACCGAGTTCATTGCCTCAGGCGCGGTGTGCAGGCTGCTGAGGAACCACAGGGTCAGCCCCGCAGCCGGGACACTGCCAAGCGTGAGCCAACCGGTGATGCCCCAGTCGATGTTGTCGTTCTTTTTGTGCACCAGAACGCCACCGCTCTTGGTGATGGCGGCGTACAGCAGATCGGTGCCCACGGCCGTGGCCGGATTGATTCCGAACCACAGCAGGATCGGGGTCATCAGCGAGCCGCCTCCGACACCTGTCATGCCGACAATGAACCCGACCAGCAAACCTGCAACGACGAAACCTATATTGCCAAAATCCATTGTCATGCCTAACGAATGCGCAACTGCGAAAAAAAGCTGGCGCGCAGGATAGCGACCTTTCTTATAAAGACAGTAGACCGAAACGATCTATCGTTATAACCAATCGCTCTTACACAAACAACAGGACATGAACGTGTGAAGATCAGGGCTCGCCTTCCCAATAATCCAGGCGGGTTTGCGGACGATGCACCGCCGTGAATGCCCGGGCCCCGTTAATCGTTACCATCGCCTGATATTTGCCGGAATCGGGATACTCGCAGACTTCGGGCGTTTCTCGGGTGCTGATGGAGAGGTACTTGAGCGGCGCGCTCGAGGTATTGATGAGCTGGTGCGGGTATTCGGGGCCAGGAGGAATGAAGATCACGTCGCCGCTTTTAATCGGCAGCATCTGCCCGGCGACCCGCAGCGTGCCCTGGCCTTCGACGACCACGAACATCTCCTCTTGCGCGTAATGAAAGTGGTAAGGGCATGAACGCTTGCCGGGAGGAACGATGTCCACCGACGCCCCCAGCTTCTGCGCCGCCGTGCCCGTACCCAGGCGCGCCGACTGACTTTGATAAAGCGGCTCGCGCCGCTCGTCCTGCAAGGGCACGTCGTTGAAGTTGCGAATCAGGCGCGAGGCCAGCGGGCTTTCGGCATCGGTCATGGCAAGCTCCACTCAGCGCACAGCAACGATGAACAAACGCGGGAACGGCAACAGCACGGTGCCGTCGTCCAGCGCTGGGTAGGCCTGACTGATCGCCATCAGGTACGCGTCGAGAAAGGCCTTTTGCTCGCGCTCATCCAGCTTTTGCAGATAGGGCCTCAGCGCGGAGCCCTTGAACCACTCGACCACAGCGGCATGGCCGCCCGCCAACGGGTGATGATAGGTCGTACGCCAGACATCGACATCCGCGCAGTGCGGTTGCAGCAGCTCGAAGTAATAGGCCGCTGGATGCCGGTCAGGGTGTTTGACCGAGGCAATCTTGTCCGCCCACGGGCCGTTCGCGGCGATCTCGCGCGCCAGTCGGTGTGCCGGCTCATCAAGGTTGTCCGGGGTTTGCACGGCCAGGCTACCGCCCGGATTCAGCCGGCTGACCAGACGCGGGTACAGTTGCGCATGGTCAGGCACCCACTGCAAGGAGGCGTTGGCGAGGATAACGTCGTACGCCTGCGGCGGGTTCCAGCGACCAATGTCAGCCAGCTCGAAGCTCAGGTTTGGCAATCGCTGACGGGCGTCCTTGAGCATGTCGTCGGAGCTGTCCATGCCGGTAATCTGCGCGCCGGTGAAACGCTCAGCGAGCACCTCGGTGGAGTTGCCCGGGCCGCAGCCCAGATCGATCGCCGTCTTCACGTCCCGGGTCGGGATCGCTGCCACCAGATCGCGGACCGGACGGGTGCGCTGCTGCTCGAACATCGAATACTGCTTCGCTGACCAACTCATCAGGCGTTTCCTTTTGTGGTGAAAGGCATGCCGCGAA
The DNA here is from genome assembly GCF_039697315.1 of Pseudomonas abietaniphila. Lineage (NCBI taxonomy): Bacteria > Pseudomonadati > Pseudomonadota > Gammaproteobacteria > Pseudomonadales > Pseudomonadaceae > Pseudomonas > Pseudomonas abietaniphila. The sequence continues at coordinate 6,036,574 of NZ_CP155619.1, read as the reverse complement.
GGTTAAAGCCTGCGTTGGCGGAGCACAAATGAAGAGCGGCGCGTCAAATTGAGCGACGCCACGCAACCTCAGGCACGCCCGACCCCTTCGAACGCCACATCGACCATCAGTGCCGGATCCAGGCTGCGAATACGCTGCTCGATGTGGTAGGCCCCGGCTTCCGCGTAACGCAAATAGACGCGGCCGCAGTCCACGCACTCACAGACTTTGCAGCGGTTGTAGGGAAAGAATTGCGGAGCGATGGGCGCCTTTTCGGACCAATAAGAGGTCCCGCCCGGGTGGTATTCATTCAGGGTCAGGTCTTCTTCCTCGGCGGCGATCAAGGAGCCGATTTCACGCAACTGCCTCTCCTTGATCGAGACCGGCAGCCCTTCCCATCCCGCGAAGGATTTGGCCAGGCAGGCACAGGGTTGAGTCACGGCACTGGAACGACGAGCGACTTGCAGCAGGTGTGCATAGGTAAGAGGTGTGAACATGGGCAGCAGACTCTTGGCAGGTGAGGTCTTTTGGCGTGGGTGCATTGTGCAGCGCAACCCTGCTCCTGCCTACCGCAAACCGGTGTCTTGCTGCCCCTCGTTCACAGCGGCACCCGACGGGTCAGATGACCGCCGGAAATCGGGTACGACACATACAAACCGGACTCGACCTGCGCTCGGGAAGACTGCGCGAGATGGCGGACCCTGTTCGCTGCATTGAGCAGTTGCTGTCGATCCAGCTCGCCGTTTTCCACGGCATCAACGATTGCCTGGGCAATGCCGTCCAGACCCGACTCGCTCGACACCAGCAACAGGTGCGCGCCCGCTTTCAAGGCGGTCACGGCGGTTTCGGTGATGCTGTTGTCACGCAGAATCGACACTGCATCCAGGTCATCGGAAATGATCAGGCCGTCGAATGCGAGCGTGTCACGCAACAGGCCAATGACTCTCTGCGAGGTGCTTGCCGATTGCGACGGATCCAGCGCCGGAAACACCGCCGGTCCAGGCATGACGGCCTGAACGCCCGCCGCAATCACCTGACGGAACACATCCAGGCCATCCTCCAGCGCGTCAACCGGACCGGGCACGGTTGCGCGCGCCACTGCTGGGTCGTGCTCGGTCTGGTAATGACCGGGGAAATGCTTGGCGGTTGCAATGACACCGGCCCGCTGCACGCCGCGAATGAACGCACAGGCAATACGCGAGACCTCGGCCGGGTCTGGCCCCAGGTTACGATGGTGCAACCACGGATTGACGCCCGTCACCACATCGACAATCGGCGCCAGGAACAGATTCACACCCATGACCCGCGCCGAACTGGCCATCTCGTAGCTGCGCGCTTCAATCACATCGGCACTCATGCCTTTCAGCGCATCGGCCGACGGCATGCCAGGCACCAGCCGGTGCAGGCGCTGGATGCCGCCCAGCTCCTGGTCCACTGCCACCAGCACCGGCGAGTCCGCGCAGGCAGCAGCCTGTTCGGCGATGCCCATGAAGTGCGCATGAGTCTCGGAGCGACGCCGCTCGAAACTCATGTTGCGCGCCAGGTACTCATCGCGGGTCTCACCCAGCAGGATCGACACCCCGCCCCGGCTTAGATAACGGCGCACGGTGTCGTCCAGTTCCAGTCCGGAAAACGCTGGCAGGAGGACTGAATAGGCGGCGCGTTGCAGTTGGTTTGACATTTATTCACCCAGTGCTCGATTGCTCGTTTACGCTCACTTTATCCGCTAAACGAGCAATGTCAACGAGCAGTGCGCGATGAACGCTTAAAACCGAACAACAACGAGCAGACCGGCAACGGCCCTCCAGGCAAACAGCTCATTGCATATGATGCCCCTCATGACCTGCGTGCCCGGCATGCAGGTCATCCCCTGCCATGTGAGTCACCGGCTGCTGACGGTCCGTCTCCTCCTCCAGGTACCGCACGACCTCGGCGATGTCATTGTCGGCCATCCGCAGGTTGGGCATCGCCACCTTGTTGTAGGCCTCGTACAAACTCATGGCCAGCGGATCCTTCTCGGCCAGCATCACGTCCGGTTCCTTGAGCCAGCGCCCCAGCCACAAGCCGTCGCGTTGACGGGTCACACCGAGCAGATCGGGTCCGACGCCCCGCAAGCCGGTTGCTTCCTCCCCTTCATGCCCCAAGGTGTGACAGGCGCTGCAACGGGTACGAAAGATCTGTTCACCCAGGCTCGGCGCACGCACGTCAGGCGCATTCGCGTAGCTGTCCAGATGTTCGCTGGCAACTTTCCAGTTCTGCAGACTGTTGCCCAGTTGATCCGCCAGGATGTAGGGGTTCTCGAACGGCGAGGCCTTCATCCAGCGCCCGGTCGTCTGGTTGCCGACGATCAAGCTGAGGTTATGGTCCGTGGTCCTGCCGTTGTCGACGCCTTCGATGAACAACCCCAGTTTGCGGCGCAGTTCCACAATGTCGTCCTTGTTGCCGGTCAGAAACTGCCAGCCCGGCGCCACCTTGAACTTGGCGGCGTACTGCTTGAGCACCGCTGGCGTGTCGGTTTCGGGATCGATACTGATCGAGTAGAAAAACACGTCCTTGCCGACCCGGTCGCCCAATAGCCTCTGTACCTGGCGCAGCCTCGCGGTCTCCAGCGGACAGGAGTCGGTGCACGACGTGAAGATGAAGTTGATCACCACCACCTTGCCCTTGATCAGGTCGTCGTAGAAATGCACCGGCTGTTCGTCCTGATTGATCAATGCCGTGTTGGGAAAGAAGTCTTGCCCCCACGGTGTGGCCGAAGGTGTTTCACCGGCCACACCGGGAAGACTGCCCCAGACCATGGCGATCATCGATACGGTCACTGCAATGGCCGCGCTGCGAAGCATCTGGAACATGACGTCACCCTCCCCGACCCCTCGGATCGCTATTTGCCTTTACCGGAACCCGATCCGCCGGAGCCCGATCCGCCAGAGCCCGACCCACCCGAGCCGCCACCTCCCGACGTTGAACCACCCGAGTTGCTGGGCGTGGTCACCGCTGCCGCCAGCTTGACCGTAGGACCGCTGCCATCACCGTCGTGGTAGGTAGGCAACGCCGCGGAAGCGACATACCCCACGCCATCCCAAGTGGGCAGCGGCGTTGGCATCAGCTGGAATTGACCGGGGTGTTCGATGTCCCAACGCAGCAGCATCGAGTTGTCTTCATGCTGGGTGTTGTGGCAATGCTCCATGTAGGTCCCGGCGAATTCGCGGAAATGGATTGCCATCTCGACGTTGTCGCCACTGTCGGTACCGATGCGGTAGACGTCTTTGCGCGCCCATTTTTCCCACTCAGGTGGCGCCTTGCCGCCGCGACTCAGGACGATCCCCTCTTCGAAGTGCACATGCACCGGGTGAGTCCAACCGTTGCCGCCGTTCTGGATTTTCCAGACTTCCAGCGTACCGGTGCCTTGATAACCCGCCGGTTCTGGGCCGTTGGCCAGGTGCATACCGGCAGACAGTCTGCGTGGGTCCATGTTGAATCCCAGACCGCCATCGGTCTTGATGGTCCATGGCACCGAATCCGTGCCGTCGGAACGACCGAAGATAAAGGTGCGATGGCGTGCCTGGCCCAACAGCGCGATGTCAGCGGCGTTGTCGCGGTGCAGGGTCAGCGGAATCATCGTCTTGCCTTCAGGCTTGCCCGGTTTGGCCGGCTCGTACGCCACCGGATCCATACTCAGGTCCTGCCCGGTATAAGGCTTGACGTTGATCTGCATGAACTTGCCCACCACCGGATCACCCTTGTCCCACTGCGGCCCCTTGCTGCCTTGCTTGATGACGGCCAGGTATTTCTCGGACAACACGTCTGCCAGCGGCACTTCGCCTTTCGGTCCTTTGCCGGTTTCGTGTTCCATGACGTTGACGAAGTACAGCTTGTCACCCGCCTTGATGCCGTTTTTCGAGAAGTTGATGATGATGTCGTAGCGTTCGGCGATGCCTTGGGTCGGCAGAATGCCGAAGTTGTTTTTCAGGTCGCCGTCACCGTCCAGGTCCATGGTGCCGTCAAAGGGCACGGTGTGTTCCATGATGTTGCCGTCGTTGGCGATCATGTGGAAAGGCACACGGGCGTAGGACACGCCAGAGTCTTTCGGACCAGGAAACTCACCGCCGTTGCCTTTGATTTCCCGCACCACGGCGATCTTCACGTAACGCGAAACCGAGCCGTTGAGGATGCGAAAACGGTAGCTGCGGGCGCGCACGTCCAGGTAAGGCTTGTAGCCCCAGTTCACGACCATTTCATCGCCGAGGAAGCCATCGGTGTTGAACGGGTTGAACCACAGTTGCCCGGCCTGATCCCACGCTTTGTCGGCGACCGTCAGGTTGACGTCGTAATCGCGGTTACCCCACGCCAGGGTCGAGCCACTGGGGAAACGCAGGTTGACGCCGTCGTCGATGGCTTCGTTACCGCGGTCCAGGGCGCTGTAGTAGTTCATCATCGCCGCGTTGCCCTTGTAGACGTTCTGGGCGGTGAAATCCATCATGTGGTCGTGGAACCAGTGGGTGCTCATGGTTTCGCGCCAGTCACCCCGGATTTTGATCGTGCCGTGATCACAGGTCTTCAGGCCCGGTGAATCGTCGTTGACCCACAGGGTTTCACCTGGCGCGCAAGGAAACGCTGCGCGAGGGTCCTTGGCGTTGGTGTTAATGGTGTCGTAACCCGCCAATTGCATCGGCCAGCGATAGTCGTAGTACTGCCCCGGAAAGAAGAACGCGTTGGCGTACCCGTCACTTTCAGCCGGGTTGTGGCCATTGTGTTCGTGGGTGGAAATGGTGTGCAGACCGAATCCTTTATTGGCCGACGGATCGATCGGCAAGCCGTTGTAGTGACGCATCAACACAGGCTGGCCGTAACGCACCATCAGCAGTTTGGGCGGCAGCGTGCCGTCGAACGTCCACACCGAGTTGTGCTCCTGAATCGGCATCAACGGGTGAATACGCACGCCGATGCCACTGGCGGTACCGCCGTGGTTGGTGCTGCCATCCGGGTAGTAATTCAACCCGCCAGGTCCCCACTCCCCGCCCTTGTAATCGTGCAACTGCAGGTGATCCCGAAACCCACTGTTGGAATGAGCGCCGGTTTGCACGGTCTTGTAGGCGATCTGCGGGTAGAACTCATTCCAGCGCTGATGTGACCAGCCTTTTCCTGGCGGACGCCCTTCGGCGGGCGCGTCCACGCGACGGTTCAGGAAATCCTGAATCTGTGCCTGCCACGGGTTGCGGTCCAGCGAGTTGGCAAACTGCGTCGGGAACGGCGTCAGACCCGGTTGCGCGAGAAACGCTGCCAGTGCGTCAGGCGAAGGACCGCTGCGAGCGACGTTGGTAGGATCCTGCGCGGGGCCTGGGCCGAGGGTCGGCACCGGGAACGGGATCAGCGACGGCGAGGCGGTCGGGTCGAGTTTGGTCGGGCCAAACTCTTCGAACAGCAACACCGGCTGGGTGAAGGGCTGTGCGCCGAACAACGGGCTCGGCTTGCCATTGGTGGGAAAGTTGAAGCTGGTTTGCGCCGATGGCGGCAAGACGTTTTCGATCCTCGTGGTGGCACGCGTGCCTTTTACATCGTTCGGCAGATCGATAGCGCCTTCATTGGCTTCCGGCAGTGTCAGCAGATTATTCAGTGCAGCGGCCGGATCGGCGGGAGGGTCGTAGTAGGCCGAGGGGTCGGTGGGAGGCGGCTGATCTTCGTTGTCGATCGGCCCGGCCTGGACACCGGTCAGACCCATGGTCAGGGCCATCAATACCGCGGACGATCCGCGCAAAAGCTGAAACCCGTGGATGGGGGGAAACTTTAAACGCGCAGGTTGTTTCATGTGATTCACCTTCAACTCATGCACAGGGGCATTTGTGTTTCATCCGACTGCCCTGGTTAAGCGCTGCGCATCGACGGCTTGTTGCGGCCCGTCGCACGGAGAAGCGCCTGCAGGTAGTGGGTGAAGGGGCAAATCCCTTGCCAGAGTTGAAGCACGACGTGATAAAGGCAAAACGATGGCAAGCCGACGCAGCTACGGCGCGGTTTTCACCGAAAAAAGTCGTAACGATTTAAGAATGGGAGTTGGCATGGTCGTTGTTCGCTGCGGGGACAAGGCCCCGCAGACATGGGGAAATTCACAAGATGTTGGGGACTCGACTGGGTCATGACCGGCCCGGGAAGCCGACACTCGCGGCTTCGCCCGGTCCGATCCTTACACCTCAGGCACCGCCGCGGTTGTCGCCTGGCTCACCTCTGGCATGATTGCCGCGATCGTCTCCTACTTCGCCCAGAGCATGGTTGCCCCGGTCATCACCGATTTCGCCGGCCCTGTGCACGCCACGGTCATCGCCGATCTCGCCGGCCCTGTGCACGCCGTGGTCATCGCCGATTTCGCCGGCCCTGTGCACGCCGTGGTCATCGCCGACCTCGCCCGCCCTGTGGACGCCATGGTCGTCGCCGATTTCTCCAGACCGGTGGACACCCCCATGATCATCGCCTGCTTGTGCGTGTTCGCCGCGATGGCCCGCGTCGTGGTTGCCATGGTCATCGCCGCGAGCACCGTGATCATTGCCGTGGTCGTTGCCGCCGTGACCGTTGCCAGCGCTGTTGCCACCGCCGCCACTGTTGCCGCCGCCGGAACCACCTGAGCCGCCACCGCCACTGCCGCCGCCGGAACCACCGTTACCGCCACCTCCGTGGCCGCCTCCGCCACCGCCATTTCCGCCGCCACCACCGTGACCGCCTCCGCCACCGCCATTTCCGCCGCCGCCTCCGTTGCCACCGCCTCCGCCGCCATTACCGCCGCCGCCACCACCACCACCACCACCACCACCACCACCACCACCACCATCTTTGGCGTATGCGCTGGAATGGGAGATCGGATCGGGGATCAGGACGGTGGATGCCGACAGCACCCCACCGATGGCAAGCGCCAGGATTGCTTGTTTGAATCGCATAACTACCTCCACCTTCTTGTTCTGGTCATAAACCGCAAACAGAGCCGGTGCAAAACGAAGGCCATTGCCGCAGGGCAATCAACGCTTCAGCACATCTCGCGACAACGCAGACAACAGCGTGTGGCCCCCAGAGACCGTGTGCGCACAGGTACCGTGAGATCCGGCGGCTGGATCATCCAGTGCCGGACGGTGTTCTTGGGGTGAACACGCCAACGGCGGCTAATATTCATTTGCTCCTACGAACGGTCATCGAGGATTTTTTCGGTGGCGCTCTTTTCATTTGGACATTAGCTCGTCAACATACGCGCCCACTCGTAACAGGCTCGAAGTGTGCTAGCGCAAATGATAGCGTTTACCGACTTCGCCTTTTGTATCAAGTCGAACTAGAACAAACACTTCCGAATGCCCGCGGCATGGACCATCAATGATGTTGAGTTGATATGGCGCTAGCGCGTGCGGCCTTCTAAAGTCATCTCACTCTCTGATTTCAGGACGAAATAGATGCGTCTTTTACTGCTGACAAGTGTGCTGGCCGTGAGCCTGGCGGGCTGTGGTTCTACCCCGAATAATCCTTCCGTCAAACTGGAAACCCCCAAGCCCGCCGCGGACTATGCCCAATGCGTTTTCCCTAAATGGCAAAAACTGAGGCCTGAAACCACGATGGCCGAGGGCAAGGGTCACTACAAACTGCTGATCTCCGGCAAGTTGTCGCAAGACGATATTCTCGAAGTGTTCAAGGGCAACCCCAACACCCGTGTGTTCCTGTATCAGCGCGCACCGCTTGCCTCGGCGTTCGGTCAAAGTGCTCTGGAAAAAGCGGCACGCGAGTGCTTGTGAACCGGCCTTGCCTCTGGGTCGTGTCTGATCGACGCCGATACCGGTGATGCAATCGGGCTGAACTTCACTTTTTCGATTCCCTCTGAGAGCCGACACCACCCGTTTTAGCGGGTGCAATCTCACTACAGAGGAATCACATCATGAGCAGCCAACTGAACGGCAAGAAGGTTCTGATCATCACCGCCAACACCGGCATCGAGCGCGATGAGCTGCTCAAGCCGCTGCAGGCGCTGAAAGACATGGGCGCGACGGTGACGCACGCGACAATCAAGGGCGGCGCCGCCCAGACCTTCCTCCAGGACACTGAAAAAGACACCAGCGTGACCTCGGACACCACGCTGGCAGGCTTGTCGGCCGATCAATTCGATGCACTGGTGATTCCGGGTGGCACCGTCAACGCTGACACCCTGCGCCAGGACCGCGACGCGCAACGTCTGGTCAGCGAGTTCGCCAAGGCAGGCAAAACCGTCGCCGCGATCTGCCATGGGCCTTGGTTGTTGATCGATGCGGGCGTTATCGCCGGCAAGACACTGACCTCCTACCCCAGCGTGCGAACCGATCTGCTGAACGCCGACGCCGCTGACTGGGTCGACACGCAAGTCAAAGAATGCCCGGCCAACGGCTGGACGCTGATCACCTCACGCACCCCGGATGACCTGCCAGCGTTCAACGAAGCCATCGGCAAATCACTGCAGGCCGCCTGAACCGTCGAATTTGTTCGCAAAGCAGAAACGAAAAACGCATCGACGCCGCTTTAAGCGGCGTCGATGCGTTTGGGGAATCGATAACCCCGGTGGAAGACAGCGACGTACAGACCACCGGGGGAGCTCTCGCACTCACGGTGTATGAGCGGCTCGAACGCAACTAATTCAAACTTTTTTCAACTGCCTTCAATTCTCCCCCTCGCCGCGACAACTCGTCTTCGTAAACGAAAAAACTTGAAACCAATGTTTCACTCGCTCGTCGAGATAGATAGGCCCACGCGATCATCGCAAGCCCCGACATGAGACTTGCCCATGATTGGAATCATCGTCCCCGCGCACAACGAAGAAGACTTTCTGGATGACTGCATCAAGTCATTGGTGGCCGCTTCCGGTCACGAAGACCTGGGGGGCGAGGCGGTGGAGATCCTGATCATGCTCGATGACTGTTCCGATGACTCCGAACGGATTGCCCGCAGCCATGGTGTACTCGTGCACGCCTGCCAACACCGTAATGTGGGCATGACGCGCGCGGCAGGGGCACAGTTGATGCTCGAGCGAGGCGCCCGCTGGCTGGCGTTTACCGACGCCGACACCGTGGTGCCCTATGCGTGGCTCTCCGAGCAGGTGGCGTTCGGGGTCGATGCCGTATGCGGAATCGTCGAGGTGGGGGACTGGTCCGAACACTCCGAACAGGTCCGCCTGCGTTACGACGCGCTGTACCGCCCGGTTGATGGACACCGACACGTTCATGGCGCGAACCTGGGTGTGTCCTCGGCGGCATACCGACGTGCCGGAGGGTTCAGGGCGCTGAAGGCCCATGAGGACGTGCACCTTGTTCAAGATCTGGAGCGAACCGGCGCGGCGATTGTGTGGACCGCGCGAAACAGTGTCGTGACCAGCGCGCGCAAGCATTGCCGGTGCAAGGAAGGCTTTGGCGATTATCTAAATTCACTGGCGGCTCAAACGTTATTAGGCTAACCCTAGCTACGCAACCGAAGCTACGCACACTGCGCGCAGCGGCACCTCTCTCCGTGTGCACGGCGGCCCTCACCTGAGCGGGACAGCGACTGATGCAACCGATAAAGAACCGGGCCAATCCCGGCGACGACACGTTGGGCGGCGGCATGCCCAGTGCCAGTGTTGCCGTGCCCAAGACCGGGAACTGGTTCAAGCGCCTGCTGGCCTTCACCGGTCCTGGGTACATGGTTGCCGTCGGCTACATGGACCCGGGCAACTGGGCGACGGACCTTGCGGGTGGTTCGCAATTCGGTTACCTGCTGCTCTCGGTCATTCTGTTTTCCAATCTGATGGCGATCGTCTTGCAGGCACTGTCTGCCCGACTCGGCATCGTGACCGGCTGGGACCTGGCCCGCGCGTGCCGGGAACGTTACAGCCGTCCCGTCTGCATTGCATTGTGGATCGCCTGCGAAATCGCGATCATCGCCTGCGATCTGGCTGAAGTCATCGGTACCGCGATCGCGCTGAACCTGCTGTTCGGTATCCCACTGGTGTGGGGCGCGGTGATTTCCGCCATCGACGTCTTCCTCATATTTTTGCTGATGGGCAGAGGATTCAGGGCGCTGGAAGCCTTCGTCATTGCGCTGCTGTTGATCATCTTCGGCTGCTTCGCGATCCAGATGGTCCTTGCCCGTCCAGACATGGCCGAGCTGTTTGCCGGGTTCATCCCCAAGACTGAGGTGGTGACCAACCCGGCTGCGCTTTACCTGGCCATCGGCATCATCGGCGCAACGGTCATGCCCCATAACTTGTACCTGCACTCCTCCATCGTCCAGACCCGTGCTTACCCACGCACCGACGAAGGCCGCCGGATCGGCCTGCGCTGGGCGGTCACCGACAGCACCATCGCCCTGACGCTGGCGTTATTCGTCAATGCCGCGATCCTGATCACTGCCGCGACGGTGTTTCACAAGGCCGGCAAGACCGATGTCGTGGAAATCGAGGAGGCCTATCACCTGCTGTCGCCGATGCTGGGGGTGGGGATCGCTTCAGCGCTGTTTGCGGTGGCGCTGCTGGCGTCAGGCATTAACTCCACGGTCACCGCGACGCTGGCCGGGCAGATCGTCATGGAAGGCTTTCTTAGCCTCAAACTCCCCGGTTGGGTGCGCCGCCTGCTGACCCGAGGCCTGGCGATCATCCCCGTGGTGGTGGTCACCAGCCTGTACGGCGCCGAAGGCACTGCCAAACTGCTGGTGCTCAGCCAGGTTATCCTGTCGATGCAACTGCCGTTCGCCATCGTGCCGCTGGTGCGCTTCGTGTCGGACCGTAAGCTGATGGGGAGTTTCGTGACCGGCCCGGTGTTGACGACGTTGTCCTGCGCCATTGCGCTGTTGATCATCGGGTTGAATCTGGTGCTGCTGGTGGGGATGTTTCGGGCGTGAGGCTACAGGATCAGTGTCGTTCTGACGACGTAAGGAGAACGCCCATACGGTGGGTGCGAGCTTGCTCGCGAATGCGGTGGGTCAGTGACATCACCCGTGGATGACCCACCGCATTCGCTGCCCTCGTAACCTCGGACGTCTCCCACAGGGTCCGCGTCGTGCTGACGACGTGAGGAGGACGCTCATATGGTGGGAGTGAGCTTGCTCGCGAATGCGGTGGGTCAGCAGCATCAACGGTGACTGACACTCCGCATTCGCTGCCCTCGTAACCTCGGACGTCTCCTACAGGGTTTGTGTCGTTCTGACGATTTGAGGAGGACGCTAGTAAGGTGGGAGCGAGCTTGCTCGCGAATGCGGTGGGTCAGCGACATCACCATTGGATGACCCGCCGCATTCGCTGCCCTCGTGACCTCGGACGTCTCCTACAGGGTCCGCGTCGTGCTGACGACTTGAGGAGGACGCTCATACGGTGGGAGCGAGCTTGCTCGCGAATGCGGTGGGTCAGCAGCATCAACGGTGACTGACACTCTGCATTCGCTGCCCTCGTGACCTCGGACGTCTCCTACAGGGTTCGTGTCGTTCTGACGATTTGAGGAGGACGCTAGTAAGGTGGGAGCGAGGTTGCTCGCGAATGCGGTGGGTCAGCAGCATCAACGGTGACTGACACTCCGCATTCGCTGCCCTCGTAACCTCGGACGTCTCCCACAGGGTCCGTGTCGTTCTGACGATCTGAGGAGGACGCTAGTAAGGTGGGAGCGAGCTTGCTCGCGAATGCGGTGGGTCAGCAGCATCAACGGTGACTGACACTCCACATTCGCTGCCCTCGTAACCTCGGACGTCTCCTACAGGGTTCGTGTCGTTCTGACGATTTGACGAAGACGCTTATACGGTGGGAGGGAGCTTGCTCGCGAATGCGGTGGAGCTGACACTTCAACGTCCACTGACAGGACGTATTTGCGCCAAAAATTGGTGCCGGTCATTGCAACCGGCACCTCCAGGTTGACTTCACTTCATGGCGTCGTGATCGTGGCCCATGTCCATCTTTTCCATCATTGCGCGCGCGGGGGCTTGCACCTCGATGGTTTCACGCACGCCCTTGTCGTTCTCGACCGTGAGGGTCAGCGGGACCCGATCGCCCTCCTTGATCTGCTTGACCAGCCCCATGAGCATCACGTGGTACCCGTCCGGGTCAAGCGAGACGGTCTTGCCGGCAGGCAATGCCACCGAATCCACTGGACCCATGCGCATCACATCGTTGGTCATGCTCATCTCATGAATCTGCACGTCCTTGGCGGCCGGCGAGCTGACACTGAGCAGCTTGCTGTCGCTGTCGGCGGTCACGCGCATGAACGCGCCCGAGGACGGCTGACCTGGCACAGAGGTGCGCACCCAGGCGTCTTCCACTTTGGTTTGTGCGATGGCCGACAGGCTGCCGCCCGCCAACAGCGACACCACCACAGCCCGGACAGCATTGGAAAACAGAGCAGTCATCAGCAGACCTCCATGACAGTGAGCAGATCTTCCGCGCATTGTTTGGCGGAGAGCGAAGGCGACAGGCCGAGACGCAGGTTACCGCGCGAATCGAACACGAAACTGGTGGCGGTGTGGGACATCGTGTAAGTGTCGCCGACCGGGACCTTTTCGTAGAACACGCCAAATTCCTTGGCCACGGCCTGAGTTTGTTCCAGCGTGCCGCGCAGGGCCACAAAGCTCGGATCGAACTGTTTGACGTAAGCGTCGAGTATCTCGGGCGTATCACGTTCGGGGTCGACGGTGATGAAGATCACTTGCATGGTCTTGCCGTCTTCGCCCATCAACTTCTTGGCCTGAACCGCACGCGCCAAGGCGGTCGGGCAGACCGACGGGCACTGGGTGAAGCCGAAGAACACCACCGGCATCAGTCCGCGATAGCTGGAAAGCGTCTTGACCTCACCGTGGGTGTCGGTGAGTTTGAAGGTACGGCCCATGATCTTGTTGCTCAGATCCTTGCCGTATTTGAAATCGAGCGCAGTGGTCGATCCATCGCAACCCGCGAGAAGCCCAAGGCCCAACAGCCCCAGACCCGTGACCACCTGACGGCGGGTCAGTAAATCATTCATGTGACGAACTCTCTGAAGCAGCAGCCAGCGCCAACGCCGGCCTTGACTCGTCTCGCTTCTCGCCCCGACAGGAGCGCCCTGCCGGGAACGGCGAAGAAGGGACGAACGCTAAATACCCCGGTTTTACTGCCGCCGCGCGCTCAGGGCGCCTGCGGGGAGATTCCGGGAAAGGTCTGTCGAGGCGGCCTGCGCAGCCGGTAATCGGACCGTGGAACGCCATTATGCGTACGGCGTATCAGCCAGCTCAGACCGATGAAGAACACCAGCGACACTGCAACCGTGCCGGCAAACGCACAATCGGTCATCGACAGTTTCATCAATTGGGCGTGGTCGCCCATCTGCGCCATGTCCATGTGCCCCGAGCGCTCGTGATGCTCGCTGCAGTCGACGCCCGCGCTGAGCTGATTGAACGCGCGCAGCATCTGCCCGTGGCTCAGGCTGCACACCAGCCCACTGAACAGGACGAGGCCGTACATGATCCAGGCAATGAGCGATTGGTGGGTTCGGACGAATTTCATGGGGGGCCATTCTACCTTGTCACGTCCCATGGCATTCGCATGGGCCGGACTGCCGGGTGCGACAAAACCGCGCAGGCGCATTCCGTTCTTCAGGGACCTCGACGAAATACGCTATTACGCACCTGCCATACGGAGCAGCCCCCATCAGAGCAGCCGCCGTCATCGAATTTTTTGAACCCCTCCCGCCCTCAGATGCCTCATTCATGAGCAGGCTTTCATGAACAGCGCACGCACCTCGCGTCGACGTTGAACCTGGCGGAGACACTGAATATGCGAGATGACGTAGAAGGCCTTGAATCGGTGCTGGCCGCTTTCGCCCGCCGTCCCAATGCCCCCATGACCGACGAACGACTCTGCGAAGCGATGCGCGTGTGCATCGCGCGCGGTCTGGACCGCTTACCGCTTCCGGGCGGTGGAGAAACATTGGTTCGATGGCGGCAGTTGGCTCACGTGGCTGGAATTGACCTGGCGTTGCTGAAACTCTACGAGGGTCATACCGACGCACTGGCCATCCTTCAAGAACTCGGCGGTGAGCCGTTTCCCGATCCCGGCATCTGGGGTGTCTGGGCCGCCGAACCGCCGACGGCGCGGGTCATCGTCAGTGAGCGACAAGGCGATAACGTTCGTCTGAACGGCACCAAGGCCTGGTGTTCCGGCGCACAACAGATCGACTACGCACTGATCACCGCCTGGACCGAACAGGATCAACCGCAGTTGATTGCTGTACGCCTCAATGAACCCGGGATCAGCATCGATGCGCGAGGCTGGCAGGCGGTGGGCATGGGCAGCACGGCAAGCGTCGATGTTCACTTTGAGCACGCAACAGGTCACTGCATCGGAGAATCCGGCGCTTATCTGGAGCGTCCAGGTTTCTGGCAAGGCGGCGCGGGGATCGCGGCGTCTTGGTATGGCGCGGCCGTCACGCTCGCGCGATCCCTTCACCGGCAACGTCAGCAGGGCCGCGCTGATCCGCATGCCGACGCGCATCTGGGGTCGGTGGACGCCGCGCTGTTGGGTGCCTCTGCAGCCCTAAGGGAATGTGCCGCATGGATCGATGCGCACCCGCTTGACGACGCTCGACTGCCCGTGCAACGGGTTCGCGCCCAGGTCGAAATGGCCGTCGAACAGGTGTGTCGCCATGTCGGCCGTGCGCTGGGCGCGACGCCGTTCTGCCGCGATCCGCATTTTGCGCGCCTGGCCGTGGACCTGCCGGTGTTCATCCGGCAAAGCCACGCGGAACGGGATCTGGCGCAATTGGGTCAACTCCTGACCCACAGCACAACCGAGGATTGGTCGTTATGAGTCAGACAGCCCCTTTTGGCGTCAGCGGCACACCGTTGAGCGAATGGCGCAACAGCGTGGCGCTGAGCGGCGTTCGCCCCATCGATATTGACGAGTTGGTCCCACCGGGAGCGCGACTGGTGGTGCTGGCCCCTCACCCCGACGACGAGGTGCTGGCCTGTGGCGGACTGCTCGCAGCCATGGCCAACCGGCAGGAAGACGTGCAGTTGATTTCCGTGACCGATGGCGAGGGCAGCCACCCGGACTCCGCGCAATGGCCTCGATCGCGCCTGCGTACCGAACGGCGTCGGGAAAGCGAACGGGCCGTCACCGCCCTTGGCTTCGATCTGCCGCGACTCGCCTGGCAGAGGCTGGGGATGAGCGACGGTCAGGTCGCCGACCGCGCTGACGCCTTGATCGCGCTGCTCACCGAGGATTTGCGCCCGACCGACGTGGTCGTCACTACGTGGCGACACGACGGCCACTGTGACCATGAGGCCGTCGGTCACTGTGCTGCGCAGGCCGTCGCGAACACGGGCGCCACCTTGCTGGAGATTCCGGTATGGGCCTGGCATTGGGCCGAACCCAACGACCCGCGGATTCCCTGGCAGCAAGCGCGCAAATTCATGCTCAGCGACGCGCAATTGCAACGCAAGCGCCGGGCAATCAACGCCCACGCCAGCCAGTTACACGATGATGTCAGCACCGGCGCCGCGCCCGTGCTTGACACCGACACCCTGGAGCGACTGCTTCAACCTTTCGAATTGGTGTTCCTGTGAGCCTGCCTGCCGACTATTTCGACGAACTGTTCGCCGACAGCGATGACCCGTGGGCCTTTCGCACCCGCTGGTACGAACAGCGTAAACGCGACCTCACCCTTGCTGCCCTGCCTCGTCAGCGCTACGCGCGCGTGTTCGAGCCGGGGTGTGCGAACGGCGAATTAAGCCTGCGTCTGGCGCAGCGCTGCGACCAGTTGCTGTGTATGGACATGAGCACCCGCGCGGTCGAGTTGGCGCGTGCGCGGCTGCGCCAGTACGAAGGCGCGCAGGTCGTCGAGGGATGCCTGCCGGGCGACTGGCCCGAGGGTCAGTTTGATCTGATCGTCATCAGCGAATGGGCGTATTACCTGGAGCCTGCATTGTTCGTCGAGGTCATCGAACGCCTTGCCGCCTCGTTGACACCGGACGGGGCGGTGCTGGCGTGCCACTGGTTGCATCCGATCGACGGCTGTCCCATGCACGGTGCGGACGCTCACGCCCTGCTCACCCGACACCTGCCGCTGATGCGCACGCTGCGGCACGAAGAAACGGATTTTCTGCTGGAGATGTGGAGCCATCACACGGGCGGCATTGATCTCTCGGAAAAGGTTTGCCAGTAACGCGCCGACACGTCTGTAAGCACCGTGCCATCAGGCCGTTGGTCTGGTAGGCGCGTAATTATTTAAACCAACTGCCGCTTGTTCCATCCCACATAGTGCGGGCCACATGACTCGCCCTTCTCATAACAAGAGGTACGTAATCATGGCTAACACCGGAAAATCGAACCCTGGCAACTTCGCCAACGATCGCCAGAAAGCCTCCGACGCAGGCAAAAAAGGCGGCCAGGCTTCAGGTGGCAGCAATGTCGCAGACGACCGTCAAAAAACGTCAGACGTGAAACGCGATGACGCGAGCAAAAAAGGTGGCTCGATGCCACAAGGTGGCGCAGGCCGCAAATCCTGATTAGCTGCTGATCAGAGAACCGAGCGAGGGCGAGAGCTCTCGCTCTTTTGTTTCCAGTATCGGCTTACCGCTGTTTTCCTCCCTCACGCGTCCGGATCGATCAACGGCACCGTGGCGTCTCGGTCAAACTGCGACCCAGGGTCTTCATTGCCCGGATCGTTATCAACGTCCACCTCTACTCCCTCTTCCGCCGGATGAATGGCACGTTGAGGCGCTGTGTCCGGGTCTTTCGGTGAATGGGTATGCATGGCAGGTTCCTCATGTTCAGGTGGGTCAGTCACGACCCGGTTCAACAGGTTCAGCTTAGCTTCCGCTGACGGTCCAGTGGACCGCGTCCTCGGGAAATTGCAGTTGCTCGACACGATGGGCAATCCCACAGCCCAGCGAGTCCTCGGCACGAATGACCTTCTCCTCCGCCGACAGGCATCGACCGATGTCCAGCGGGTGCGCTGCGCCCTCGGTTTCGCTCAGGTAAATGTTCACGTAACGCTGCAGGTCGTTGTCGAGACTGCGCAGGTATTCGCGCATGCGTGAATGATCGACGGAGCTCTGGCTGAAGTACCAGGTCATCGGGTGAATCAGGAATCGCGAATGCGGGCAGGCGATGCGCTCCTCGGCGGCAAGGTAGATGACGATGCCCATGGATTCGATATTGCCGCTGTTCAGCGCGCGGATCGGCACCTTAAGAGACTTCAGAAAGTTATAGATCGTGAACCCCAGCGCCGTACTACCGCCGGCGGTGGACAGGTTCAACAACAGGCCGGTCGCGCCCTTGCCAAGGGCCTCCAGGCAACGATCGCGGAAATGCTCGGTGCTGGTCTGATCGACCCCACAATGGAAATGGATGATGTGCTCGCTCATCTACTGCCCTCCCATTCCGGATAATCGCTGCGGCCTGAAACGTTGGAAGCCCCACCGCCGGGAAAAGTTGCATGGTGCGTCCCAGGGTGCAAACCGGCGTTCGATGGATTCCACCGCATCAGCCGCTGTCCGCCAGAACTCCTGCTTCAATCAACGATCAGTAAACAACACCGGGCGCTCGCTGCACAGCGTACACCCGGACCTCCATGACGCCAGACAGGACACCTCAATGAGTCTGCACGACAAGATCATCGGCCGCCTCGGCTTTGGCGCCGCGCCACTGGGCAACATGTTTCGCGACATCAGCGAAGATGAGGCGGCTGCCACCGTGCACGCTGCCTGGGACCAGGGCATTCGCTATTTCGACACCGCACCGATCTACGGGGCTGGCTTGTCCGAACAGCGACTGGGCAAGGCACTGGCGCACCTGCCGCGCGACCAGTACACCCTCAGCACGAAAATTGGTCGGCTGATCTCCGACGAACTGGACCCGGACGCGCGCAGCGGCCCATTCAGCGACGGGTTGAAAAACAAGATCGTGACCGACTATTCGGCCGATGCCACCCTGCGCTCTATTGCGGCCAGTCTCGAACGGCTGAACACCGACCGGCTGGACATCGTGTTCGTGCATGACGTGGCGCAGGACGCTCACGGCGACGAATGGATCGAGCATTTCAACATTGCTCGCAAAGGCGCCTTCCGCACCCTCACGCGTTTGCGCGAAGAAGGCGTGATCAAGGCCTGGGGACTGGGCGTGAACCGGGTCGAACCCTGCGAACTGACCCTGGACCTCACCGAAGCGCAGCCTGACGGCTTCCTGCTGGCCGGGCGCTATTCGTTGCTGGACCACGACCAGCCTTTGCAGCGTCTGTTTGCCAAAGCCCGTGAGCACAACGCCGAATTCGTCATCGGCGGCCCCTACAGTTCCGGCGTGTTGGTGGGCGGCAAGCATTTCGAGTATCAGGAGGCGCCGCAAGCGATGCTCGACAAGGTCGCGCACATTCAGGAAATCGCCCGGCAGTACCAGGTCGATATCAAATCGGCGGCGTTGCAATTCGTGCTCGCCAACCCGCTGGTTGCTGCCGTGATTCCCGGTGCCAGCCGGCCTTCACGCCTCATCGAAGACGTCACCGCGCTTCACGCCCCGGTGCCGGATGGCTTCTGGCAAGCGATGCGGGATCAGGGGTTCATCGCCGCACAAGCGCCGGTGCCCGCTAAACCCTGAATGCAATCGGGCGGTTGATGCTGGCCAGAGGCCGTGGAAGGCAAGCCTGCCTCTTGCGTCCTCTGGACGGCCCCTGAATCACGTGACCGTTCAAGGCAGTGCCTGCCCCTTCTGCAACCTTCTCGTTGACTCATCTGTCATTTCCGATAGTCTTGCCTGCGCACTGTATACAAAAACAAATACAAATAGCGCCGGAGATTGTTGAACATGCCAGTAGACAACACCCTGGATTCAGCCCTTGCCACACAGGCCGCGACCGTCGATCATCCGGCGCTCAGTCCCCGTCTGTACAACCCTGATCTTGCGCCCAGCAAGACTGAAGGCCGAACATGGGGTGGATACAGTATCTTTGCCCTGTGGACCAATGATGTACACAATCTCGCCAATTACTCGTTCGCCATTGGCCTCTATGCATTGGGCCTTGGTGGCTGGCAGATCATGCTGTCTCTGGCCATCGGCGCAGCGTTGGTGTACCTCTGCATGAACCTGACCGGCGACATGGGCCAGAAGACCGGCGTACCTTTCCCCGTAGTCAGCCGGATCAGCTTCGGCATATTCGGCGCACGCATTCCTGCGCTGATCCGCGCGGTGATCGCCATCGCGTGGTTCGGCATTCAGACTTACCTGGCCTCTGTCGTCCTAAGGGTTCTGCTCACTGCCCTGGACCCGGCGCTCGCCGACTACGATCACGATGCCTGGCTCGGCCTTTCAACCCTGGGCTGGCTGTGCTTTGTCAGCATCTGGGCCGTGCAATTCGTGATTCTTGCGTACGGCATGGAGATGGTTCGCCGTTATGAAGCCTTCGCCGGTCCCGTGATCCTGCTCACCGTCGCCAGCCTCGCCATCTGGATGTTCACCCAGGCCAACGGTCAGATCGCCTGGTCAACGAAAACGCCACTGGAAGGCGCTCAGATGTGGCGCAGTATCTTCGCGGGCAGCGCGTTGTGGCTGGCGATTTACGGCACGCTGATCCTTAACTTCTGCGATTTCTCGCGCTCGGCCCCCTGCAAGAAAACCATTCGCAAAGGCAATTTTTGGGGGCTGCCCGTCAACGTGCTGTTGTTCGCGTTCATCACCGTGATCCTCTGCGGCGCCCAGTTCTCCATCAACGGCCAGATCATCCAGAGCCCGACGGACATCATCAAGAGCATTCCGAGCACCTTTTTCCTGGTGTTGGGTTGCCTGGCGTTTCTCATCGTCACCGTGGCGGTGAACATCATGGCCAACTTTGTTGCACCCGCCTTCGTGCTCAGCAGTCTGGCGCCACGCTACCTGACCTTCCGCCGAGCCGGGATGCTCAGCGCAACGGTGGCGGTGCTGATCCTGCCGTGGAACCTCTACAACAGCCCGCTGGTGATTGTGTATTTCCTGTCGGGCCTGGGCGCCCTGCTCGGCCCGTTGTACGGCGTGATCACCGCCGATTATTGGCTGCTGCGCAAAGGACGGGTTAACGTGCCACAGCTTTACACCGAAGATCCGGCCGGCGCCTACCACTACTCGCGCGGGGTCAACCTGCGTGCCGTCTGGGCGTTTATCCCGGCGGCAATCATTTCCACGATTACCGCGCTGGTCCCGGCCTTCGATTCGGTGTCGCCGTTTTCCTGGCTGATGGGCGCTGCCATTGGCGCGGCGCTTTACCTGTTGCTGGCCGACCGGCGCAACACATTCAAAGACGTCAGTGGCCAGGCCATTGCCGTGCAAAGCACCCAGCATTGATCGCAAGCGAGAGTCGTCCCCCCATGCGTATTTTGATCGTCAACGTGAACACCACCGAATCGATGACCCAGACCATCGCCGAGCAGGCCCGCAGCGTTGCGTCTCCCGGCACGGAAATCATCGGGCTGACCCCGCGCTTCGGTGCGGAGTCGGTGGAAGGCAACTTCGAAAGCTACCTGGCGGCCATCGCGGTGATGGACCGGGTACTGTCCTACGACGAACCCTACGATGCGGTGATTCAGGCTGGCTATGGCGAGCACGGCCGCGAAGGTCTGCAGGAGCTGCTGGAAGTACCCGTGGTGGACATTACCGAGGCGGCCGCAAGCCTGGCGATGCTGTTGGGCCACAAGTACTCGGTGGTGACCACGCTGGATCGGGCGGTGCCGTTGATCGAGGACCGGCTGAAACTGGCGGGCGTCTACGAGCGTTGCGCCTCGGTGCGCGCCAGCGGCATGAGCGTGCTGGAACTGGAGGAAAAACCGGACCGCGCGCTGGAAGCCATCGCCGAGCAGGCCGTTGAAGCCGTCACCCGAGATAAAGCGGAAGTGATCTGCCTGGGCTGCGGAGGAATGGCCGGCCTTGATCAGATGATTCGCGACCGCGCCGGTGTTCCGGTGGTTGATGGCGTGACAGCGGCCGTGGCACTGGCCGAATCGCTGGTACGTCTGGGCCTCAAGACCTCGAAGGTCCGCACCTACGCCACGCCGCGGCCGAAGAGCGTCGTTGGCTGGCCGTTTCGTCTGCAGAATTGAAGCGTCGGTGAGCGATAGACCGGCGGTGCATTCGCCTCATGCCAGCGAATCGTTTAGTATCCCCGCCGCCGGTTTCCACTCGGAATTAATAGGGAATCCACGGGCCCTGCTCTGCCAGGCTCAAACGGAACTGTCCCCGCAACTGTAGGCGCTGAGCCCTGCTTCAAGAATGCCACTGGGTCAAACCGGGAAGGCTGAAGCCGGGCGAGGACGCGCCAGTCAGGAGACCTGCCGGCAAGCGTCAATCATTCACCGGCGGGGTGTCCGGGAAGGACACCCGTGCGCGTCTTTTTCGCGATCTGCACTTGCCCTGTCTTTTCAGCGGCGAGCCGGGATGTGCTTTCCAGTGCCTGCCCTTTCGGCCAACAGGTTTACTGGAGATCCCCGCTCATGTCGCTGCGCCGCCTTTGGTTGTTGCTCGCCAGTCTGACGCTGTCTAGCCCGCTCCTCGCTGAGTCAACGCATTACCCGCTGACGGTCGACAACTGCGGCGTACCGCTGACATTCGCCCAGGCACCGCAAAAAACCGTGACCATCGGCCAGGCCGCAACGGAAATGCTTTACGCACTGGGGCTCAGCCAACAGGTGATCGGCACGTCGTTGTGGTTCAACGACGTACTGCCTCAATTCAAGGACGCCAACAATACGATTGATCGCCTGGCCGACAACGCACCCAGCTTCGAGTCGGTGGTTGGCAAACGCCCGGATTTCGTCCCGGTTCAGTTCGAATGGATGGTCGGACCTCAAGGCGCAGTCGGTACCCGGCAACAGTTTCACGACCTGAACATCCCGACCTACATCCTGCCGTCCGACTGTGAGGGCAAGAACAACCGGGTGGGCGCGGACGGCACGCGCCTGGCGGCCTTCAACGTCGAGACGCTGTACAAGACCCTGGCTCAACTGGCGCTGATCTTCTACGTACAGGATCGCGGACAACAGCTGATCGCCGGCTATCAGGCGCGTCTGGCCAAGGCCGTTGAACAGGCGAAAAACCATGGCAGCCACGACGTTTCGGCGGTGTTCTGGTTTTCCAGCCCTGACCTCGACACTGACCCTTTTGTCGCCGGCCGCAAGGGCATCCCCAATTTCATGCTCGACACGCTGGGCATGCGCAATGTCATCGATTCCGATGAAGAGTGGCCCACCGTTGGCTGGGAAACCATCGCCAAGGCCAATCCGACGATTCTGGTGATCGCTCGCATGGACCGCCGGCGCTTCCCGGCCGACGATCATGAAAAGAAACTGGCGTTTCTCAAATCCGATCCGGTGACGCGCAACATGGACGCGGTGAAGCACAATCGCATCGTGATCATGGACGCCAGCGCAATGGAATCCAGCGTGAGGCTGTTCGACGGTATCGAGCAGCTCGGCGCTGCCGTTCAAAGCGCCACCTCTGCGCCATGAACCGCATGAGTGTGTGTCGATGGCTGGGCCACGGCCTGTGGGTCAGCGCCGTACTGGCGCTGGCAATCATGGCGGGCGTTGCGATCGGCGAGACGTCGATCAGCCTGCCTGTCATCGCTCAGGTGTTGGCGAACAAGCTGTGGGCGGCCGGTTACCGGGTGGACCTCATCGACGAAGGCATTGTCTGGAACTACCGCCTGACCCGCGCCATTGTCGCGGCGGCTTGTGGTGCGGGGCTGGCAATTTCCGGCGTCGTCTTGCAGTCGCTGCTGCGCAACCCGCTGGCCGACCCTTATCTGCTGGGCATATCGGCGGGCGCCTCCACAGGGGCCGTCCTAGTGGCGGTCATCGGTCTGGGCGCCGGGGCAGTCTCCCTGTCGACCGGCGCCTTTGTCGGCGCGATTGCCGCCTTTGCCCTGGTGGCCTTGCTTGCCCGCGCCTCTCGCGGCGAGACGGCGGCCGGCCAGATCATTCTGGCGGGGATCGCCGGCTCACAGTTATTCAACGCCCTCACGTCCTTTCTGATCACCCGCTCAGCCAACGCCGAGCAGGCGCGCGGCATCATGTTCTGGCTGCTCGGCAACCTCAGCGGCGTGCGCTGGTCGTCGGTGAGCCTGGCGGTGCCCGTGGTGTTGCTCGGGCTGGCGGTCTGTCTGTGGCATCGCCGCTCACTGGATGCGTTCACCTTTGGCGCCGACTCGGCGGCGTCACTGGGGATCCCCGTGCGCCGGGTTCAGGCCACGCTCATCGCGACCACTGCACTGATTACCGCGGTCATGGTGTCCATCGTCGGTTCGATCGGGTTTGTCGGGCTGGTCGTCCCGCACGCCGTTCGCATGATCGCGGGCGTGCGCCATGCCCGTTTGCTGCCGCTCAGTGCGCTGAGCGGCGCACTGTTCATGATCGCCGCTGACGCACTGTCCCGCACCGTGATCAAGGGACAAGTACTGCCCATCGGCGTGATCACCGCACTGGTCGGTGCCCCGGTGTTTGCCCTGATCTTGATCCGTGGGAGCCGCCTCCGATGAACGCTGCCAACCCGATTCACGCGGCCAGCCGTGGGGGTATGCCTCTGCTCAATGCAGTCAACGTGAGCTACGCGGTCAAAGGCGCTCAACTGCTCAAGGGCGTCAGCCTGGCGATTCAGCCGGGTGAAAACCTCGGTGTCATCGGCCCCAACGGATCTGGCAAATCGACCCTGCTCAAGCTGCTGGCCGGGCTGAAAACGCCGACCCAGGGCGACGTGCTATTGCGGGGCAAATCCCTGTCGACCCTGCGCCGAAGGGACATCGCACAATGCCTGGCGGTGGTCGAACAGCACGCGCAAACCAGCGACCACCTGACGTTGCAGCAGGCCGTGGAACTGGGTCGGACGCCCTGGCTGTCAGCGCTCGCCCCCTGGACCGATGTCGACCGGCACATCGTTGATCAAGCCATGGCCGACGTGAACCTGGAGCACTTGAAACACCGCGCATGGCATTCGCTCTCGGGAGGCGAACGGCAACGGGCGCATATCGCCCGGGCGCTGGCGCAACGGCCACAGATTTTACTGCTGGACGAACCGACCAATCACTTGGATATCCAGCAACAGTTGTCGATCCTCGGGCGGGTTCATCAATTACCCGTCACCACTGTCATCGCCCTTCATGACCTCAATCAGGCGCTGGACTGCGACCGTCTGGCGGTCCTTGACGGAGGGCGTCTGGTGGCCTTGGGTTCACCCTTCGAGGTGCTGACGCCGGAACGCCTGTACACGACGTTCGGCGTCACGGGGCATTGGCTGACCGATCCGGTCGACGGCGCGAAGCTGTTGCGCCTGCGCACGGTCTCAGACTGCGCTCCCTAACTCCCCAATCGGGCCGCCCGCGCGATGGCGGTCTCACGACCGCCACCGCTGCACCGCCGACAAACCGCGTGGCTACACGGTGGCCTCATCGCTGCGCATGGCCCCTCGTCGGTCTTCGAAGAAGGCTTTGTCCCCGGCAATCCGCGAAGATGCTTTTGGCACGGCCGCGTCGTCGTTGCCCGCCGCGTCGATGAACCAGTAGCAATGACGCACCGCCCGGGTGATCGCGACATACGCCAGGCGCAACACCTCGTCCTTCTGCGCGTTGTCGAAGGCTTCAAGGTCGCCCTCCTTGCCCAGCCCGGCCATCTGGTAGACCTGATTCTTGTACGGTGACTGGGTCAGGTGCTGGCAGTCGCCGAGCAGGAACACCGCGTCAGCCTGCAAACCCTTGGAGCTGTGATACGTCAGTTGCTTAAGGCGCCGCTCGCCGGGCGGCAACGCATAATCGGTATTCATCACCGATTGCAGTGCCTCCGGCAACTTGCTGCGCTCGCTCCCCTTGCGGTACAGCAGCAGCACCGAGTGACCCGCGTTGTAATGCTCGATCAGACTCGCCACCAATTGATCGTCATCGCGATCGAACACGTTGACCGGCAGCAGCTCCTGCACCGGCCCGCTGGCTCGGGCCTTCTTGCCGCTGATCGCCGGTGCAGCGCGCACGATGTGTTCGGCCGCGTCGATGATGTGCTGGTGGCTGCGGAAGTTGTCGCTGAGCATGACTTTGGTGGTGCTTGGCGACGGGAACTCCTTGGGGAACTCCATGAAGAATTTCGGCGAGCTGCCACGCCAGCCGTAAATTGACTGCCAGTCGTCTCCGACGCACAAGAGCGATGAGCGCTGCGCGCCTCGGCCCACATGCAACGCTGGGCCACGGCTGCGGATTTCCCTCAGGCTGGCGCGGATCCACGAGACGATTTGCGGCGAGACGTCCTGGAACTCATCGATCATCAGGTGCGACAGCGGACGCAAGCCCTCGTCGTTGACCAGCTTGAGATTCTCCGGGGAATTTTCACCAAACAGCGAGAACATCCGGTTGTAGGTCATGACCGGCGGGGTCTGCTCCAGCAGATGGTCCTCGAACGCCTTCCAGAACAGGCTCAAGGCCTCAAAGAAGAACCGGTCCGGGTCCTGATCCGAGAAGCTCATCTGCGACACGGCATCAGGGACATCCAGCCCCAGGTTTTCGGTGAAACCGGCGGCGGCCACAAAGCAGTCCAGCAACGGCGCAGCGCTCAGTTCACCTTTGACCTTGTAATCGAAGCCCGGCCCGGCGACCGCCGCCCCCGACAGCGACTGCATCATGCCGCGCGACGCCTCGTAGTT
Organism: Pseudomonas abietaniphila; assembly: GCF_039697315.1. Classification (NCBI taxonomy): domain Bacteria; kingdom Pseudomonadati; phylum Pseudomonadota; class Gammaproteobacteria; order Pseudomonadales; family Pseudomonadaceae; genus Pseudomonas; species Pseudomonas abietaniphila. The sequence continues at coordinate 6,010,983 of NZ_CP155619.1, read as the reverse complement.
CTCGAGCCAGATCACCGGCTTGCGGCAGAACGCCTGAAACAGCGTGCGTTTGATGACCCACTCGGCCCAGACCGGCAGCTTGGCGTCCGGGCGGCGCAGGTGCTGGTCTTCGCTCGGGTCGAAACCGAGCACGATCCAGGCGTCCAGTTCGGCGGCATAGCCGTGTACGTGAAAGGTCAAGCCGCTGACTTCGACCGTCTGACGCATCGGCTCGACGCCCTGAATCGGCCAGGCGCCAGCGCGAATCCACAGGTCCTCGATGACGTCGCACAGTTCTTCATCGCGCTTGGACGACAGCCCCATGACGGTGATGCGCTTTTGCACATCCGGATGATCGCGATCCAGTTCCTTCAGTTGCAATGAATGCCGATACAGCGGCGCCATCACTTCACGAAAGCGCGGATTGGCGGCGTACAGGTCCCGATAGCAGAGGTTCATCTGCTGGCGCTGGGCATCGTTGATGCGCAGGTCGAAGGGGTTGCTGTCCGCGCCATCGTCCAGCAGTGTGTTGCCGAACAGGTCACCACCCGACAGATTGGCATTCTGACTGCTGAGGTTTTCGAAGGCCTGAAGCTGCTCGAAGCCCGGCAAGCTGCGCACCAGCGGCAGAATGCGCGAGTGGAAGGTGCGCACCACCGCTCGAGCCTGGCGCAGCGACAGGTCGTGCCCCCAGAGCCCCATGATCTCGATGAGCTTGTTGATGAAGTCCTTGCGCGACTCACGGGTGAAGGTCACCACGGTCATCGAGTCCAGTTCGAAACCTAAATAGTGATTGAGCAGCAGCACACGCAAGACCAGCGATGTCGATTTACCCGCGCCGGCGCCGGCGATGACATAGGTCGAGGGCGTATCACTGAAAATCATCTTCCACTGGGCGGCGGTTGGCTGGGCATGGGACGGGAGCTTTTGCGCCACATCGGCCTTGATGCGCTTTTTCAGCTCGTTGGTCAGCGGCAGGCGCCAGTCATCGAACAGATGGTCGTCGACCCTCGGCCCGCGGTGTTCCCCAGGACGTGTGTCGCGGATCACCAACACCCGGCGCCCTTCTTCGATGCCGTCCAGACGACCCTCGGCGTAACCCTCGTCCATGCCCTCGGCGTGACCATTGAGAAAGCCGTCTGCATGCCCCTGTCTCCAGGACGGAACGTGCTGGGCCTGCATGCGCGACAACCCTCGGCCGATCATCCGCGCCAGCAGCCGCTTGAAGAATGGCAAGCGCTCGGGCGCCGTCAGGTCGGGGGGCAAGTCAGCGGTTAGCTCGTGGGGCGGCTCGGCTGGAAAATCGTGCGACACGCGGGCTCCATCTATCAGCGTTGAACGGGAAGGCGCCTATGGTCGCCCCATTCGCCCGCGAGCTCCAGCGAAATGCTTTGCGGTCATGGAGTTAGCCGATCAAGTGCAGGTAAAGAGGCATAAAAGGCCGTTATGACATATTTAATATTTCGATTATAATGACGCAAAACTTACGCTTTTTATCGATACATGATTGATAGATGATTGCTCCATCGACTGAAGAGTCATCACCAGCGGCGCTGCTGCTTAGGCCGGCCCTGCTAATGGAGGAACTGATCATGCTGCAACTTCGACCTTTCAAATCCCTTGGCGGCGCCGACCACGGATGGCTGAACGCTCATCACCACTTCTCGTTCGCCAACTACTACGATCCGGCACGCATGAGCTGGGGCCAACTGCGGGTGTGGAACGATGATGTGATCCAGGCCGGCACGGGCTTCCCACGCCACCCGCACCGCGACATGGAGATCATCACTTACGTCCGTGAAGGCGCGATCACTCACGAGGACAGCCTGGGTAACCGTGGCCGCACAGAAGCAGGCGACGTGCAAGTGATGAGCGCCGGGACCGGCGTGGCCCACAGCGAATACAACCTGGAGTCGAAAGAGACGCGCATTTTCCAGATCTGGATCATGCCGGACGAAGTCGGTGCTCCACCTTCCTGGGGCGCCAAACCGTTCCCGAAAGGCAACCGCGAAGGTTTCGTGACCTTGGCCAGCGGTAAAGCGGACGACGACATCGAACTCCGCATCCGGGCCAATGCCCGCTTGGTCGCGGCCAACCTGAAAGCCGGTGAAACGGCTGAATACACGCTGGACGAAGGTCGCCGGGCATACCTGGTGCCTGCAACCGGGATCATCGAGGTCAACGGTCTGCGTGCCGAAGCGCGGGACGGCGTGGCGGTTGAAGATGAGCGGGTATTGCGGGTTACCGCCATCGAAGACAGCGAGATCGTTCTGGTGGATGTCGCGTAACAGCGCGCTGATGCTGTAAACGGAAAGCCCCGGTTTCGTGAGACGCCGGGGCTTTTTTATTGAGATGACGTCTATTCTTCACTGGGCCATTCCTCTTTTTGAGCAGGCCCATGGACAAGCCATCCGATGATTCACCCCAATGCCCGGACGATCAAAAGCCCCCGACCTTCTGGCAGATGCTGCACAGCGTCATGGCCGCCGCCTTTGGCGTGCAGAGCCACAAGAATCGCGCCCGGGACTTCACCCATGGCAAACCGTCGCACTTCGTGATCATGGGCGTTGCCTTCACGGCGATCTTGGCGCTGGCGTTGATGGGCATTGTGCAACTGGTCCTGCACTTTGCCGTGCCGTGACTCAGTCCGCAGCACCGACCCGCACGAACGGGTAAGCGACGCCTTTCGGGCTGCGTCCTTCAGTGAACTGGCGGACATCAATGCCGTAGTCGTCTCGGCTGTTGGCCTGCATGAAGCTGAGACTGTCGCTGCGTTCCCTGATCTGCATCGCGCTTACCCGCCAGGTGCCGATGGGCTTACGGGTCTCTTGATCGGCCTTGTCGTAGTCATGCAACAAAACCAGCGCCCAGCCACCCAATGTGAAGTGTCCACCGGCAACCACGCTCAAACGCCCTTCCAGCAGCGCCTGCAACGCGGCGGTCGAATCATTGATCGTGCCGACCAGCACGTCTTTGCCCGGTTGTTTGCCCGCCTCGCGCAGGGCGTCCATCACCCCGAACGCCATCAAGTCGCTGGCCGCCCAGACCAGACTCACATTGGGGTAACGCTTGAGCAGCACCTGCGCCTGCTCGTAAGCGCGGTCGCGGCGCCAGCCACCCAGAACGATCTGCCGAAGTCGGACCTGGGGATTTTCGGCCAAGGCCCGGTACAGGCCTTTTTCCCGTTGCAGGGAAACCGGTGTGCTGTTGGTGCCGGAAAACGCGAGCATCTCGAGGGTCTGTCCGGGAAGCACGGGCGCTCGCGATTGGATCAGCCGCCTGGCGATCAGGTAGCCGCCCTCTTCGTCGTTGGCCACGACGCTGCCCAGGAAGTCCGGGTAGCGACTGCGCAAATCGCCGAGGATGCTCAGTTGATCCGCCGTGAAGGTGTTGTTGACCGCGAGCAGCTTGACCCCGCTGCCGACCGACAGGCGCAGCACCTCCGGCGCAACGTTCAGCTCGTTGGAGAACACCAGATAGTCCGGCCGATCGCTGCCTTGCAGCGTCTTGCGGGCGAGTGTCAGCAGCGTGCGCGTGTCACGGTCGGTGTAGTAGATCTGCAGATTCATGCCCAAGCGGTCGGCCGCCGCCTGCATGAAGCGCGAATAGCTGGACCAATACGGATCCGGCGCCGATCCGGGGTTGAGGAACACCACCGAAGCTGCCCACGCACCGCTGAACCACAGCCCACCCACGACAAGAATGAGGCAGCCACTGAAAAACCTGATCATGGACACCAAGCCTCACCACCCATAAGTACACAACCGACCCGTATCAGGCCCGCTTATACCCTATCGGCCGCCGTCGGGTAAGGCGTACCCAACGTGGAGACGCGGTGCTTGCGCTATTGGTGGCTGACCCAGAAAACAGCGGCCCCCACAACGAGAATGATGATGAAAAAGATCGCCCAGGCATCCACGTGGCTGTCGGACTTGGCAACTTTAGGGTGGTGGTTACTCATTGCATCGCCTCTTGTCAGTCTTATTGGTGATTGCAGATGAAGCAGGCCCGGGACGGTTGACCCCGGCCTTGAGCAGAGTAAAGTCGAGGCGTGTCCTTATCACAAGTGGGGTTATGAGCAGCCGACGTGATGCTTATCACTTTTGGTTCTTTGCATATATTCAAACATCACTTTTGCGCATATTCGCAAACTGGTAACCTCCCCCGGCTCCGTCAGGAGTGCGCGACCGTGCGCGCAGATTTGTTCAGCGGCCTGAGACTTTCGCGACAACGCATCGCCTGTTTCCGGCCGTCTAAGCAGCAGTGAACCGCCTGAGAACAGGACCACCATGTACGTATACGACGAGTACGATCAGCGGATCATCGAGGACCGCGTCAAGCAGTTCCGCGACCAGACCCGCCGCTATCTGGCCGGCGAGCTCAGTGAAGAAGAGTTCCGCCCGCTTCGCCTGCAAAACGGCCTTTATATCCAGCGCTTCGCGCCAATGCTGCGCGTCGCTGTGCCCTACGGCCAGCTGACCTCGCGCCAGACCCGCATGCTGGCCAAAATCGCCCGCGACTACGACAAGGGCTACGCACACATCAGTACCCGCCAGAACGTGCAGTTCAACTGGCCGGCGCTGGAAGACATTCCCGATATTCTCGCTGAACTGGCCACCGTGCAGATGCACGCCATCCAGACCAGCGGTAACTGCCTGCGCAACGTCACCACGGACCAGTTTGCCGGCGTCGCTGCCGATGAGCTGGTTGACCCGCGCCCATGGTGCGAGATCGTGCGTCAGTGGACGACCTTCCACCCGGAATTCGCCTACCTGCCACGCAAGTTCAAGATCGCGATCAACGGTTCCACTTCTGACCGTGCCGCCATCGAAGTCCATGACATTGGCCTTGAGCCGGTGAAAAACGCCGCAGGCGAGCTGGGCTTCCGTGTACTGGTCGGCGGCGGTCTGGGCCGTACGCCGGTCGTTGGCGCGTTCATCAATGAGTTCCTGCCGTGGCAGGACCTGTTGAGCTACCTCGACGCGATCCTGCGCGTGTACAACCGCTACGGTCGTCGCGACAACAAGTACAAGGCCCGGATCAAGATTCTGGTCAAAGCGCTCACGCCTGAAGTCTTCGCCGAGAAAGTCGAAGCGGAAATGGCCCACCTGCGCGGTGGCCAGACGACGCTGACCGAGGCCGAAGTTCACCGGGTCGCCAAGCACTTCGTCGACCCTGAGTACAAGGCACTGGCGGATTACAGCGCAGAGCTGGCTCAACTGGACAAAGAGCACCCAGGCTTCGCCCGCTGGCGTTCGCGTAACGTCCTGGCGCACAAGAAGCCGGGCTACGCGGCCGTGACCCTGTCACTGAAGCCGACCGGTGTAGCACCGGGCGACGTCACCGACAAGCAACTGGACGGCATCGCCGACCTGGCCGACCGCTACAGTTTTGGTCAGCTGCGCACTTCTCACGAGCAGAACATCATTCTGGCCGACGTCGAGCAAAGCCAGCTGTTCACGATGTGGGGCGAGCTGCGTGAGCAAGGTTTCGCGACCCCGAACATCGGTTTGCTGACCGACATCATCTGCTGCCCTGGCGGTGATTTCTGCTCGCTGGCCAACGCCAAGTCGATCCCGATCGCCGAATCCATCCAGCGCCGTTTCGACGACCTGGATTACCTATTCGACATCGGCGAACTGGACCTGAACATTTCCGGCTGCATGAACGCCTGCGGCCACCACCACGTCGGCCATATCGGCATTCTGGGCGTGGACAAGAAAGGTGAAGAGTTCTACCAGGTTTCCCTGGGCGGCAGCGCCAGCCGGGATGCAAGCCTGGGTAAGATCCTTGGCCCGTCGTTCGCACAGGACGCTATGCCGGATGTGATCGAGAAGCTGATCAACGTGTACGTCGAAAAACGTAACGAAGACGAACGCTTCATCGACACCTACCAGCGTATCGGCATCGAGCCTTTCAAGGAGCGCGTCTATGCAGCGAATCATTAAGAACAACGAAGTCATCGACGAAACCTGGCACCTGCTGCCCAAGGACACCGAGTTCGATAGCCTGTCCAACTGCGACGACCTGATCGTGCCGCTGTCTCTGTGGCGCGAACACGGTCACGCACTCAAAGCACGCGATGGCGGTCTGGGTGTCTGGCTGGACAGCGATGAAGAAGCTGAGGAAATCGGCGACGACGCCAGCCAGTTCCAGGTCATTGCCCTGAACTTCCCGGCGTTCACCGACGGCCGCAGCTACTCCAACGCCCGTCTGCTGCGTGACCGCTATGGTTTCAAAGGCGAGCTGCGCGCCATTGGCGACGTCTTGCGCGACCAGTTGTTCTACCTGCATCGCTGCGGTTTCGACGCCTTCGCGATTCGTGCCGACAAAGACCCATACGAAGCGCTGCAAAGCCTTCGGGACTTCTCGGTCACCTATCAGGCGGCGACCGACGAGCCACTGCCGCTGTTCCGTCGTCGTTGACCCGACGCTGATCAGCAAGCAACAAAAAGCCCCGGTTTCGTGAGAAGCCGGGGCTTTTTCATTTGAATCAATGAACACTTCATGTAGGAGCGTGGCTTGTCCCGCGATCTGCCGCAAGCGGCAGTAAATAAAGTAAATGCGGTGTATCAGTGACTGCCAACTTTGCAGCTATTACGGCTGCTGCGCAACCGATCGCGGGACAAGCCACGCTCCTACAGAAACGGAGTTCGCGTTACCAGAACCGCTGCTGCGTCAGCTTGCTCCACCAGCCGGTCACCAGACGGTCAACCGAACCGCTGGCCGCCAGCCCCACACGCTCCTGCAAGCTTTTGCGCTCGGCGTAGTGCAAGTGGAACACCTCGGCGGTTTTCGCCTTCTCGGACAAATACTCATCGCTTGTTTTCAGCTCATCAACCAACTGTTTGTCCTTCGCGGCCATACCCAGCCAGACCTCGCCGGTAGCGACTTCATCGATCTGCAGCTGCGGGCGGTAGCTGGCGACAAAGTTCTTGAACAGCTCGTGGGTGATGTCCAGGTCCTGCTGAAACTTCTCGCGGCCCTTCTCGGTGTTTTCGCCGAACACGGTGAGCGTGCGTTTGTATTCACCCGCGGTCAGCACTTCAAAATCGATGTCGTGCTTTTTCAACAACCGGTTGACGTTCGGCAACTGTGCCACCACGCCAATGGAACCCAGCACGGCGAACGGCGCGCTGATGATGCGGTTGCCGATGCACGCCATCATGTACCCGCCGCTGGCGGCCACCTTGTCGATGCAGATCGTCAACGGAATACCGGCCTGACGAATCCGCGCCAGTTGCGACGATGCCAGACCATAGCTGTGGACCATGCCGCCGCCGCTTTCAAGGCGCAGCACCACTTCGTCCTTCTCGGTGGCCAGGCTCAGCACCGCAGTGATCTCGTGGCGCATGCTTTCGGTGGCGGACGCCTTGATGTCACCGTCAAAATCCAGCACGTAGACGCGCGGCTTGACGTCGGCCTGCTTCTTTTCTTTTTTCAGGTCTTTGGCCTGGGACTTGCGCAGCGCCTTGAGCCGCGCCTTGTCCAGCAGCGAGCCTTCCAGACGATCACGCAGACCCTTGTAGAAGTCATTGAGCTTGGTCACATGCAGCTGACCGCCAGCGCCGCGACGACCCCGGCCGCGCATGGATGCAATGACCACCAGCACCACGACGATCGCGATGACCACCGTGACGGTTTTTGCCAGAAAGCTGGCGTAATCGAACATAAACTCCACAGAAGCTCCTTTGCCTACATGCCTGAGACCTGAGTCAACCTTCATTGACCCACGTCGTGTACAGAATCGCGAATGGGCCCAGCATACCGGCGCGCCCCGCGTGGAGCCAGCGCCTGACGGCCTGAGGACATGACAATCGGACAATTCAAACAAGCGTATGTTTTTTTATTGACAGACCCTGCACCCTCCTCATAACCTCCCATCACTTTCAGCGTACCGGGATGACGCGGACGTGGGCAGCATCTATCTGATAAGACATGGCCAGGCCTCCTTTGGTGCAGACGATTACGACGTTCTGTCGCCCACCGGCTTTCGCCAGGCTGAAGTGCTCGGTGCGCACCTGGCGCAGCTTGAACTGACGTTCGATCGATGCATTTCCGGCAGTCTGTATCGTCAACGCCATACCGCCGAAACCGCGATGGCCCAACTGGACGCCGCCGGCCTGAAAACCCCTATCCTGGAGACCGACAACGCGTTCAATGAATTCGACGCCGAAGCGGTGATTCGTGCGCTGCTGCCCGCAATGCTGCCGGAAGAACCCGAAGCCCTTGAGGTCATGCGTAACGCCGCCCACAACCGCGCGGAGTTCCAGCGCCTGTTCGCCCTGATCATCGGGCGCTGGCTCGGCGGCCAACACGACACTCCCGCGCTGCAAAGCTGGCTGGCCTTCGTCGCACGGGTCCAGTCGGGTCTCGAGAGGATCCTCGACAGCGCAGGCCCCGGCGATCGCATCGCTGTGTTCACGTCCGGCGGCACCATTACCGCCCTGCTCCACCTGATCACCCAAATGCCTGCACCCCAGGCGTTCGAACTCAACTGGCAAATCGTCAACACCTCGCTCAACCACTTGAAGTTCCGTGGTCGCGAGGTGTCCCTGGCTTCCTTCAACAGTCACGCGCACTTGCAACTGTTGAAGGCGCCGGAGCTCATCACCTACCGCTGAGCCCGGCCAATCGCACCCGCAAGGTGCCTGCAATCACTCATATAAAAGGATGACACCATGACCTCCGTAGCCGATGCCGTACAAGCGATGAAAGCCAAGTTCAACCCTGAAGCCGCTGCGGGCCTGGACTTGGTGTTCGGTTTTCGTATCGACGAAACAAAAAACTTCTCCCTGATCGTGAAGGACAAGACCTGCGAGCTGCAGGAAGGCGAAAACCCTGACGCACAAGTCACGCTGGTGATGGACGGCGAAACACTGGAAGGCATCGTCAGCGGCGAGACCGACGGCATGCAGGCGTTCATGGCCGGCAAGCTGCGCGCCGAAGGCGACATGATGCTGGCAATGAAACTGAGCGACCTGTTCCCATCGTAAGGCAGTGACGCGCGTTCCACTGCGAACCGCGCGTTCGCCTTCAAAACCGAAGCTTTGCGGCTTCGGTTTTTTTTGCTCGATGGTTTTCGTCCACCGTTGATCAAAACGGCTGATCGACCTGTAACACGCTCGCCAATAAGGCCATGGATTGCTTGTTCAAGGCGTCGGGCGCGCATTAGATTAGCCAATGATCCTGGCCATCCAAAATAACCAGCAGGGATAAGCATGGCGCTAACCGACCAGTCCACCCAGGTTCGATCCGGCGAAGAGCTCGACGCAGCGCGGATCGATCCCTACCTGAAAACCCATATTCCAGGCCTGAGCGGCACCGCCCACATCAGTCAGTTTCCGGGCGGGGCCTCCAACCTCACTTACCTGCTCAAGTACCCGGAACAGGAGTTCGTCCTGCGCCGCCCGCCGTTCGGGCACAAGGCAAAAAGCGCCCACGACATGGGCCGTGAATACCGGATTCTGAATCAGCTCAAGGACGCCTTTCCTTATTGCCCCAAGGCCTACGTGCACTGCACCGACGAATCGGTGATCGGCGCCGAGTTCTATGTCATGGAGCGGGTCAAGGGCATCATCCTGCGCGCTGAGCTGCCTGCCGAACTGAATCTTGATGCCACGCAAACCGAAGCCCTGTGCAAAAGTTTCATCGACAAACTGGTGGAACTGCATCAAGTCGACTACACCGCATGCGGTCTGGGCGATCTGGGCAAGCCACAGGGTTATGTCGAACGGCAGATTCGGGGCTGGACCGAGCGCTACGAAAAGGCCCGCACGCCGGATGCGCCCAGTTGGGAGAAAGTCGCGCGCTGGCTGGACGAGAAAAAACCTGAGGACCATCCGCACTCCAGCCTCGTGCACAACGACTATCGCTTCGACAACGTGATCCTCGACCCTGACAACCCGATGCAGATCATTGGGGTGCTCGACTGGGAACTGACCACCTTGGGCGATCCGTTGATGGATCTTGGCAACAGCCTCGCGTACTGGATACAGGCCGACGACCCGGCGCCGGTGCAATTGATGCGCCGTCAGCCCAGCCATGCGCCGGGTATGCTGACCCGTGAGCAGTTCGTTGCCTACTACGCCGAACGTTCGGGCATCCGCATCGACAACTTCGACTTCTATTACACCTACGGTTTGTTTCGCCTGGCGGGCATCGTGCAGCAGATCTACTATCGCTTTTTCCACGGCCAGACTCAGGACAAACGTTTCGCGCAGTTCATTCACATGAATACGCTGCTGGAACGCATGGCGCTGCAAGTGATCGACCGCTCCAGCCTCTGACACGACACTCCCAGATTGCGACACGATAAGGAAGACAACATGTCCAAGACCCAACTGTTCGACCTCGACGGCAAGATCGCCTTCGTTTCCGGCGCCAGCCGCGGCATCGGTGAGGCCATCGCCAAACTGCTCGCCCAGCAAGGCGCCCATGTGATCGTCTCCAGCCGCAAGATCGAAGGTTGCCAGCATGTGGCCGACGCGATCATTGCCGACGGCGGAAAGGCCACGGCAATTGCCTGCCACATTGGCGAAATGGAACAGATCGGCGGCGTCTTCGCGCGCATTCGTGAAGAGTTTGGCCGGCTGGACATTCTGGTGAATAACGCCGCCACCAACCCGCAGTTCTGCAACGTCCTCGATACCGACCTCGGCGCTTTCCAGAAAACCGTCGACGTCAACATCCGTGGTTATTTCTTCATGTCGGTCGAAGCGGGCAAGCTGATGCGCGAGCACGGCGGCGGCAGCATCATCAACGTGGCGTCGATCAATGGCGTATCACCGGGTGCATTCCAGGGCATTTACTCGGTGACCAAGGCGGCCGTGATCAACATGACCAAGGTCTTCGCCAAGGAGTGCGCGCAGTTCGGTATTCGCTGCAACGCGCTGCTGCCAGGCCTGACCGACACCAAATTCGCCTCGGCGCTCGTCAGCAACGAGAAAATCCTCAATACCGCGCTGCAGCAGATTCCGCTCAAGCGCGTGGCGGCGCCGAGTGAAATGGCAGGCACCGTGTTGTACCTCGCCAGCGATGCGTCGAGCTACACAACCGGCGTGGCGCTGAATGTGGATGGTGGGTTCTTGTCCTGAACATGAATCGATAACACCGACGGTCGACTGAGGAAAATTCTATGGTCTCAAACCCGTGGTATCAGTTCGTTTCTTGAGGGTCGCAGAGCCTGACAGCATACGCGACATCACAGATGACGCGGAGCGTCCTTGAATGTGCTACCACGCGGAGCGTGGGAACAATCAGCTCGCTCGCGATGGGAGTCAACCAGTTTCATCAAAGGTGAACGGCACACCGCATTCGTCAGCAAGCTGACTCCCACAGGGTTTATGTGTATTCAAAGATTGAGGTGTTGAGTCTAAACAGCGCACAGCGCGCTGTGGCTTTTGATCTTCATGCCGCAGCAGGCCAGACACCACAAAACGCGACTTGGGTGCAGGCTGAACGCAGGCGGCGCGGAGTGGGTCGAGCGGCATGGATGCCGCGAGAGCGCCGTCAGGACATGGATGTCCGTTCGGCGCGGGCCCACGGAGCGTCGCCGGAGTGAGGGGACGACGACGAAGGAGTCGCCAAACCAGGAGCCTGACATGAACTGACCCCCGAAAGTTGGACACCCAGTCCAACCGAGGGGACAGTCATGACGAAGTACAATCCAGCCTTCAAACTCAAGCTGGTTAAACAATGCCTGGCCGGCAGCAGCACCAACGGGGTTGCAGTCAAAAATGGTATCGGTCACTCCATCCTGCAGCGCTGGGTGCGCAGCTATCAGCAACACGGTCTGCCCGGCCTTGCCAAGCAATACAGCCGCTATGACGCCCAGTTCAAACTCAATGTTTTACAGCGCATTGATCAGGATGGATTGTCGGACCAGCAAGCCGCCATCCTCTTTGGCATCCGCGGGCAGAACTGCGTCGGGGAATGGAGGAAGCTGTATCATGCCGCAGGGATCAATGCGCTGAAACCGCATCGCGAGAGAGAACCTGCCATGCCTCAAAAACCGCCTGAAACACCTCTACAGTCCTGCCCTGACGATGACGAGCGTACTCGTCAGGAACTGCTCGATGAGCTGGGTTACCTGCGAGCGGAGAATGCCTATTTAAAAAAGCTCGATGCCTTGATCCGGGAGCAGAATGCAGCGCGAGCCAAAAAGCGCAAATAATCCAGGGGTTAAGGCATGAGCATTCGATGCAATGGCTGTTGCGTGCTGCTGGCCTGGCCCGAAGCACGTTCTACTATCAGGCCAAGGCAGTTGCCCGCGATAAATACGCCGGGCTCAAGGCTCACGTGCGACGCATTTATGAAGAGCACAAGGGACGCTACGGCTATCGCCGTATCACTGCGGTCCTGGGACAGATAGGCGAACATGCCAATCACAAGACGGTACAGCGGTTGATGCAGATGATGGGGCTCAAATCGTTGGTCAGGATCAAGAAATATCGCTCCTACAAAGGTCCTGAGGGCGAGACGGCGCCTAATCGGTTGGCGCGCCAATTCAAGGCCGACCTTCCCGACCAGAAATGGGTAACCGATGTCACCGAGTTCAAGGTCAACGGGCAAAAGCTGTACCTGTCGCCCGTGCTGGATCTTTGTACCCGAGAGATCGTGGCTTACCAGACCAGCAGGCGGCCGGTGTTTGAACTGGTGTCAAAAATGCTGGAAAAAGCTGTGGCACGACTGGGTCCAGGACAGACTCCGTTGCTGCACTCGGACCAAGGGTGGCAGTATCGTCAGCTCAACTACCGGCATCGGCTGGCCCAAATAGGCCTTCAACAAAGCATGTCTCGCAAAGGGAACTGCTACGACAACGCTGTGATGTAGCGCTTCTTCGGTACCCTGAAGAGCGAGTTTTTTTACCTTGAGCGCTTCGACACCGTTGAGCAATTAGAGGCCGGGCTCGACGAGTACATCCATTACTACAACCACGAGCGGATCAGCATGACGCTCAACGGCCTCAGTCCGGTGCAATTTCGAAAGCAGGTAATGAGTCAGTAATTTTGTCCAACTTTCGGGGGTCAGTTCACGAAGGCGGAACAGTTTGGACGTTAGGACAAACCAAAACATCAGCGTCACCCCAATTCCCAAAGGTGTTCCAAGCCTACTCAATCCCTGACTGCCTCTCAGACTGAGGTCAATGTGAGGCTTTTCTGATGGAATAAAGATTCCATCCCGCCCGCCGAACGAATACATTTTCCGCACAACAACATTCCTTCAAGGACACGCTGTTATGCGCGAATCGTCTCTTCCGGATCTTGGTGTCGGCCTGATCGGCACTGGTTTCATGGGCCGGGCGCACGGTCTGGCTTTTCACAATGCCCGTACCACCTTCGAGCTCCCGGTCAACCTCAAACTCGCTGCGCTGGCCGATGCCGATGCCGCGCGCGCCGAGCAGTGTGCCCGGTCCTGGGGGTTTGATCGCAGCCACGCCAGTTGGGAGGCGCTGATCAACGATCCTGCGGTGCAACTGGTGGCGATCACGACGCCCAATCACCTGCACTTCCCGATGGCCATGGCCGCCATCGGGGCGGGGAAAGCCGTGTACTGCGAAAAACCGCTGGCCGTCAGCCTCGAACAGGCGCGAGAAATGCAACGTGCAGCGAAGGCCGCTGGTGTGGTGACGCGGGTCGGTTACAACTATCAGCACAACCCCATGATCGGACTGGCCCGGCAGATGATCGAGAGCGGCGATCTGGGAGAGATCGTGAGCTTTCAGGGCGAGTTCAGTGAGGACTTCATGGGCGATCCACAGCACCCTTGGTCGTGGCGCTGCGAACAGGCCCATGCCGGTGGCGCGCTGGCGGACCTCGGCAGTCATTTGCTGGCCATGGCCCGCTACCTGCTGGGTGATATCGAGGCGGTCTGCGCAGACTCCCAGACCGTTCATGCACAGCGCCCCGCCACGCTCGGCAGTCAGGAAAATCGTCCGATTGCCATCGACGATCAGACCTACGCCCTGCTGCGCTTTGCCAACGGTGCGCGCGGCACGTTTGGCAGCAGTTGGCTCAAGCATGGTTACAAAAACCACCTCAGCTTCGAGATCAGCGGCACCAAGGGCACGCTCTCCTTCGATCAGGAACGCTTGAACGAGTTATGGCTGTATCGCGCTGGCGCACCGGGTCGCGATGGGTTTCAACGGATTCTGGCAGGGCCGACGCAACCAGGCTATGCCGCCTTCTGCCCCGCGCCCGGGCATCAGCTGGGTTACAACGAACTGAAAACACTGGAAGTGCATGCGTTGATTAAGGCGCTGTGCGGACAAGGCAACGAAGGCCCTGATTTCGCCGAAGCGCTTGAGGTAGAGCGCCTGGCAACCGCCATTCGGGTGGCAGCGAAAGAGATGCGCTGGGTGAAGGTTTCGGATATTTGAACCCGCGATAGCCCGCAACCCCCGGAATCGGTATGGGAATGCATCCCCCTGTGGGCGCGAATTCATTCGCGAATCGGTTTGATGGTCAATGCATTTGCGTCGAATGTACCGGCCTCTCGCATGAAATCGCTCCCACAGCTAAGGTGTTCGTCCTGACAGATTGAATCGCTCTGCAATACGCTTCGGCTTACAGGTAGAATGCCGCGCTTCCGGGCAGCCATTCTGCCTGACTGCCCAGTAAGCCCATGTCCATGCCGTTTGAACTGACCGTTGAACCCACCACGCTCGTGGTACTCGCCCTCGTCGCCTTCGTGGCCGGCTTCATCGATGCCATTGCCGGAGGCGGAGGTCTATTGACCACCCCTGCCCTGCTCACCGCCGGCCTGCCGCCGCATCTGGTGCTGGGCACCAACAAGCTCAGCTCGACCTTCGGCTCGGCGACTGCAGGGTTCACGTTCTATCGGCGCAAGCTGTTTCACCCCGGGCAATGGAAGCGCGGGCTGATCGGCACTGCGGTCGGTTCCTTGATCGGTGCAGTGGTCGCGCATTATCTACCGGCCGAGCTCTTGAACCAGATGCTCCCGGTGATCGTATTCGGCTGCGGGCTCTATTTGTTGTTTGGTGGAACACCGAAGGCGCCGCTGGACAGCAACGCGCCGATCAAGACCCAATGGCAACTGCCGCAAGGCCTCGGGTTGGGGTTTTACGATGGCGTAGCAGGCCCGGGCACGGGTGCGTTCTGGACGGTGAGCACGTTGCTGATGTACCCGGTCGATCTGGTCAAGGCCAGCGGCGTGGCGCGAAGCATGAACTTCGTCAGCAACGCGGCCGCGCTGACGATATTCGCGATCAACGGGTCCGTGGACTGGGCCATCGGCCTTTGCATGGGTTCAGCCCTGATGGTCGGCGCTTTTCTGGGCGCCAGAACGGCCATTCAGGGCGGCGCGAAGTTCATCCGCCCTGTTTTCATCACCGTCGTACTGGGATTAACCGTCCGCCTGGCCTGGCAGCACTGGTTCCACTGAGCCAAAGCGCTGGGCCAGATACAGATCAATCAGGTAACGCGCAATAGAGCGGCTGGCTGGTAATGGCGGCATGTCATGGATGCTGAACCATTGCGCGTCCTCGATCTCGTCCACCTGCGGCACTATCTCGCCACTGTCGTATTCGGCATGAAAGCCCAGCATCATCGAGTGCGGGAACGGCCAGCACTGGCTGCCCTTGTACTGGATATTCTTGACCTTGATCTGCACCTCTTCCATGACCTCACGCCGCACGCAATCTTCGGCGGACTCGCCAGGCTCTGCGAACCCCGCCAGCGTGCTGTAGACACCCGGCACGAAGCGCGGCGAACGGGCCAGCAACACCTGATCGCCACGGGTGATCAACACAATCATGCTCGGTGAGATTCTCGGGTACGAACGCAGGTCACAGTCCTTGCAGTACATCGCGCGCTCACCCGGCACTTGCTGCATCGGCTGACCGCAACTGCCGCAGAACCGATGTTCGCGCGCCCAGGTGCTGATCTGCGCGGCATAGCCGAGCTTCTGAAAGACATCGGCGTCGTCGGCCAGCATGAACTGGCGCAACGTCTGCCAACTCGTGCCTTCCAGTTCCACCGGATGCCTGAGAACCTGCACGTAGACAGGCTCACCGTCGAAATGCCCAATGCCGTGTTCGCTGATCAGCGGCAGCTCCTGGCGCTTTAACCATTCGCGGGGGAACATCACCCCGTTGTCGTCCCGCATAAAACCCTGATCACTGTGGACCACGGCCCACCCGCCTGCCGCCTGTGTATCCAGCACAGCGGTGGTCCAACGCCTGGGGCGTGTCATGAAAGCACTCCTCTAGTCAGCGACCTGTACCGCCCGAGGCTCTGCACGCGAGGCTCGACGGCGACAGGCGTCGGCGAAGATCGGGTTCGCCGGTCAATTATCGAAGACCGGTTTCTGTTTGCCCATGTGAGCAACCATCGCCAGCTTCAGGTCCGCCGATTGCAACATGGCAGCGTTCCATGTGGCAACGTATTCGAGACCGTCGTCCACGCTGTGATCACGCATATAACCGATCATGCGTTTGCTGCCGCTGATGGCGATGGGAGACTTGGCGGCAATTTCCCGGGCGATTTCGAAGACGCCGTCCAACAACTGAGGCAGACCGGCGAACGTGCGATTGACCAGACCAATGCGCAGCGCTTCGTCTGCCTTGACGTTGCGTCCGGTGTACGCCATCTCGCGCATCATGCCGTCGCCGATCAAGCGTGGCAGACGCTGCAGGGTGCCCACGTCGGCCGCCATCCCCATGTCGATCTCGCGAATGGAAAACAGCGCGTCGTCCGCCGCATAGCGCATGTCGCAGGCACTGATCAGGTCGATGGCGCCGCCGATGCAATAGCCCTGCACGGCGGCCAGCACCGGCTTGCTGCAACGGTCCACCACACTGAACGACTCCTGCATCTGCAGGATCTTGCGACGCAACAGCCGTGCGTTACGGCCTACATCCTTGCCCAGCTCATTGGCGACCGAGGCAAGCATCATCAGGTCGATGCCCGAGGAGAAATGCTTGCCCGCACCGCTGAGCACCACCACGCGCACAGCGTCCGTGTCTTCGATCCATTGAAAAATATCAATGATCTCGCTCCAGAACGCCGCGTTCATGGCGTTGATCTTCTCCGGGCGATTGATTTGCACGTGGGCGATGTGATCGGTGAGCTCGACCTTGAAAGCGCTGTAATCAGACACGGCGAGGATCCTTGAGTGGCCTGTGTGGGGTGAAATCCATGATGCCGGACTATATCAACAGCCAATAACCGTCGCAGGCCACGGTTGCGCCATTTGCCGGACTTCAACGGGCGTTTCGTCGGAACAGATTGCAATTTGCCATTGGAAAAACTGAACGGTTACAAGTGACTACGGTCCAGAGTGATGGCAGCGCAGAACCGGAACCCTCGGTCATCGCCGCTGCCAGGGGAGCCATGCAACGATCGGCGCCCACTCATTCTCAGGTCGCAAGAGGGCGATTCTTGACTACATCAAAAGCGGCAACCGGTATCGTGGGCCTGGACGACATCCTCGCGGGTGGACTTTCACGCAGTCATGTATTTCTTCTCGAAGGAGAACCCGGAACCGGCAAGACCACCGTTGCACTGCAGTTTTTGCTGGCAGGTGCGACGGCGGGAGAGCGCTGTCTTTACATCACGCTGTCTGAAACCGAGCGCGAGCTGCGCGACGGTGCACAATCCCATGGCTGGGATCTGGATGAACACATCGAGGTGTTCGAGCTGACGCCACCTGAAGACCTGCTCAATGCCGAACATCAGCAAAGCCTGCTGTATTCCTCCGACCTTGAATTGGGTGAAGCCACCCGCCAGATTTTCGAGGTCGTCGAACGGGTCAAGCCCAAGCGCGTGATCATCGACAGCCTGTCGGAAATCCGCCTGCTGGCGCAAAGCTCGTTGCGCTATCGCCGTCAGATCCTGGCGATCAAGCACTACTTCGCCCGGTACGACGCGACGGTGGTACTGCTCGATGACCTGACCACGGAATTGCTGGACAAGACCGTGCACAGCGTTGCCCACGGGGTGATTCGTCTCGAGGAGTTGACGCCCGGCTACGGTGCCGAGCGGCGGCGCCTGCGGGTGGTCAAGTACCGCGGTCAGAAATACCGTGGCGGCTACCACGACTTCAACATTATGGAAGACGGTATACATGTATTCCCACGCCTGGTGGCGGCCGAACACCGTAACCGATTCGCGAGCAGACAGCTGAGCAGCGGCAATCCGGCACTGGATGCATTGCTCGGGGGCGGTATCGACAGCGGTTCCAGCACGCTGATTCTGGGACCGGCAGGTACCGGCAAATCGCTGATCTCTCTGGTATTCGCTGCGTCGGCCGTGGCACGGGGCGAAAAGGTCGGGCTATTCATTTTCGATGAAGAACTGGGCTTGTTGTTCGAGCGGATGAAAAAGGTCGGTATCGACCTGGACGCCCTGCAGCGCACCGGCAACCTGCTGATCGAACAAGTCGATGCCGCCGAGTTGTCACCGGGCGAGTTTTCGCACCGCGTGCGTCGCAGTGTCGACGAGAAGCACATCAGTACTGTGGTCATCGACAGCCTCAATGGCTACCAGGCGGCGATGCCGGAAGAGAATGCGCTGGTGCTGCACATGCACGAACTGCTGCTGTACCTGAACCGTCAGGGCGCCTCGACGTTCATGACCGTGGCGCAGCACGGGCTGGTCGGCGACATGCGCACTCCCGTGGACATTACTTACCTGGCCGATACGGTCGTGCTGTTGCGTTATTTCGAAGCACTGGGCCAAGTGCGGCGCGCAATCTCCATCATTAAAAAACGCACCGGAACCCATGAATCGACCATTCGCGAATACCGCATCAGTGGCAACGGTTTGACCATCGGCGAGCCGCTGGAAGCCTTTCAGGGTGTGCTGCGCGGCGTGCCCCATTATTTCGGCGAGAGCAATCCGCTGCTGCGGGATGAGGAAGTGTGAGTACACCGGGACAGTTATCAGAACGCGCAGTGATCCTGGCGCCTCGCGGGAGGGACAGTCAGATTGCTTTGATGATTTTGCAGGAAGCAGGTTTCCCGGCACTCATCACCCATGACCTGGCCGGCCTGTGCAAGGAGCTTATCTCGGGCGCAGGCCTTGCCATCGTCGCCGACGAAGCCTTGCGCGGGGTCGATCTCAATCCTTTGCTGAGCCTGCTGGCTAACCAGCCCGCCTGGTCGGACCTCCCGATCGTACTCCTGACTCACCACGGGGGACCGGAGCAGAACCCTTCCGCGCGGCTGGGCAAGATGCTCGGCAATGTTACGTTTCTTGAACGTCCGTTTCACCCGGCAACCCTGGTCAGTCTGGTGACCACTGCCGTCAGAGGGCGGCGGCGTCAGTACGAGGCGCGCAGCCGCATGGAGGACCTCGCCGAAAGCGAGCGGCGTCTTCAGCACGCGCTGAAGGCAGGTCGTTTGGGTTCCTGGCAGCTGGAAGCCGAGTTTCTCGAACTGGACTGCTCGGACATCAGCAAGGTCCACTTCGGGCGCAATGAACAGTCGCCCTTTACCTATCACCAATGGCTGGAATCGGTGTTTCCCGAAGACCAGCCGCGCATGCAGTCCGCCTTGCAACGCAGCCTGGACACGGGCGATGATTTCATTATCGAGTTCAGGAACGTCTGGGCCGACGGCTCGCTGCACTGGGTGGACGTTCGTGCACGGGCCATCCGGGCACGCAATGGCCGGGTCAGTCTGCTGGCCGGCGTGACCTCGGACATCACCGAGCGAAAGCTTGCCGAAACCCAGCTGCGCCGGCTTAACGAAACCCTTGAGCAACAGGTCGAAGAGCGCACCTCGCAATTGCGGCATAACGAAGAAGTCTTGCGTCAATCGCAGAAGATGGAGGCCGTCGGGCAACTCACGGGCGGCATCGCTCACGACTTCAACAACATGCTGACCGGCATCATTGGCAGCCTGGAATTGCTCAGGCGCCGACTGGCTCGCGGCAAGACCGAAGACCTGGACGGCCTGATTGACCTGGGCGTGACCTCTGCCAATCGCGCCGCCGCCCTCACCCACCGCCTGCTGGCGTTCTCACGCCGCCAGTCGCTGGATTCCAAGCCGGTGGAGATGAATGAACTGGTCCATTCCATGGGCGAGTTGCTGCATCGCAGCGTCAACGAAAGCATTCGCCTGGACATGTGTCTGGAGCCGGAACTATGGACAGCCGAAGCCGACCCCAACCAGCTGGAAAGCGCCCTGCTCAACCTGGTGCTCAACGCCCGAGATGCCATGCCCAACGGTGGCATGCTGATGATCGAGACCTTCAACCGCAAGCTTGACCGCACCTTTACCAACGCGTACGAGAATCTGCTGCCGGGTGATTACGTCGTGCTCAGCGTGACCGACACCGGCTCCGGCATGCCGGAAAACGTGATCAGCCGTGCGTTCGATCCGTTCTTTACCACCAAGCCCATTGGCCAAGGGACCGGGCTCGGGTTATCGATGATCTACGGCTTCACCAAGCAGTCACACGGCCATGTGTCGATCGAAAGTCAGGTCGGACACGGCACCACGGTGCAACTGTTCCTCCCCCGCTTCCATGGCAGCAAGCAAGAGGACGAAACCGACGGCCATAGCCAGGAAGTCGAAGCCCGGGCGGGCGAAACCATTCTGATCGTCGAGGACGATCCGGCGGTGCGTGCGTTGGTGAGTCAGGTGCTGGGAGAGTTGGGGTATGCGTGGCTGGAAGCGGGAGACGCCGTGGGCGCAGTGCCGATTCTGGAGTCCACTCAGCGCATCGACCTGATGATCAGTGACGTCGGCCTGCCCGGCATGAACGGGCGCCAACTGGCCGACATCGGCCGCCAGATGCGCCCTGACCTGAAAGTGCTGTTCATCACCGGCTACGCGGAAAATGCCAGCGTACGCGCAGGCTTTCTCGACACCGGCATGCAGATGATCACCAAGCCGTTTGCATTCGACCAGCTGACCGCCAAGGTGCGGGAGATGATTGAGGACTGAGCGCTGAGGCGCTACGTGTGGCTACTGTAGGAGCGAATTTATTCGCGAATGGTCCGTACAGTCGATGACGCTCCATCGTCTGGACCATCTTCGCGAATGCATTCGCTCCCACAGCGGCCGCGGCGAGGTACGGCAAACTAATTCAACAACTGCTGAATCTGCGAGTGCAAGGTGTCCATGGTGAACGGCTTGGCCAGAATCGGTGCCTTGCGCGCGATCGGGCTGCCGGACTCGACGATTTCCGCCGGGTAGCCGCTGATGAAGATCACCTTCAGCTCGGGTCGCAACTTGACCGCAGGCTCGGCGATCATCACCCCTGATACCCCGCCTGGCAGACGGTAATCAGTGATCATCAGGTCCAGGTGCGGTTTGGTGGCGAGGATTTCGAATGCCTGTTCGCCATTTTCCGCCTGCAACACACGATACCCCTCGCCCGACAGGTAGTCGGAGAGCAGCATCAGAATCAGCGGCTCGTCTTCGACGATGAGGACGACATTTTCTGCATCAGAGCTCATTGGAACGCCTTCGATCTTATAAATAGCTGCCATTACGACCATGGGCCGCGCTGGAGGTTGCGCAGAAAAATCAGTTATTTATCTTAACGGTCATGAGTACCGGGCGCCGGTGTCAGAAAACCTGACCGGCACCGCTCTGGCCCGCACCTGTCAGGCCAGAATTCCGTTCAGAGAGGCAAGCTGACGCGGAACAGCGAACCACAGCCTTCGTCACTTTCCACGCTGATCGTGCCGCCGTGGGCCGCCACGATCTGATCGGAAATGAACAGCCCCAATCCCAGCCCAGACACCGCATGACTGGCCGACACCCGCTCGAACTGCTGGAAGATACGCTTCTGGTTCTCGGCACTGATGCCAATTCCCTGGTCCTTCACTTCCACCCGAGCTTCACTGCCCTCGCTGTACACGCGCACTTCGATGGGCTTGTGAGCGCCATAACGCAACGCGTTGGTCAACAGGTTCGCCACCACTTGCTCAATGCGGAACTCGTCCCAGACACCGATTACAGGCTCACTGGCGTGCAAAGTAACGACGCTCTCGGCTGCGGCAATCTGCGCGGCGTAGCTTTCCACCAGATTGACCACCAGCTCCGACAGATCGAACGGGCTGGTGCGGATCGACAGCTTTCCGGTCCGGATGCGCGACACATCGAGCATGTCCTCGATCAAGCGAATCAGGCTCTGGATCTGCCGCTCGTCGCGATCCACCATTGCCTTGAGCTTGTCCATGGTGAACGCCGACGCGTTGTCCTTGGCCAGGTGCAACTTGCGCAGCTGTGTTTCAAGGATCAGGCCGTTCAGCGGCGTGCGCACCTCGTGGGAAACGATCGACATGAAGTCGTCGCGCATCCGGATCGCGTGCTCGAGCTCATTCTGTGTCGATTTCAACTCACGCAGCAGCGCTTCCTGCTCCTGACGGCTGCGTTCAAGCTCCTCAACCTGCTGTTTCATCGCCTTGCGTTGGCGATACAGGTCGACGAACACGTTGACCTTGCTTTTCACCGCGTGGATATCCAGCGGTTTGTGCAGGAAGTCGACCGCGCCGCTTTCGTAGCCCTTGAAGGCATAGTTCAGTTCGCGCCCGGCGGCACTGACGAAGACGATCGGAATGCTCTTGGTCTTTTCAGTGCCGCGCATCATTTCGGCCAGCTCGAAGCCATTCATGCCAGGCATCTGAACATCGAGAATCGCCATGGCGAACTCGTGCTCCAGCAACAACGACAGCGCCTCGTCGGCTGACAGCGCCTTGTACACCTGGCGGTCTTCGCGTTTGATCAACGCTTCGAGCGCGAGCAGGTTTTCCGGCAGATCGTCGACGATCAGCAACTTCGCTTTGATTTCACTCAACATGCAATTCGTTCCAGCTCGACAAGCAACGGACCTATGTCGGGCAAAGGCAGGAGAAAGTCTGGTGTATGCAGGGCCAGCGCTGCGTCGGGCATGGTGCGCGCCAACGCCAGAGCCGGGTCCTGGACCACGGTAAGACCACCGTATTCCTTGATTCGTGCCATTCCTTGGGCTCCATCATTGTTGGCACCCGTCAACAACACCCCTGCGAGCCTGCCGTCATACGCATCGGCAGCCGACTCGAAGAGAAAATCGATACTGGGGCGCGAGTGATACACACGCTCCTCCTGACTGAACGACAGCGTGAAATCCGATTCCACAGAGAGGTGGTAACCGGGCGCCGCAAAGTACAGGGTACCGGGCGCGATGGATTCCTTGTCGTCCGCTTCCTTGACCGGTATCGCCAACTGCGCGCGGAACACGTCCGCCAGCAAGCTGCGGCGTTGCTCGGGCAGATGCAGGACCGCAATGATCGGCAGGCCGAACCCCTTGGGCAATGGCCGAAAAATGTTCAGCAGCGCCTCGACACCGCCCGCAGACGCGCCGACGACGATCGCGTCGACCTTGGGCAGCGCAGGCTGATCCGGGGCCTTGCCCGGAAAGGAAGTCCTCATGATTTTCGGTAGATCCGCTCTTGTTTGACCAAGGGCTCGAAGTGATCCTTATAGCCCGAAAATTCAAGGGTTTCCTTGCTGCCCAGGACCAGAAATCCGCGGTGACACAAGGACTCATGAAACAAACCGAACGCCCGGTCCTGCAGCTTCTTGTTGAAGTAGATCAGCACATTGCGACAGGAGATCAACTGGGTTTCGGAGAACACGCTGTCAGTGGCCAGGCTGTGGTCTGCGAAGGTCACGTTTTCCCGCAGGCTCTTGTCGAAAATCGCGTAATCGTACGCGGCCGTGTAGTACTCGGAAAACAACCGTTTGCCGCCCGCCTTGAGGTAATTCTCGTTGTACGCGCGAATGTTCTCCATGGAGAAAATGCCTTGCTTGGCTTTTTCCAGGGACGTCGGGTTGATGTCGGTCGCGTAGATGATCGTGCGGTCGAGCAGCCCTTCCTCACGCAACAGAATGGCCATCGAGTAAACCTCTTCACCCGTGCTGCAACCGGCAATCCAGATCTTCACCGAAGGGTAGGTCTTGAGCAGCGGCACCACTTCCTGACGGATCGCCAGGAAGTGGGTCGGGTCACGGAACATTTCGCTGACCGGTATCGTCAGGAACTGCAACAGCTGCATGAACGCCGAAGGGTCATGGAGCACACGTTCCTGCAAGGCGGAGATGGTCTTCAACTCGAACTGACGCAAGGCATGGGCAACGCGTCGTTTTACCGAGGCGCCCGAATAATCGCGAAAGTCGTAGCTGTACTTCAGATAGATCGCCTCGATCAACAAGCGCAATTCGATATCGGTATTTCGCTCATTGGCCATCAATAAAACCTGGTCTTTCTGCGGGCGTGGTCAATTGATCCGATCCATTCAGATACGTTCCATTTTCGGCAGCCACACGCGAATCAGCGAGAACAGACGATCCAGATCGATCGGCTTGGCCAGGTAGTCGTTCGATCCCGCCTGCATGCAGCGGTCCTGATCGTCCTTCATGGCCTTGGCGGTGACGGCGATGATCGGCAGCTTGCGCCAGCGTGGGTCTTTGCGGATCTCGGCGGTGGCCTCGTAACCGTCCATCTCGGGCATCATCACGTCCATCAACACCAGGTCGATGTCGTCAACCGTGTTGAGCTTCTCGATCGCTTCCAGGCCGTTTCGGCCGACCTCGACGATGGCGCCCTTATGCTCCAGCGCACTGGTCAAGGCGAAGATGTTGCGCACGTCGTCGTCGACCACGAGAATCTTGCGCCCCTCGAACACACGGTCGCGGCTGCGCGCGGTCTTGAGCATCTTCTGCCGCTCGTTCGAGAGTTGCGACTCGACCTTGTGCAGGAACAGGGTGACTTCGTCGAGCAGACGCTCCGGGGAGCGCGCGCCTTTGATGATGATCGTGCGCGAGTATTTGAGCAGCTCGGTTTCTTCATCACGGGTCAGGTTGCGACCGGTATAAACGATGACCGGGGGGAACGCACAGATCTCGTCGGTCGACATCCGCTTGAGCAGGTCATTGCCGAGCATGTCGGGCAGTTTCAGGTCGATGATCATGCAGTCATAGGCATTGTCGCGCAGCAACTCCAGCGCGTCCTGAGCGAAACCGACCGCCGTGATTTCAATGTCGTCATCGCCGATCAGGCGGGCAATGCTGTCGCGCTGCAACGCATCGTCCTCGACCAGCAGCACGCGCTTGACCTTCTGCGTCAGCTTGGCTTCCAGGCGTGCGAACACGTCCTTGAGCTCCTCGCGCGTGGTCGGTTTGACCGCATAGCCGATGGCACCCATCTGCAACGCCGCTTCCTGACGGTCTTCGACGGAGATGACATGCACCGGAATGTGCCGGGTGCTCGGCATCTCTTTCAGGCGCTGCAATACGGTCAGCCCGGAATGGTCCGGCAGACGCATGTCGAGGAGGATGGCATCGGGCAAGAAGCTCGACGCCAGATCGAACCCTTCGTCTGCGCCATGGGCGACCAGGCAGTTGTACCCCAACTCGTGCGCCAGGTCGTAAAGAATGTGGGCAAAACGCACCTCATCCTCGATCACCAGAATGCAACGCTTGTTGAACGGGGCCCGGTCGCGGTCATCGGCAAATCGCGGAATAGGCTGGCTGACCGGGACTGGCGCCGGAGCCGGAGCCGGGGCGACGGGCGCTGGCTTCGGTGCAACCTGAACCGCAGCGGGGGGCACTTCCACATACTGGCTCAGCGAATGTTCCATATACTGCTCAGGCAGCACGAGGGTGAAAATACTGCCCTGTTCAGGCGCGCTGGTGACCGAAATCGAACCGCCCAGCAGCTTGGCCAGGTCGCGGGAAATCGACAAACCCAGGCCCGTGCCGCCATAGCGACGGTTGGTGGTCCCGTCGGCCTGCCGGAAGGCTTCGAAAATGCTTTCCTGCTGGTCTTCGGCGATACCGATACCGGAGTCGCGCACGGTGAAGGCGATGCCTTCGCCCGGCTGACGCGACACGGTCAGGCTGACCGCGCCCGTTTCAGTGAACTTGATCGCGTTGGAAAGCAGATTCTTCAGGATCTGCTCCAGACGTTGGCGATCCGTGTACAGCGACACGGGCGCGCCTGGCTGCACTTCTACCGAGAATTGCAGATGCTTGTCAGCGGCCAGCGGCTCGAACGTCATGCGCAAGCCATCGACCAGACGACTGACGCTGCTGTTTTCCGGGCGCACATCGAGCTTGCCCGCCTCGACCTTCGAGATGTCGAGAATGTCGTTGATCAGGTTCAGCAGGTCGTTGCCGGCCGAATAGATCGATTCGGCAAACTTGACCTGCTCCTCGGTGAGGTTCTCTTGCGGGTTCTCGGCCAGCAGCTTGGCAAGGATCAACGAGCTGTTCAGCGGCGTGCGCAGCTCGTGTGACATGTTTGCGAGGAATTCGGACTTGTACTTGCTCGACCGCTGCAGCTCGTCGGCGCGCGCCTCGAGTTCGACCTGCGCAATGCTCAGCTCTTCGTTGTTGCGGTCCAGCGCATCACGCTGCTCTGCCAGCGCTTTGCCTTGCTCGGCCAACTGTTCGTTGGTCTGCTCAAGCTCCGCTTGTTGCGTTTCCAGGTGCGCCTGGGACTCCTTGAGGATCCGCGATTGCTCTTCCAGTTCCTCGTTGGCGGTGCGCAGCTCTTCCTGTTGCACCTGCAGCTCCTCATTGAGCTGCTGGGTTTCAGCCAGCACCTCCTGAAGACGCTGACGATAGCGCGCCGCTTCGATGGACGTTCCGACGTTCTCAGCCACCAGTTCAAGGAATTCGAGGTCACGCGGGGTCAGCTCGCGCAGGAAGCCCAGCTCGATCACGCCGTTGACCTGATCGTCGTTGCTGGTCGGCACCACCACCACGCTTCGCGGGGAACCGTCGCCCAGGCCCGAAGTGACCTTGAAGTAATCCAGCGGCACATCGTTGAGCGTAACGATCCGGTCCTGCTCGGCCGCCTTGCCCACAACGCCCTCACCGTTGTGGATCGACTGTTCCTGCAGTTCCTGCTGACGCGAAAACCCATAAGAAGCCACACGGACCAGCCCGCCGTGCTCCTGACGCACGTAAACCGCCGCCACCACGACGCCGAGGTATTGAGCGAAGAACTGCAGAATGTTGCGCCCCAGCAGGTTCAACGTCAGTTGCCCGATCACTTGCTCGGCGAGCTGGCTCTGACCGTCGCGCAACCAGGCAACCTGCGCCAGACGCTCGGCGTCTTCCTGTTGAGCCTTGAGATTGGCGGTATAGGTGTTGGACAACGCGGTCAGGTCCCGACGCCCGACCCACGCGAGGATACCGCTGACAATCAGGATGAACGCGATGTAGAGCGTAACCGCCAGGACCGTGGTATGAGTGACATCGCTATTGCGCGTCAGGCGCAACTGATGCTCGATATTCGTTGCCTGATCGTACTGTTCACGAATTTCGTCGGCCAGCCGCTTGCCCCGGCGGTTTTGAATCGGTGTCGCGTAATCGCCGTTGGTACGACGCAGGGTGATCATTTCCTGTGCAAACTGATTCCACGTCTCTTGCATCGCCGCCAGACGCTTGAAGCGGTCAACTTGATCGGGGTTGTCCGCCACCAGGTCTTCCAGGCCTTTGAGCTCGGCAATGATGCTCGGCTTGGCGACTTCGTAGGGATCGAGGAAGCGCTCATCGCCCGTCAACAGGAAACCGCGCATGCCGGTCTCCATGTCCACCGACAACTTCAAGGAGCGGTTAATGTTGTTGATCACCCTGTCAGTGTGTTCGACCCACTGGATGACCGACAGCAGGTAGGAGATCAGTACGACGAAAAAAACGCCGCTGAGCACACCGACCGCCAAAGGCAAACTGACGTTGCGGCTTAGAAGTTTGCGGAAACGTTGCTCATCGACTGCAGAGTTTTGGATCATCGCAAGGCCCCAGGGCGAATTCGTCTAAACGACGGAGTTTGCCGTAAACTTCAGCAAAAAACTCCAGCTTCTGACATATAAGATTGAATTTTCAGACATTAGCTGTAGGACAAAATTCTGCGCACTATACGTTTGAGTGATTCCTTAGCGCCACTACACTCATTTGAATTGTGTCATCGATGCCGGGAAGTTGTCACAATTGCCGGGTGATTTATTAAGTCGTTATTTCGCCGATCGGGCGCAGCTCGCCTGATCAGGACCCCGTCATTTCCAAGGAAAATTTTCATGTCCGACCCAGCCAGCACGATTCTGGTGGTTGAAGATGACAGCATTGTCCGGATGCTGATCGTCGACGTGCTCGAAGAACTCGAATACCGCGTGCTCGAAGCGGCCGACGGCAAAGCGGCATTGGCTTTTCTGCAAGACCCCGAGGCGAAGATCAATCTGCTGATGACCGATAAAGGGTTGCCCGACATGGACGGCACCGAACTGGCCAAAAAAGCAGCCGGTTTGCGCCCCGCTCTGCCCATTCTGTTTGCCAGCGGTTACGCCGAAAACATCGAGTTGCCGCCAGGCATGCACCTGATTGGCAAGCCGTTTTCCATTGACCAACTGCGCGACAAAGTGAAAAGCATCCTTGGCCAGTGAACACCTCCCCGCCGCCCGCCACACCCATGTTCTGATCATCGGCTACGTATGGCCGGAGCCGCGCTCGTCGGCCGCCAGCGGTCACGTCATGCAATTGATCGAATGTTTCCTCGAGCAGGGCTGGCAAATCACCTTTGCCAGCCCTGCCAACGAGGGCGAGCACAAGGCTGACCTGGCGGCACTGGGCATCACCGAAGTCGCAATCGAGCTCAACAACAGCAGCTTCGATCACTTTGTCTCAGAGCTGCAGCCGGATGTGGTGTTGTTCGATCAATTTCTGATGGAGGAGCAATTTGGCTGGAGGGTAGAGAAACACTGCCCCGGTGCGTTGCGGGTGCTGGAAACATGCGACCTGCAGAGCCTGCGTCACGCCCGGCACCAGATGCTCAAGGAGCAATTGAAGGAAAACGGCAGCCGCGAGCATTTTGGCGATGTGTTCGCCGCGCCTGACGCGACACTTTTTCAACGCATGGCGACCATGGATCTGGCGCAGCGTGAATTGGCGTCGTTCTATCGCAGCGACTTGAACCTGATGGTGTCCGACGTCGAAATCGACCTGCTGACGACGCATTTCAAGGTGCCGGCCGACCTGCTTCACTGGTGCCCGTTGATGCTGCGCGATCTACCGGACAACGCCATAGGCTTCAGCGAACGCCTTCCGTTTCTGTGCATCGGCAACTTTCGCCACGCACCGAACTGGGATGCGGTGCTCTGGCTGAAAAACACCCTCTGGCCGTTGATTCGTCAGCAGTTGCCGAGCGCGCAACTCCATGTCTACGGCGCCTACACCCCGCCCAAGGCCACCGCGCTGCACAACGCGGCCCAAGGGTTTCACATCATGAACAGGGCTGAAGATGCCCTTGAAGTGATGTCGGCTGCGCGGGTCTCGCTGGCGCCCGTACGGTTTGGCGCCGGCATCAAGGGCAAGGTGATCGATGCCATGCTGTGCGGAACACCCACCGTAACCACCCCTATTGGCGCTGAAGCCATGTGCGGCGAGCTGCCATTCCCCGGCGCCATCGCATCCGACGCCCAGTCGTTCGCTGACGAAGCGGTCGCCCTGTACAACGACCAGACCCGTTGGCAGCAGGCGCAACTCGACGGTTTCGCGGTGCTGAAAGCGCGCTTTCGCCATGAGCAGCACTGCGCATCGCTGATCGAACGCATCAACCAGCTGCGGGATAACCTGCCGGCCCACCGTACGGCCAACTTCACCGGCGCGATGCTTCGTCATCACCAGCACAAGAGCACGCAATACATGGCGCAGTGGATCGAGGCGAAAAACAACAACGCCTGAGCCCCAGCTGCTCAACACGCGTTCACTCCAGTGCGCGTCGTAGCAGATAGGTGTCCATGATCCAGCCCTTCTCTGCTCGCGCCGCGTCGCGGGTGCGTTTGATCTGCTCACAGACCTCCCGCAGCGGACCGGCAATCAGCATTTCATCCGGCGTCCCCAGATAAGCGCCCCAGTAGATGTAAAGGTCCTGATCGACGAACCGTTCAAAGGTGGTGTGCGCGTCCAGCATCACCACCACGTTGTCGAGTTCGGCGCCGTGCTGACGAGCCAGACGCCGACCGGTCGTGATCTGGATGGGTTCACCGACGCGGTTCAACACCACGCGGTGCTGCGCCGCCAAGGCCTGAACACTGGTGATACCGGGAATCACCTCGTAGTCGAACACCTGCCGGCCTCGCGCCAGCACCCGCTCCAGGACCCGCAGCGTACTGTCATACAACGCCGGATCGCCCCACACTAAAAACCCGCCAATCCCCTCTTCCCCAACTTCGTCGGCGATCAGTTGCTCGAACAGCGCCGCACGCTGCGCATGCCACTGCTCGATGCCGTTGCGGTAGGACTGCGGATCGTCTTCGCGTTCAGGGTCACGCACCTGAACCAGCCGGTAATCATCACCCTCGATATACCGCTCGCAAATATCCCGGCGCAGTCGCAACAGATCGTCGTTGGCGTAGCCCTTGTCGAGAATGAAAAACACCTTCGCCCGGTTCAGCGCCTTGATCGCCTGAACCGTGATGTGCTCCGGATTGCCCGCGCCGATGCCGATGAGGAGGATTTTTTTCATAAGCTTACATTTCCTGCATAGCGTTAACGACGATGGGTCGCGATAGTGACGGCCCCGGCCCGTTGGAGGGAAATCAACGGGTTGACCTGATACCCATATAGGTATAATTTCGACCATGTCATACGGATTTGAAAAACCGCTTTTTTGGGTGGCCAGTAGCCGGAAGGATCTCAGCAGTATGCCACCGGAGGTGCAGGCCACTTTCGGTTATGCCCTGTACATCGCGCAAACAGGCGGCAAGCATTCAGAAACCAAACCGCTCAAAGGTTTTGGTCATGCGGGTGTTCTGGAGGTTGTCGAGGATTTCCATGGCAACACCTATCGCGCCATCTATACCGTGCGTTTCGGCAATGCGGTCTATGTGCTTCACTGCTTTCAGAAAAAATCCATGAAGAAATCACAAACACCTCATCACGACATCGCTGTCGTCAAAAGTCGACTGCTGGCAGCGGAATCTCATTGGAAAGGACTGACCCATGACTGAAATTGA
The DNA here is from genome assembly GCF_039697315.1 of Pseudomonas abietaniphila. Taxonomy (NCBI): domain Bacteria; kingdom Pseudomonadati; phylum Pseudomonadota; class Gammaproteobacteria; order Pseudomonadales; family Pseudomonadaceae; genus Pseudomonas; species Pseudomonas abietaniphila. Next base: position 5,980,026 of record NZ_CP155619.1, on the reverse strand, counting down.
GCAGGGTAGCGGTAACGTGTACGCCGACCTCGGCATCGCCGACGCAAACGAGATGCTGGTCAAGGCGCAACTGGCCGCCAAGATCGGCAGCATCCTTAAGGCGCGACACCTGACTCAAGCCCAGGCTGCCGAGATACTGGGCATTACACAGCCCAAGGTGTCAGAGATGTTGCGAGGAAAGTTCAGGGGAATCAGCGAAACGAAAATGATTGAATGCCTGGCACGCCTTGGGCGTGATGTTCAGATCGTGATAAAGCCAGCGCCACGCTCACGCAAGGAAGGTAAGGTCGAAGTGGTCTTCGTTTGAGGCCGGGTCGCTGTATTCCCCGGAGCAATTAGTGCACATTAAGCCCAGGCGCCTCCCTGAATCCCGGCAACAGCATGACCAAAACAACAAAAATCACCGACCCTTCCTACGAGCTGATGGACGACCATAACGGTTTGTCGATCATCTATCGCGAACATGGCTTTCCCTGCCCGCTGGTGCGCTGGCATTTCCACAAGGAATACGAGCTGCACCTGATCGTCGCCAGCTCCGGCAAGGTGTTCGTCGGGGACTACATCGGCAACTTCTATCCGGGCACGCTGTTTCTCACCGGGCCCAACCTGCCGCATAACTGGATCAGCCAGGTCGAGGAAGACGAGGTCGTTCCCAAGCGCGACATGCTGGTGAACTTCACCGAGGAACTGCTGGAAAGCGGTAATCAGGTATTTGCCGAGCTCAAGACCCTGGCGCCATTGCTGGAGCGGGCGCAGTACGGGATCGAGTTTCGCTGCAAACGCACGGTCCGTCAGGCCATGAAGCTGATGCAGAAGATCGCCGATTCCTCGGGAATGACCCGTCTGGGTCATTTCTTCATTCTGCTGGAGTTGCTGGCCGCCAGTGACGACTTCCAGCTGCTGTCAGGCACCACCGCCTCGCAGCTGTCGGACGATCATGCGGTCGAGCGCACCAACAAGGCGGTCGACTACATCTTCACCCACTATGCGCGGGAGCTGACCCTGGAAGAGGTCGCCGACCATTTGGGGATGAAGCCCACCTATTTCTCCCGGGTGTTCAAACAGGCCACGGGACGGACATTCGTTGAGTTCGTCAATCGCCTGCGCATCAGCAAGTCCTGTGAGCTGCTGGCCGATGGCGAGAAGCCGGTGACCGACGTGTGTTTCGAGTCAGGCTTCAACAATATTTCCAATTTCAACCGGCGCTTCCAACAGCTCAAAGGCATGACACCCTCGCACTATCGACGCCTCGCCGTGCAGCGCCTCACCGAGCAAAACCTGTACTGATTCACCCACTTCCCGTCTTCCTCTACTACGCTGGAACTGCGCCGGGCCATGCCGGAACGCAGTTTCGGTGTGTTGCCGCCTGAACTCCCAGTGCAAGAAAGTATCAGTTCCAGTGTGTCGCAGGATTTGTCAATGTCCGTGCAGACCGTTGTAATCAACTGACCTTCTTCCATGTCTCCGGAAGGAACAAAAACAATAACCAAGCTTCTGCCGTCCCTCGGGACACAGAAGAGGAGTGATAAATGAAGACCTCTGCAAAAGTTCTGCTGGCTGGCACCTGTCTGACACTCTCAACCCTGGCCACTGTGGCCGAAGCAGGCGACGTGACCATCGCCACCGTCAACAACAGCGACATGATTCGCATGCAGCGACTGTCGAAAACCTTCGAAGAACAGCATCCCGATATCAAGCTCAAGTGGGTCGTCCTCGAAGAGAACGTGCTGCGCCAGCGCCTGACCACGGACATCGCCACCAAGGGCGGTCAGTTCGACGTTCTGACCATCGGCATGTACGAAGCGTCACTCTGGGGCGCCAAAGGCTGGCTCAAAGAAATGGACAACCTGCCAGCGTCCTACGCGCTGGATGACGTTTTCCCGTCCGTGCGCGATGGCCTGTCGGTCGACGGCAAGCTCTTTGCCCTGCCGTTCTACGCCGAAAGCTCGATCACCTACTACCGCAAGGACCTGTTCAAGGCGGCCGGCCTGACCATGCCGGAGCGTCCGACCTGGACCCAGATTTCCGAATTCGCCGACAAACTCACCGACAAATCCAAAGAACAGTACGGCATCTGCCTGCGTGGCAAAGCCGGCTGGGGTGAGAACATGGCATTGATCACCACCGTGGCCAACGCCTTCGGCGCGCGCTGGTTCGACGAGCAGTGGAAACCGCAGTTCGATCAGCCTGAATGGAAAAACGCGCTGACCTTCTACACCAACGTCATGAAGAAAGACGGCCCTCCCGGCGCTTCGAGCAACGGCTTCAACGAAAACCTCGCGCTGTTCAACAGTGGCAAATGCGCCATCTGGGTGGACGCCAGCGTCGCCGGCTCGTTCGTCACCGACAAGTCCCAGAGCAAGGTGGCCGACAACGTAGGCTTTACCTATGCGCCACACGAAGTGACCGACAAAGGCTCTGCCTGGTTGTACTCGTGGGCCCTGGCCATTCCGACCAGCGCCAAGAACGACAAGGACGCGCGCGCCTTCACCGAGTGGGCGACCTCCAAAGAGTACGCTGCGTTGGTGGCTGAGAAAGACGGTGTGTCCAACGTGCCGCCAGGCACACGCGCGTCGACCTACACCGATGCGTACAAAAAAGCTGCGCCGTTCGCCGACATCACCCTGGAATCGCTCAAGGCGGTGACGCCAAAAGCGCCGACCCTCAAGCCTGTGCCTTACGTCGGCATCCAGCTGGTGACCATCCCTGAGTTCCAGTCGATCGGTACGTCTGTGGGCCAGCAGTTCTCTGCAGCACTGGTGGGCACCTCTTCCGTCGATCAGGCACTGACCAACGCACAAAGCGTGTCCGAACGTGAGATGAAGCGAGCCGGTTACCCGAAAAAGGGATAACGCCCGTCGCTTCACGGCAGCAGTCGGCGCCCCGCCGCTGCTGCCACGCTCACGCTTTTGCCCCGGTTCGGAGTCATCATGAACACGTCAACCATTACCCCGCGTACGGCCTCGGCCGACGACACATCTCATGCCAAAGGCAGTGTCACCAAACCTGGCTGGTTTCTGGTCAGCCCTTCGGTGCTGTTGCTGCTGGTCTGGATGATCGTCCCACTGGGCATGACCATCTACTTCTCGCTGATTCGCTACAACCTGCTGAACCCGGGCGAAAACGAATTCGTCGGGCTGGAGAACTTCGAGTTCTTCGTCACGGACGCAGGCTTTTTCCCGGGCGCCATGAATACGCTGTTGCTGGTCGGCAGTGTGCTGGCCATCAGCGTGATCCTCGGCGTATTGATCTCGGCGTTGCTGGAAGCCAGTGAGTTTCTGGGCCGCGGCATCGTGCGCGTGTTGCTGATCTCGCCGTTCTTCATCATGCCCACGGTGAGTGCGCTGATCTGGAAAAACCTGATTTTTCATCCGGTGTCCGGGATTCTCGCCTCGGTCTGGAAGTTGTTCGGTGCACAGCCCGTGGACTGGCTGGCCAACTACCCGATGCTGTCGATCATCATCATCGTGTCGTGGCAATGGCTGCCCTTCGCCATCCTGATCCTGATGACGGCCATGCAGTCCCTGGATCAGGAACAGAAAGAAGCCGCGCGCCTGGACGGTGCGGGCCCCATCGCGATCTTCTGGCACCTGACCCTGCCGCACCTGGCGCGCCCCATCGCGGTCGTGGTGATGATCGAAACCATCTTCCTGCTGTCGGTGTTCGCGGAAATCTTCACCACCACCAACGGCGGTCCGGGCTTCGCTTCGACCAACCTCGCGTACCTGATCTACAACCAGGCGCTGTTGCAATTCGACGTGGGCATGGCATCGGCAGGCGGCTTGATTGCCGTGGTCATTGCCAACATTGCCGCCATCATCCTGATCCGGATGATCGGCAAAAACCTCACCGACAAGTCTTGAGGGCAAGGTCATGATGACGCTCAAACAATCCCGCCGCCTGCAAAGCGTGCTGCTCGGCACCTTGTCGTGGGCGATCGCGGCGCTGATTTTCTTCCCGATCTTCTGGATGGTGCTGACCAGCTTCAAGACCGAGATCGATGCCTTCGCCACGCCGCCCCAGTTCATCTTTACGCCGACGCTGGAAAACTACCTGCACATTCAGGAACGCAGCGACTATTTCCACTTCGCCTGGAACTCAATCCTGATTTCTTTCAGCGCCACAATCCTGTGCCTGCTGATCGCTGTACCGGCGGCGTACTCCATGGCGTTCTTCGAAACCAAACGCACCAAGAGCACGCTGCTGTGGATGCTTTCCACCAAGATGCTGCCGCCGGTGGGCGTATTGATGCCGATTTACCTGCTGGCCAAGACGTTTGGCCTGCTGGATTCGCGCATCGCGCTGATCGTGATCTACACCCTGATCAATCTGCCGATCGTGGTCTGGATGATTTACACCTACTTCAAGGACATCCCGGGCGAAATCCTCGAGGCCTCGCGGCTGGACGGCGCCACCACGCGCCAAGAAATTTTCCGGGTGCTGATCCCGATCTGCAAAGGCGGCCTGGCCTCGACGGCGCTGTTGTCGCTGATCCTGTGCTGGAACGAAGCGTTCTGGTCTTTGAACCTGACCTCGTCCAACGCTGCGCCCCTGACCGCGCTGATCGCCTCGTACTCAAGCCCTGAGGGGCTGTTCTGGGCCAAGCTGTCGGCGGTCTCGACCCTGGCGTGTGCACCGATCCTGATTTTCGGCTGGATCAGCCAGAAACAACTGGTCCGCGGCCTGTCGTTTGGTGCGGTGAAATGATCGAGAACACGAGGGTTCCCGCGCGGAGCGTAAGAACCCTGGCCCGGACGCTCTGCGTCCAGTAGCTGACGCAGAGCGTCAATGGATGCATTCCCACGCGGAGCATGGGAACGATCTCGGCAAGCTCACTCCTACAGCTGATGTATTTGAAGAATAAAACTGGAGCCCCACATGGCTAACCTGACAATCAGAAATCTGCAAAAAGGCTTCGACGGCCATCAGATCATCAAAGGCATCGACCTGGACGTCAAAGACCGTGAGTTCGTGGTCTTCGTCGGTCCGTCCGGCTGCGGCAAATCGACCCTGTTGCGGCTGATCGCCGGCCTTGAAGACGTCACCAGCGGCAGCATCGAACTCGATGGCCGCGAGATCACTCAAGTCACCCCGGCCAAGCGCGACCTGGCGATGGTGTTTCAGACCTACGCGTTGTACCCGCACATGACCGTGGGCAAGAACCTGTCTTTCGCGCTGGACCTGGCGGGCACACCGAAAGCCGAGGTCGAGAAGAAAGTTGCCGAGGCCGCGCGCATTCTGGAACTGGGCCCCTTGCTGGAGCGCAAGCCCAAGCAGCTGTCCGGTGGTCAGCGTCAACGGGTGGCGATCGGCCGCGCCATCGTGCGCAACCCGAAAATCTTCCTGTTCGACGAACCGCTGTCCAACCTCGACGCCGCACTGCGCGTACAGACCCGCCTGGAACTGTCGCGCCTGCACAAAGAGCTGGAAGCGACCATGATTTACGTGACCCACGACCAGGTTGAAGCCATGACCCTGGCCGACAAGGTGGTCGTGCTCAACGGCGGACGCGTGGAGCAGGTTGGCTCGCCCCTGGAGCTCTATCACCACCCGGCCAACCTGTTCGTCGCCGGTTTCCTCGGCACACCGAAAATGGGCTTTCTCAAAGGCAAGGTCAGCCGCGTCAGCAGTACCGGCTGCGACGTCACGCTGGACGCCGGCGCCACCATCAGCCTGCCGTTCACCAACGCGCAACAGAGCGTCGGCGATGCCGTGACCCTGGGCATTCGCCCTGAGCACCTGGAGCTCGCCAAAGAAGGCGATTGCCAACTCAAAGTCGTGGCCGACGTCAGTGAACGCCTGGGCAGTGACACCTATTGCCACGTGCGCACGGCTTCCGGTGAAGCCCTGACCCTGCGGATTCGCGGCGACCTCGCCAGCCAGTACGGCGAGACCCTGAACCTGCACCTGGACAGCACCCATTGCCATCTGTTCGACGCCCAGGGCCAGGTCATTCGCAAGGCTCTGCAAGCCGCCGCCTGAGCCGACGAACATTACAGAATCAGAGACCGTAGTCATGAAACTGAACAAGCAGAATCTTTCAAACCTGGGTGCCGGCATTGCATTGCCTACCTACGCCCTTGAAGACCGTCGTCAGGGCATCGCCCACATCGGTGTCGGCGGCTTCCACCGCGCGCATCAGGCGTTCTACACCGACGCCTTGATGAACACCGGTGAGGATCTGGACTGGGCCATCTGTGGCGTCAGTTTGCGCGAAGAAGACCGCGCCAATTTCGAAGCCCTGAAGAGCCAGGACTTTCTGTTCACGCTGTTCGAACTGGGCGATACCCCGGACACCGAAACCCGCATCATCGGTTCCATGAGCCAGATGCTGATGTCCACCGACAATGACCTGGCGCTGATCGACAAGCTTGCCAGCCCCGAGATTCGTATCGTTTCGCTGACCATCACCGAAGGCGGTTACTGCATCGACGACAGCACCGGCGAGTTCATGAGCCACCTGCCGCAGATCCAGCACGACCTGCAGCACCCGGCCACGCCGAAAACCGTGTTCGGCTACCTGTGCGCAGCACTCGCCAAACGCCGCGCCGAAGGCACGCCTGCGTTCACGTTGATGTCCTGCGATAACCTGCCGCACAACGGCGCCGTGACCCGCAAGGCGCTGCTGAAGTTCGCCAAACTACGTGACGCCGATCTGCACGACTGGATCGCCGAACACGTCAGTTTCCCGAACGCCATGGTCGACCGCATCACACCGATGACCAGCACCGCGCATCGCCTGCAACTGCACGACGAAAAAGGCATCGATGACGCCTGGCCGGTGGTCTGCGAACCGTTCGTGCAATGGGTCCTGGAAGACAAGTTCGTCAATGGCCGCCCTGCGTGGGAAAAGGTCGGCGTGCAGTTCACCGACGACGTGACGCCTTACGAAGAAATGAAGATCAAGCTGCTCAACGGCAGCCACCTCGCCCTGACGTATCTGGGTGCGTTGAAGGGCTATCGCTTCGTTCACGAAACCATGAACGACCCGTTGTTCGTCGATTACATCCGCACCTACATGGACCGGGACGTCACCCCGCAACTGGCGCCAGTCCCGGGCATCGACCTGACCGACTACAAGCAGACGCTGATCGACCGCTTCTCCAATCAAGCCATTGCCGACCAGCTGGAGCGCGTGTGCTCCGACGGCTCGTCGAAGTTTCCCAAGTTCACCGTGCCGACCATCAACCGCTTGATCGTCGACGGCGGCAACATGGACCGCGCCTCGCTGGTGGTCGCGGCCTGGGCCTTGTACCTGCAAGGCAACAAGAACGGCGACTTCAAGGGCGAGAACGGCGTCGATTACAAGGTCGTCGACCCCCGTGCCGACTTCTGCAAGGCGCTGGTGGCCGATGACGTGCTGGTCACTCAACGCCTGCTTGAGGTCGAAGAAATTTTCGGCGCGGCGATTCCGAAATCCGCTGAATTCGTGGCATCGTTCGAGCACAACCTGAACAGCCTGAAGCAATTGGGCGTCAGTAAAACCCTGGAAAACCTGTTGGCGAAAACCGTCTGAGTTTCAGAGGTCACGAGGTGAACATGTTTCTTGGCATTGATTGCGGCACCCAAGGCACCAAGGCGATCGTCCTTGATGCCGTCAGCGGCAAGGTCCTGGGCGAAGGCTCGGGCGCGCATCACATGATCAGCGGTGCCAACGGGCGCCGCGAGCAGGATGTGCAGGAATGGCTCAACGCCTTCGAGCAGGCGACCGCCGCCGCCCTGGCTCAGGCCGGCATCAGTGGTGCCGAGATTCAAGGCATCGGCGTGTCCGGGCAGCAACACGGGCTGGTGATGATCGACGAGTTGGGCCATGTGTTGCGCCCGGCCAAACTGTGGTGCGACACCGAGTCCGCACCGGAGAACGACCGTCTGCTGGACTACCTGGGTGGCGAAGCGGGTTCGCTGGAGCGTCTGGGTATCGCCATCGCGCCGGGCTACACCGTGTCAAAACTGCTCTGGACCAAGGAGCAGTTCCCCGAGCTGTTCGCGCGTACCGACAAGATCCTGTTGCCTCACGATTTTCTCAACTACTGGCTGACCGGCCGCTGCTGCAGCGAGTTCGGCGACGCCTCGGGCACGGGCTATTTCAACGTGCGCACCCGCGAATGGGACCTCGACATCCTGCAGCACATCGACCCGACAGGCCGCCTGGTCAACGCATTGCCTGAGTTGCTGGAGGCCCATGAAGCAGTCGGCACGATTCTGCCGGCGATTGCCGAGCGCCTGGGCCTCAACCCCAATGCCATCGTGTCCAGCGGCGGCGGCGACAACATGATGGGCGCCATCGGCACCGGCAACATAGCACCGGGCTCGATCACCATGAGCCTGGGCTCGTCCGGTACGGTGTATGCGTTTGCCGACGAAGCCAACGTCAGCGCTCAACCGTCGGTGGCGACGTTCTGTTCGTCGTCCGGTGGCTGGCTGCCGCTGATCTGCACCATGAACCTGACCAATGCCACCAGCGCCATCCGCGAGCTGTTTGCCCTGGACATCGGTACGTTCAATGCCGCGATCGCGTCCTCGCCCATCGGCGCGCAGGGCGTGCTCATGCTGCCCTTCCTCAACGGCGAGCGGGTGCCTGCCCTGCCCCATGCCACCGGCAGCATTCTGGGACTTGACAGCACCAACCTGAATCAAGCGAACCTGTGCCGCGCCGTAGTCGAAGGCACGACCTTCGGGCTGCGCTACGGCCTGGACCTGCTGCGGGACAGCGGCATCAAAAGCGCCAACATCCGCCTGATCGGCGGCGGCGCAAAAAGCGCGATCTGGCGCCAGATCGTTGCCGACATCATGAACACCCCGGTCATCTGCACCACGGGCACCGAAGCCGCAGCACTGGGCGCTGCAATCCAGGCCGCCTGGTGTCATTCGCACGCCCATGGCGCCGGAGAGTCACTGCACGCCCTGAGTGAGCGTTGCGTGAGCCTCGATCCCGACAGCGAAACCCGCCCGGTGCCAGAGCATGTGGCGGCGTATCAACAGGTTTATCAGCACTACCGCAATCAATTGCAGGGCGTTTAACCAACGCCCTTTATGGAGCACCTATGTACCTGGTTTGTGGCGAAGCACTGTTCGACTTTTTCAGTCAGCCGGACGCCGATGCAAAGAGCAACCGCATCGGCTACCAGGCGGTTGCAGGCGGCTCACCCTTCAACGTCGCGGTGGGCCTTCGCCGTCTGGGCGTGGACGCCGGTTTCTTTGCCGGACTGTCCACCGACTATCTGGGCAAGCGTCTGGCGACGGTGCTTGAAGAAGAAGGCGTGCGTGAGGATTTCCTCATTCACTTCGACGCCCCCACGACGCTGTCGATGGTCGCTGTCGGTACCGATGGCTCGCCGCAGTACAGCTTCCGTGGCGAAGGTTGCGCCGACCGGCTGCTCACCGTAGAGCACCTGCCCGCCCTGGACGAGAGCGTGCGCGGCCTGCATGTCGGCTCGTTCACACTGGTGGTGCAGCCGGTGGCCGATGCGCTGCTGACGCTGGTGCAACGCGAGAGCGGAAAACGTCTGATCACTTTCGATCCCAACGTGCGCTTGAATCCGGCACCGAGCATTGAGCTGTGGCGCAGTCAGGTGGCGAAATTCGCCGAGCACGCGCACCTCATCAAAGTCAGCGATGAAGACCTGCACCTGCTGTACCCCGACATCGACGCCGAAACCGTCGCCAAGGGCTGGCTCAAGCACAACTGCCAACTGGTGATCATGACCCGTGGTCGCCAGGGCGCGACGGTCTTCACCCGCGAGTTGGGCCACTGGTCGGTCCCGGCCCGCGAAGTGAAAACCGCCGACACCGTGGGCGCCGGCGATACCTTCCAGGCTGCGCTGATCACGTTTCTCACCGAGCGCGGACTCGACACCCCGGCCAGCCTGCCGTCGCTGGACCGCGAAACGCTGACGCAGATGCTCGATTTTGCCGTGGCGGCCGCAGCGATAACCTGCACGCGGGTGGGACCGGATTTGCCGTACCGGAATCAGGTGGTTTTATAAGGTCATGCGCGCGGGTGTCCGATTGTCGGGGACATCCGCCCCCGGACACGCCCCGCGACGCATTCTTCTGCTATCACTGATGCTGCCGCTCTCATCACGTGGAAGGACACCGACATGCCCCATCTTCTGTACATCGAAAGCTCACCCCGCAAACAGCGCTCCGCCTCGATCGAAGTCGCCACCGCGTTCATCGAGGCCTGGCAGGCGCGGCACACCATCGCCACCGTGGACACGCTGGACGTCTGGAACATGCCACTTCCGGAGTTCGACGGCGCGGTGCTGGATGCAAAATACGCCGGGATAATGGGTGTCGAGCGCACGCCTGAACAGAAACAGGCCTGGGAGCAGATCACTGAACTCGCCCAGCGCTTCATCAAAGCCGACATCATCCTGTTCGCCGTGCCCATGTGGAATTTCGGCATTCCCTACAAGCTCAAACACCTGATCGATGTGGTCAGCCAGAAAGACCTGCTGTTCACGTTCGACGAGCGCGGCCTGAATGGCCTGCTCGACGGTCGCAAGGTCGTCGTGATCGCGGCGCGCGGCGCGCCCTTGGACCGCGCCGAACATCAGATCGCGTACCTGACGACCTGGAGCGAAATGGTGGGCATCGACGAGCAGTACAACGTGGTCATCGAGAAGACCCTGTTGGGCCCGGACGTCGACGCTGAATCACGCCAAACCGCCAAAACGGCGGCCGTCGATCTCGCTGCCACGTTATGACGCTTCAGCAGCATCCGTGCGAGCCTGCCGTGCGTCCATGATGCGTGGCAGGTTTCGTTCGATCCATGTGGTGAGCCCGTTAACCTGCATCGCCACTTCTTCACCCAGCGGGGTCAGGCTGTATTCGACGTGGGGCGGCACCACCGGCAGCGCCTTGCGATCAATGAACCCGTCCTGTTCAAGACTCTGTAGGGTTTGCGAGAGCATTTTTTCGCTGACCCCGCCGATCTTGCGCCGCAGTTCACTGAAGCGGTGCGTGCCGTCCAGCAACACCACCAGCACCAGCACACCCCAGCGGCTACAGACATGGTTGAGGATTTCCCGCGAGGGGCAATCGCGCGCCAGGATCTCGCCCATGCGAATGCGCTCAAGCAGCGAAACATTTTCCGCCGACGGGCTGGAAACATCGTTCATGACACTTACCTTTTTGTACGTACTTACGAAAGGTTAGCATGATGTCTATGCTGATCGCACATTCATTGCCCTGCAGGAAATCATCATGATTGTCGTCACCGGTGCATCAGGTCAGCTTGGCCGCCTCGTTATTGATCGCCTTCTGCAACAAATCCCCGCGTCAGAGATCGTCGCGGCAGTGCGCAGCCCTGAAAAAGCGGCGGATCTGGCGGCCAAAGGCGTACATGTGCGTCAGGCCGATTACGCACAACCCGCCACGCTGGAGGGCGCGTTTGCAGGCGCGAAAAAGATTCTGTTGATTTCATCCAGCGAAGTCGGCCAACGCGTTGCTCAACACCAGGCCGTGATCGACGCGGCGAAACGCGCCGGGGTCGAATTGCTGGCGTACACCAGCGTGCTGCATGCCGACACGTCGCTGCTGGGGTTGGCGGAAGAACATCGCCAGACCGAAGTGGCGCTCGCCGCCTCCGGCGTGCCGGGCGTCGTGTTGCGTAACGGCTGGTACCACGAAAACTACACCGCCGGCATTGCGGGAGACCTGGCCCACGGCGCGCACTTCGGCAGCGCTGGCGACGGTCGAATCAGTTCAGCGGCGCGCGCGGACTACGCCGATGCGGCGGTGGCCGTCTTGACGTCCCGTGATGATCAGGTCGGTCGTGTCTATGAGCTCGCGGGCGATGCGTCGTACAGCCTCACGGAGTTCGCCGCCGAGGTGAGTCGTCAGTCGGGCAAACCGGTGATTTATTCCGATCTGCCAGAGGCTGCCTACAAAGCTGCGCTGCTGCAGGCCGGTTTGCCGGCGTTCGTGGCTGAGTTGCTGGCCAACTCCGATGCGGCAGCGGCCAAGGGCGCGCTGTTCGATGACGGGCGTCAGTTGAGCAGACTGCTTGGCCGGGCGACAACGCCATTGGCCGCGAGCGTGGCCGCAGCCTTGCAGGGCTGACAACGGGCATAGGGAAGCGAGCTCATTCACGAGCGGTATGGGCGACAAAACGGTGTCGGATGTCCCACTGTTTCGCGAATGAATTCGCTCCCGCAGCGGTATGGATGCATGTGACACCCTTGTAAACCAGGGAATGATTCACGCCAGACAAGGTCGGAGGTAGTGAACAGCGCATTACGCACTGGATAAGGAGCTTCGAATGAAAAACAAATCGCTCATCGCCGGTCTGACGATCCTGGGCTGTGTTTCACTCGCCAGTTTCGCCGTACAGGCCGACGATGCACCTGCGCAGACTGTTCAATCCTCCAAAGACAACCTGCGCGATCTCGAAAAAGGTGACCGCGCGCCGGAGAAATTCCAGCGGCCTGGCGCAGCGATCAAAGACTGGAAGGCCAAAGGTCTGAAAGAGCCCGCCAAGCAAAGCCAATGGGTGCGCATCAACGACAAGTACGTCGAAGTGCAGACCACCAACGGTCAGATCACCGACATTACCCCCGTCAAAAAATAAGTCTCTCCGGTGCCCGAGATCGTTCGGGCGCCCTTCCCGCTTTCACGCCGACCGCTCTGGATCAAGGCTCGGCGCCCATGAATCGACGCCCATCAGGCAAGAAAGGTTGGACGCTAACGATTTCCGACTCTACTCTTTGCCGCTTGTTTCAGCGTGTTGCCGTCAAACGCCAAGGGCCGAGATCCGATGTCATCCGTTTTAAATGTGCTGTTGCCGATCTTCGCCTTGATTCTGGTCGGTTACCTCTGCCGTCGCACCAACCGTCTAGGCCCGACTGCCGCGTCCGAAATCAACCGGATGGTGGTCTGGCTGTGCCTGCCCGCCTTGCTGTTCACGGCGACCGCAACGGCCACTTGGGAACAGATCTGGCACCCTGGATTCGTCGCGGTGTTCACTCTTTCCACGATGGCGATGTTTGTCATCACCCTGCTGATCCGACGCAAGAAAGCCGGGCACTTTGCCGACGCCAGCATTGACGCACTCAGTGCTTCTTACGCGAACACGGGCTACATCGGCATCCCGCTGTGCGTAATGGTGCTCGGGCATAACGGCCTTGAGCCGGCGTTGATTGCGTCGCTGCTGGTGGTCTGTGTGCTGTTCGGCATCGCGCTGGTGTGCATCGAGATCGGCCTGCAAAGCGAAGCGCAGGTGCACCGCATCGTCTTCAAAGTGCTGAAGGCGCTGGCCAAGAATCCGCTGGTGGTGTCGCCGATTCTCGGCGCGTGCTGGGCCTCGACCGGCCTACCGTTGCCCGGCGCACTGGACAAGTTTCTCAGCCTGTTGGGCGCGGCGACGACTCCGTGTGCGCTGATTTCCCTCGGTCTGTTCCTGGCCCAAAAACAACAAGGCCCGCGCCATGGCACGAGCCTGTTGGTGCTGATCAAGCTGATCGCCCATCCCCTGCTGACCTGGTTCCTGGCGTTTCACGTCTTTCACCTGCCGCCGTTGTGGGCGAACTCTGCGCTGTTGCTCAGCGCGCTGCCGACCGGTACCGGCCCGTTCATGCTGGCCGAGTATTACAAGCGCGAGGCCTCGGTGGTGTCCAGCACGATCCTGATCTCCACCTTGGGCTCGCTGGTGACCTTGTCGTTGTGCATCTACTACATCAACGGATAGCCGCAGCCGCACGCGAGGCAATGGTTGTCAGGTCACACGAACATCCCGCCAGACGCCTCGATGCGCTGCGCCGTGATCCAGCGGCCGCCGTCACTCAGCAACATCGCAATGGCCGCTCCGATGTCATCGGGCAAACCGGCCCGTTTCATCGCGGTGTTCGCGGCCACCCAGTCATTCACGTCTTTGTTGTCGCGTACGGTGCCGCCACCGAAATCGGTCTCGATCGCGCCAGGGGCCAACGCGTTTACGGTAATCCCCCGAGGGCCGAGTTCGTTGGCCAGATAACGCGTCCAGACTTCAATCGCGCCTTTCATCGAGGCATAGGCGGCGTAGCCGATCGGTGAAAAACGCGCCAGACCGGACGACAGGTTAACGATGCGACCGCCGTCGGCAATCAGCGGCAGCAGTTTCTGGGTCAGGAAGAACGGGCCTTTGAAGTGCACGTTCATCAGCTGATCGAACTGCGCCTCGGTGGTGTCGGCGCAGCTGGCGTACAGACCGATGCCCGCGTTATTCACCAGGAAATCAACACGTTCAGCTTTGAAATACGCACTGAGCAGCGCCGACACCTGCGTGGCGAAGGTGTCGAACCCACGGCTGTCACCGACATCCAGCTGCAGCATCTTGGCCTTGCCGCCCAATGCTTCGATCTCGGCGACAACGCTCCGCGCTTCGTCTTCGCGACTGCGGTACGTGCCAATGATGTCGATGCCCTGCCTGGCCAGATGCAGCGCAGTGCTCTTGCCCAGGCCACGGCTGGCCCCGGTGATGATCGCGATTTTGTTGCTCATGGTTGTGTCCTCATATGGCTGTATTCAATCAGTGAGGAGCAGAGTATTGTTCGATAAGACTTCGATAAATTCCCAGCAAACGAAATAACTGATCGTCATTACCGAACAATCAAGAGTGACGCCGATGAACAAACTCGACCTGCTGAAGACCTTCGTTCGCGTTGCCGAGCTTTCAAGCTTCACATTGGCCAGTGACGCACTCGGCCTTCCCCGCTCCAGCGTGTCCGAGCAGGTTCGTGCCCTTGAGCAACTGATGAACACACGCCTGCTGCTGCGCACCACCCGCAAGGTGCAAACCACACCGGACGGCCAGGTGCTGTATGAGCGCAGCAAAGACCTGCTGGCACAGATGGACGAAGTCGAAAGCCTGTTTCGCCAGGACAACGCGGTGCTCAGCGGGCGTCTGCGAGTCGACATGCCCACGGCCGTGGCACGCAGGCTGGTGCTGCCGCGCTTAAGGGAGTTCATCGACCGGCATCCGCTCATTGAGATGGAAATCAGCAGCACCGACCGCCGCGTCGACCTTGTGCGTGAAGGTTTCGACTGCGTCATGCGCGTGGGCGAGTTGTCCGATACGTCGCTGGTCGCACGGCATGTCGGTCACCTCAACATGATCAATTGCGTCAGCGCCGACTACGCCGAACGCTATGGCGTGCCTCACACGCTGGAGGACCTGCAACAACACCTGCTGATCGATTACGTCAGCGCGTTTGGCGCGGGCAACGGGATGTTCGAGTACCACCGCGACGGCAAGGACCATCGCATCCCCATGCCCTGCAGCGTCAAGGTTAACAACGTTGAAGCCTACGAGGCTGCCTGCGTCGGCGGACTGGGCATCATTCAGGCGCCGCTGTTGTCCAGGGAACACCAACTGCAACGGGGCGGCCTGGTGGAAATCCTGCCCGACTACCGACCTGCACCGATGCCTGTTTCGCTGCTCTACGCCCACCGCCGCCACCTGCCACAACGTTGCCGGGTGTTCATGGACTGGATGGAAAGCCTGTTGGTGGAATACGGTGTGGTGAAATAAAACACCATAGAGGTGGGTTTCCAGCTCACCCCGACGACGCGTCAGAAAGTTTTTTCAAAATATTTGCAACCGGCTGTAACCGTCTTCGTTTCTCCAGCGAACTACCTTTCGGATCAGATGCACAGCGTCACTCACACGCCGGTGCTGCGACCACCCTCAATCAAGGTAATTGGAGAAACAACATGAACAACATCAAACTCGCTGCCGCTGCTCTGGCTTTCGCTTCCATGGCTTCCGGCGCAATGGCCGCTGAAAAGATGGACGCTCCTGCCATGGAAAAATGCTACGGCGTGGCCATGGCCGGCAAGAACGATTGCAAGGCTGGCGCTGGCACCACCTGCGCAGGCACTGCCAAGACCGACTACCAGACCAACGCCTGGAAGAACGTTCCAGCCGGCACCTGCACCTCGATCAAAACCCCGCACGGCATGGGCTCGCTGACCCCGATGTAAGTCGAGCGCTCGCGAAAGCGAACGCGCGATGCACCACAGCCAACACCATCGCAAGGACAGGCGTCGATCATGAACACATCACTCACACTGGGTGCCGGACTGGGCCTCAAGGCCGACCACTACGAAGCCGCGTTTGACTGCGCTGCCAAGGGTGTGTGGTTTGAAGTCCATCCGGAAAACTACATGATCGACGGCGGCCCGCGCCTGGCATGGCTGGAAACGATCGGCAGCCGTCACCCGCTGTCGCTGCACGGTGTGTCACTGTCCCTGGCGGCCGACTGTGCGCCCGACGTTGAACACCTGCAGCGGCTCAAGACACTGATCGACCGCGTTCAGCCAGCCCTTGTTTCCGAGCACCTCGCCTGGTCCACCTGGCGGGGTCAGTACCACCCCGATCTGCTGCCCTTTCCTCGCACCGGGCAAGCCCTGCAGCGAATTGCCGACAACATTCAGCGCACGCAAGACGTTCTCCAGCGGCGCATCGCCGTCGAGAATCCGAGTCACTACGTGCAGCTTGAAGGTCACGCGTGCAGCGAGATCGAATTTCTCGCCGAGCTGAGCGCACGCACCGGCTGCGGCCTGTTGCTGGATATCAACAACGTGTTTCTCAGCGCCCACAACATGGGCTATGACGCCAACGCTTACGTCGACGCGTTTCCCGGCGAGGCCATCATGGAAATTCATCTGGCCGGGCACAGTTCCGACCCTGGAGGTGCTGCCTTGCTGATCGACTCCCACGACGCCCCGGTGGCAGAACCCGTCTGGGCCTTGTACCAGCGCTTGATTCAGCGCGTGGGCCCACGACCTACGCTGATCGAACGGGACGACCATATCCCGCCGTTCGGTGAGCTGTTGCTGGAGCGTGACCGTGCTCAAACCCTGCTGGAGGGTCTGCCATGCAACCGTCTCTGACCGATTTCCAGGACCTCTTCGTCGAGGCGTTGTACAACCCCGAAGCGGACACCCTTACTCTGCTGACCGACCAGCCCGGTTTTTCGGTGTACCGCAACACGGTGATGAAAGGCGCGGTGGATGCCTTGCAAGCCAACTTCCCTACGGTGGAGCGTCTGGTGGGCAACGAATGGTTTCTGGCGGCGGCTGCTATTCACGCCCGTCATGCGCCGCCAGTGGATGCGCGGCTGGTGTACCACGGCAACGGGTTTCCCGTATTCCTCGACCGGTTCGAACACGCGCAGCAGATGCCCTATCTCGGCAACGTAGCGCGGCTCGATCTGCTGTGGAACCAGTGCCATACCGCGATGGAAGAACCCGGTGTCGATGTCATCCGCCTTGCCGCTCTGACGCCTGAAGAGCTGGCCAGGCGGGTGCTCAAACCCCGTCGTGCCGCGCAATGGATATGGTTTGCCGATCAGCCGGTATTCACGATCTGGCGACACAATCGCGAACAGACCCCGATGCCTGAGACGCTCGCCTGGCACGGCGAAGGCGCGCTGCTGGTCCGCAGTGGCGGTGTCGTCACCTGGCACGCGTTGACGGTCGGCGAATGTGCCTTTCTCGATGCCTGCAAAGCGGGCGCACCGCTGGAGCACGCCGCGCAGCAGGCGACTGAGGCCGAGCCCTCGCTGGACATGCTGGACCTGCTGACACGACTGGTCGGCGCCGACGCCTTTGCAGCGAACGAGCCCGCCTGACGCCCCACCCCCGAACCTGACAACCCTTAATCAAGGGCAACCCAAGGGCAAATGGAGAACACCATGGATACCGTACGCACCGACGATGCGGGGCATAGACCCCTGCGCGCAATCTGGGGCCGCATTGCAGACCGGCTTCACCTGTTGATCAACGATTCGTTGCTGTCGCTGGTCGCACGCTTCGCCATCGCCGGCGTGTTCCTGATGTCCGGCCGGACCAAGGTGGAAGGCTTCCTGACCCTCACCGACAGCACCTACGAGCTGTTCCGCACCGAATACAAATTGCCGCTGGTGCCCCCGGAAATCGCCGCGCACATGGCGGCCTATGCCGAGCACCTGTTTCCGGTGCTGCTGATACTGGGTTTGTTTTCTCGATTGTCGGCGTTTGCGTTGCTGGGCATGACCACCGTGATCGAGGTGTTCGTTTACCCGGACGCCTGGGCCACGCACCTGACCTGGGCCGGACTGCTGCTGATCATCATCGCCAAGGGCGCCGGCAGACTGTCGCTGGACGCCAAGCTGGGAATCAAATAGGGCGGCGTTTTTTGCAAGCGCGCGTACTCTGGCCCCAGAACACGCGCGCCGCTACAACGGACTCCAACGGTTTCAAACCGCCTTGGTCTTCAACGCCTCCGCGATGAACTCCGCCTGCCGGATCGCCAGCGTCACGATGGTCAACGTCGGGTTTTCTCCGGCGCTGGTGGTGAACTGGCTGCCGTCGGAGATGAACAGGTTGGGGATTTCATGGCTCTGTCCATGCTTGTTGCATACCCCGTCCTGCGCTTTTTCACTCATGCGGCACGTGCCCAGGTTGTGGGTCGACGGATACGGCGGCACGCGAAACGTCTTGACCGCGCCAACCGATGAATACAGCGCCTCACCCTGCTTGAACGCATGCTCGCGCATGGCCAAATCGTTGGGGTGATCGTCGTAATGCACGTTGGGCACCGGCAGGCCGTACTTGTCCTTGACGCTGTCGTTGAGGGTAATGCGGTTGCTCTCCTGGGGCATGTCCTCGCCCACGATCCACATCGCGGCCAGCTTGCTGTACTGCTCCATCACATCGGTGAACTCCCGGCCCCATGCGCCGGGGTTGAAGAACGCCGCCAGGAACGATGGCCCGAGAGAGACGGTTTCCATCTCGTAACCGCCCACGAAACCGCGGTCGGGCTTGTGATGAATCTCGTCACCAATGAGCCCGGCCATAATCGTGCCGCGATAGAAATGGACCTCCTCGTTGAATGAGGCGAAAACACTGCCCGTGGTGTGACGCATGTAGTGCTTGCCCACCATCCCGGAACCATTGGCCAGACCGTGAGGAAACTGGCTGCTGGATGAATTGAGCAGCAACCGTGGGGTTTCGATGGAGTTCCCGGCCACCGCGACGACCCGCGCCTTCTGACGCTGCTCCTTGCCCTGCGCGTCGAAATACACCACCGCACTCGCCCGCCCCTTGTCGTCGTGCTCGATCTTCGCGACGTGGCACTGGGCGCGCAGTTCCAGCTTGCCGGTGGCTTCGGCGGCGGGGATTTCGGTGTAGAGCGTCGACCATTTCGCGCCCATCTTGCAGCCTTGGAAGCAAAAGCCCAGTTGCTGACATCCGGCGCGCCCGGCACGCGGCGCGCTGTTGATCGCCATGTGCCCGGTCGAGCACTCCTTGTACCCCATCTTCTGTGCGCCGTTGTACAGCACCTTGAAGTTGTTGTTGCCCGGCAGCCCTTCAATGTTGTTGGTGCGGGTCACGCCCATCTTGTCTTCGGCACGGGCGTAATACGGCTCGAGTTCCGCCAGGCTCACGGGCCAGTTGAGCAGGTTGGCGCCCTCGACTTTGCCGTAAGTGTCGAGCGCGCGGAATTCGTGCTCCTGAAAGCGCAGGCTGGCGCCCGCCCAGTGGGTGGTCGTCCCGCCCACGGTCTTGCAGATCCAGGCCGGCAGATTCGGAAAATCCTTCGCCACGCGCCAGCTGCCTGACGTGGTACGGGTGTCGCCCCAGGCCAATTGCGCGAACGAAGGCCATTCGTCGTTGATGAACGTGCCTGGCGATTGCCGCGCACCCGCTTCCAGCAGCACCACCGGCACGCCCTTCTGGCACAGCTCGTTCGCCAGGGTTCCGCCGCCTGCGCCGGAGCCGATGATTACCACCACGGAATCGTCGTCAAAGTTGTAGGTCGTCATGATTGCGCTCCTCAGGCAGGGACATTCGGGCTGGCATCGACAGGCGGGTTCGGCAACCATTTCAGGTCGTTGAAACCGCGATGGATGTAACCGCCTTTGGGGAAGGAAGCGCCTTCATAACCGAAGTGCTTGTAGGCCAGTTCGTTGCTGTACAGGCTGTTGACCGACACGCCGCGCACCAGCGCAAAGAACGGTTCACCCTGCACTTCCTTGAGCAGCCCGACCTGTTTGTCTTCAGGCAACTTGCTCCAGTCGCCACCGGCACGCTGGTCGAGATCGGCGAGCCCCTTTTTCAAGGTGTCGGCGACGCTCGGGTCCTGAGCCGCTTTTTCATCGAGGGCTTTGACGGAAAACGCATAAACCGCGTCTTCCATGGTGTCGTGAGGGAATATGCGACGGATGACCAGCAACAGTCTGCTGCCGGTGTTGCTGTCCAGCGTGTTCATCTCCAACGCCCAGGTCCGGCTTGGAGCAAGCAGTGCAATGGGGCCGGAACCGAACAGCAAGGTTCCCAGGAGCAGTCCGCCGCTTCCTTGCAAAAAGCGGCGACGATCGAGCTTCAGGTCTGTCATGGCTTTTGTCCTTCTTATTTTTTTTGTCGGTGCAATCAAGCTGAATTGATAGTAGTAGCGATGTTGGGCACTAGGTAATAGCGCACTACTACGTGGTTATAAGCGGTGCATCAGGCGACCGTGATCGTTGCAGGAGCAGTTGGAGGTGATGACGGCCGCGAAGGCATTCTGTCTGGCACACCGCATTCGCGGCCGTCGTAACCTCCGACTGCTCCTACAGATATCGCGGCGCTTTGGTGATTTGCGTGGGACATAGGCATTGAGTGGCCAACTGGCGAATGCGTCAGGTGGGCGACATCATCGTTGACTGACCCGCCGCATTCGCGGCCGTCGTAAACTCCGACTGCTCCTACAGGGTTATGTGTAGCCGCTGCAACACCGTAGTAATCCGGTATTCCCGCGCGGTTATAAGCGGTGCATCAGGCGACCATTATTGTTGTAGGAGCAGTCGGAGGTTACGACGGCCGCGAATGCGATCTGTCTGGCACACCGCTATCGAGGCGGTCGTAACTTCCAACTGCTGCTACAGGGCGACGTGTGGCCTCTGAAACACCGTAGTAATCCGGTATTACCCGCCCGGGAGTGAGGGTTTTAAACTGCCGGATCACTCACAACGAGCAGCCTGCCATGTCCTTCGTCAGCGAAACGCAACCCGGTGTCTGCCTGACGCCCGATGCCGTCACTCAGGATTACGTGTTCAACCACACCATGCTGCGGGTCAAGGATCCCGAGCGTTCGCTGGATTTTTACACCCGCGTGCTGGGCATGCGGTTGCTGCGCAAGGTGGATTTTCCCGAGGCGAAGTTCTCGCTTTTGTTTCTGGCGATGACGAAAGGTGGTGAGGTGCCGGACGAAACGTCGGCGCGCATGAGCCATACCTTCAGCCGCGAATCGGTGCTGGAACTCACGCATAACTGGGGCACGGAGAGCGACGATTCGCAGTACCACAACGGCAACAAGGATCCGCGCGGGTTCGGCCATATCTGCTTTTCGGTGCCTGACATTGAAGCCGCCTGTGCACGGTTCGAATCGTTGGGCGTGCCGTTCGTCAAGCGTCTGGACAAGGGCATGAAGCACGTGGCGTTCATCGCCGATCCGGACGAGTACTGGATCGAGATCGTCCAGGCCGACCTGCTCGGCAACCTGGGTCAGTAACCTTCAGCAAGAGCCGCCCTGACCCCGGCGGCTCCGGGTCCGCTGAAACGCTATTTCAGCTCGGCGACCACCGCATCGAAGAACACCATAGGGTCGATGGGCTCTTTGTCGACCGGCTTGGGCTGCGCGCCAAACGTGACGATCACCACGTTATTGGCCGGGTTGACGTAGATGTTCTGCCCCTGGATGCCGACCGCCGCGTATGCGCCATCCTTCTTCGACGGGTCGGTCCAGGCGGTCCACCACATGTAGCCGTAATCCAGCGTCTTGCCGCCCTTGAGCGTTGTCGGGATCGTGGCTTCCTTGACCCAGCCCTCTGGCAGGATCGATTTCCCGTCAATCTGGCCGTTGTTCATGAAGAACAAGCCGAACCGACCGTAGTCGCGCAGCGTGGCGCTGATGCCACTGCCGCCGATCTCCACGCCGTTGGTGGAATCCAGCCACCATTTGGCGTCGCTTTCCATGCCGAACGGTTGCCAGATCTTCTGCGAGAGGTAATCGGCCAGCGGCATTTTCACCGCACCCCGGACGATTTCACCAAGGATCTGGGTTTCACCGGTGCTGTAGTTATTTACCGTGCCGGGCTCTGCCGCTCTGGGCAGTTTGGCCATCAGCGCCACCGCCGAACGCGGCTTTTGTGAAATCTGCGCATTGAGCAAAGCACGGCGGTCGGACTTCGGATCCGTGTAGGTTTCGTTCCATTTAACGCCTGAAGACATCATCAGCACATCGCGCACGGTCACGCCCTCGTACGCGCTGCCCTTGAGCTCCGGCACGTAATCGACCACCTGCGCGTCGAGGCCTTTGATCAGGCCGTCATGGATGGCCACAGCGGCGAGGGTTGATGTGATGGACTTGGCCACTGACATCGACATCCAGCGGGTTTTTTCAGTGTTGCCGCGCTGATAGGTTTCGTAGGCGATCTTGCCGTCCTTGATCACCAGCATCGCGGTCACACTGTCCAGCGCGACATAGTCGTACAGATCGTATTTCTTGCCTTCGTAGGTGAAGTGCACGTTGCCCAGTGGCTTGTCGGATTTGGGCAACGCATACGGATGACTGCCAGCCTTGATGGTGTGGGTCGGGAACAGTCGATCGATGTTGCGATAGGTGCTAACGGCCAGGTCAGGGAGCATGGCTCCGTCGTAGATTTGCTCGACGGTGCCAATGGTTTCATGGGCATGGGGGTATTCGGCATCTGCAGCCCAGGCGCCGGGAACGGTGCCGATCGCGAGCATACTCAAGGAAAGGGTCAGCGGTTGGAGACGCTGGAAGGGACGAGAATCGGCGCGTGTGAACATAAAGCTTCCTTCTTCTTTATTGACCTTCTTGTCTATCAGGTCTTGCGAGGTCGGGACTTCTGCCCGTTTGAACCATAGTCCACTTGCTAGCAATCCACATCTCGATCGCCTGGCAGATTATTCGCGAATGAATTTGCTCCCACCGTGCACCTGCGCGCCTTGACGTCATAAACAAGCCGCTAACGCCACCCCCAAAAAAAACCACCGCCAAAGGGCGGTGGTTTTTGATTGCGGGTTCGCTACGGTCAGGTTCAGACCTTGACGACCCAACCTGCAGGACCTTCGATCTCGCCGAACTGGATGCCGGTCAGTTCCTTGTACAGGCGCTGGGTCACCGGACCGACTTCGGTCTCGCTGTGGAACACGTGGAGCTTGTCCTTGTAGCTGATCCCGCCGATTGGCGTGATCACAGCGGCAGTGCCACACGCGCCTGCTTCCTTGAATTGGTCCAGCTTGTCGATGAAGACTTCGCCTTCGGTGACTTTCAGGCCCAGACGACTCTCCGCCAGCTCGATCAGCGACAGGCGGGTGATGCCTGGCAGCACGGACGGCGATTTCGGTGTGATGAACTGGTCATCGTGAGTGATGCCGAAGAAGTTGGCCGAACCGACTTCCTCGATTTTCGAGTGGGTCAGCGGGTCCAGGTAGATCGCGTCGGCGAAGCCGTTCTTCTTGGCTTCGGCGCCCGGCATCATGCTCGCGGCGTAGTTGCCACCGACCTTGGCGGCACCGGTGCCCTGAGGGGCGGCGCGGTCGTAGCTGGAGATCGCGAAGTTGTGAGGCTTCATGCCGCCTTTGAAGTACGGGCCGACCGGGATGCAGAACACCGAAAAAATGAATTCAGGGGCAGCCCGCACGCCGATGTTGTCGCCCACGCCGATCACGAACGGACGCAAATAAAGGGCGCCGCCGGTGCCGTAGGGGGGAATGAAGCGCTCGTTGGCACGCACTACGTCCTTGCACGCTTCAATGAACATGTCGGTCGGTACGTGGGGCATCAGCAGACGCGTGCAGCTGCGTTGCATACGGGCGGCGTTCTGGTCCGGGCGGAACAGGTTGATCGAGCCGTCTTTGGCGCGATAGGCCTTCAGGCCTTCGAAACACTGCTGACCATAGTGCAGCGCGGTCGAGCCTTCGCTGATGTGCAGCACGTTGTCTTCGGTCAGGGTGCCCTTTTCCCACTGACCATCACGCCAGGTGGACAGGAAGCGCTTGTCGGTCTTGATGTAGTCGAAACCCAGCTTGTCCCAATTAATGCTCTCGTTACCCATGACACCCTCTATTTCCTGACCAGCGCGCCCGGCGTTGGCGGGGGCTGGTGTTTCATCAATATGGTCGTGAAGGCCCGGCACAGGACTGGCCCACACCGATGTTGCGCCATATTACTGATTTTTTGCCCGACAAACCGCCTCCAACGCACACGACCTGAAAAAGAACCCACAAAGAGCCGCCGGGGTGGTTCAAAAATCCCCGGCAACCTGCGACGCTGACGGTCGTTCTTCTCTTTCACCGGGGCCGAGGCACGCGCCATGTTGAGAAAAGTCGCAGACCAGTGGTATTCGCTCGAGAAGATCGACGACGCCATCACGCTGATCACCGAACCCCATGTCACCCCGTGGCTGCGCTGCAATATCTGGCACATTCGCGGGCGCGATCAGGACATCGTGGTCGACACAGGGATGGGCATCTGCAGCTTGCGCGAGGCGGCGAAGAACCTCTTCAGCCAGCGCATCAGTGCCGTGGCCAGCCATGTGCATCTGGATCACGTCGGCTGTCATCATGAGTTCGATCAGTGCCTGGTTCACAGCGCCGAAGCCGACGGTCTGCGTGGTTCGGACGGTTACTTCACGCTGGTCGAGCCCGATTTCGACCCGAACGACTTCAGCCTCGCCACCCTCGGCGGCGAACGTCTGGGGCCGATCATCAGCGCCCTGCCCTCACCCGACTACGACTTGAGCAGCTGGAAGATCCAGGCCGCCCACGTCACGCGCACCTTGGAAGAAGGTGATGTCGTGGACCTGGGTAATCGCCATTTCGAAGTGCTGCACCTGCCTGGCCATTCACCGGGCAGCATTGGCTTGTGGGAAGCGTCGACCCAGACGCTGTTTTCCGGCGATGCCATTTATGATGGCGAATTGCTGGACAACCTCGCCCATTCCTCGGTCGAGGACTACGTGCGCACCATGGAACGCCTGCGAGCGCTGCCTGCTCGTGTGGTGCATGGCGGCCATTGCAAGAGTTTCGGCCGCGACCGGCTGATCGAGCTGGCAGACGCCTACCTGAAAAAATTCGACTGAATGCGCTTTCCGCGCGCCCACACTTCATCTTCAAGGAAGAACCATGACCGCATCCCCTGACCTTCCCAAACACGGCGCCGTGCTGTTCGCCAAAGACCTGCCACGGGTCGCGGCCTTTTACCGTGAGGTGGTCGGCATGACCCAGACGGTCACCGAAACCCGGTTGATCGTGCTGGAGTCGGCGACCTATCAACTGGTCATTCACGGCATCCCGAAAAACGTCGCCGACCGCGTGAACATCACCACGCCCCCCGAACGCCGGGTCGACCTGCCGGTCAAGCTGGTGTTTCCCGTCGTCTGTCTGGCCGATGCCCGAGCCGCCGCTGCTGCGCTGGGTGGACAGATCGACGCACCTGGCGCGCAGTTCGCCGCCCGAGGTTTTGTGGCCTGTGACGGCTTTGATCCGGAGGGCAACGTGGTGCAGTTCCGTGAGGCGGCGCCGATCTGATGAACACCGGTGGCCTGTAGGCGTGAGCTTGCTGGCGATCGCATCGTGTCAGTCGCCGACGCAATGGCTGAACCCTCGCAATCGCCAGCAAGCTCACGCCTACAGACGCACGGCCAGCCGAGCAACCGCAGTACCCGCAGTACCCGCAGTACCCGCGACACTGCACCGAGCATATGAGCTATTGAGTTAAGTTCCCAATTAGCAGCGGACCTAGAACCTGTGGGACTGAGCTTGCTCAGGAAAGCGGCGTGTCAGTCGGCTTCAGCTTCACTGAACCGGCGCCTTCGCGAGCAAGCTCGCTCCCACAGGGGCATGGCCCGCCGAGCAACCGCGACGCTGCGACGCTGCGACGCCCGCAATACGCTCTAGACTGCACCGGGCATATGAGCTAGTGAGTTAAGTCTCCAATCAGCAGCTGACCTAGAACCTGTGGGACTGAGCTTGCTCAGGAAAGCGGCGTGTCAGTCGACTTCAACTTCACTGAACCGGTGCCTTCGCGAGCAAGCTCGCTCCCACAGGGGCACGGCCATTCGAACAACCGCATGCAGCGCGACATTGCACCAAGCACATTTGCATCACCTCGTTTAGTATCGGCCCACCGCCGCCTTCACGAGGACCTGTGCATGTTCGATACACCTGCCCACGCCGACGTCGAATCCCTGCTGCACTGGATGAACGACCGTTCATTCGTCGCCCTGACAGGCGCGGGCATCAGCACCTCCTCCGGTATCCCTGACTATCGCGACAGCGACGGCGTGCGTCGCGGTCGCCAACCGATGATGTTTCAGGAATTCCTCAACGCCCCCGAAGCCCGTCGTCGCTATTGGGCGCGGGCCATGCTTGGTTGGCCACGGGTGCGTGCCGCGCAACCTAACGCCGCGCACGAAGCGCTGGCCAGCCTGCAGCGCCACGGCATCATCAGCGGTGTCATCACCCAGAACGTCGACACGCTGCACGATCAGGCAGGCAGCCATGACGTCGTCGAACTGCACGGCAGCCTGCACTGGGTGCTGTGTCTGGACTGTCGCCAGCGCACTGAGCGTGACGTGATTCAACTGACGCTGATGGAGCAGAATCCCTACCTCGCCGGTATCGACGCCATTCAGGCGCCTGACGGCGACACGCTTCTTGAGCCGGCCTTTGAAGAACGCTTCCAGGTCCCGCACTGCCCTCACTGCGGGGGCGAGCGGATGAAGCCGGACGTGGTGTTTTTCGGCGAAAACGTCGCACCGCCCACCGCCGCCAAAGCCATGGCCCGCGTCGAACAGGCCGAAGGGCTGCTGGTGGTCGGCTCGTCGTTGATGGCGTATTCGGCGTTTCGTTTGTGCCGCGCTGTCGCCGATCAGGGCAAGCCACTGATCGCGATCAACCTGGGCAAAACCCGGGCGGATGACCTGCTGGACCTGAAAATCGAGGCATCGTGCGAGGTGTTATTGCCAGCGCTGACCCAACGCCTCGTTGACGGGCTGCCCTGAGCGGAGCGGACATTCACCCAGATCAAGCGCGCGCCTACAGGTGTTTCAGCGTGCGATGCCCGGCAACGCCGCCAATGCCCTCTCCCAGATCTGCCGCGTCCTCACCCACACCACTTCCTGCCAGTCCGGGTCGGCCGGGTAAAACTGCTCCAGCAACCCTTGCTTGATCGCGCGGCCCGTTTCGTCCAGAGGGTCGCCGTGAAGGTGCAGCCAGTGATCGTCACGCAAATGCCCGTGCACGGTCGCGCCGGGATATGTGCCGCACTCGATGACGAACGGCATCAGGTGCACACCCGGCAACGCGTCAAGCAGCATCTGCGAGGTGTACCCCGTCGAGGTCGCTGCCACACCGGTTTCACTGACCTTGTTGGCCCCGGTGATGAGGGTGAACAACCACGGCCCGAACAGCGCCTGGGCATCGGCCAGCGCAGGGTAGGCAGATTCCACGATGCTCATCAGCATCGGATGACCGTAATCCCCCGCCCCGGTGTGGAGGTCGAAGCAGGCCGCCACCTCGACGCCGTTCAGGTGTTTTTCGACGATGGCGCGCAGCGTCCGGTTCGACCAGCTCGGCCCCGTTCCGCCGTAGAACAGCCCGTCAGCGAACGCGTATTGCCCGGCTTCCACCACCGACATCAAGCCTGACCAGCCGCGCTCGGCGACAGCGGCGTTGAACAGCGCATCGACCTGATCACGCTGCGGCCCGCGCAGTTGCTCGCAGCTATAAAAGGCATGCACATCGTGGTAGGCACGGTTGTCGGGCAACGGTTGGCTGAAATCCAGGTAATTGCGGTTCTGGTCAAGATTGTCTTCGTTAACGCGGCGCACCCACGCCGTGCCCCACGGGTTGATCAGGTGAATCATCAGCACCGCCACGCCTTCAGGCAGCGTGCGGCCCTTCAAACCCTCAAGCCAGCGACTCTGACAGTCGGAACCGTAATATCCCTCCACGCCATGTGTGCCACTTAACGCCACCAGCACCTTGCGGGCATCCGGTGCACCGATCCAGGCCACATCAGTGAACAGCGTTTCGCCAAAGGGCCCTCGGAGCGGATGCGGGTATTCATTCAAGGTCGCGCCCACATCGTTCGCAGCCTTCAGAAAACGTTCACGCAGTTGGCGATAACCGGGGCGTTCAGGAAAAAACTGGCTCATCAAAACCCTCTCAGGATTCAGGAAACATCGGCAGTCGATGCAGCCGAGGGTGCTGTCAATCGGCCGCCGCATCAAAAATGTTACAGAAAGACAGCTTTTTGGCACATTTCTTTCAAGGTATTTCAAAAGTGGAACGTCAGTACCACCAACGGACCCAAACGCCCCACAAAGCCGTGAGTCTACGCTGCCAATCGGTGCGCAACACGCACCAACGTGCAGGAAACGGACAGCACCCTGTCCATTAACAGTGCAGGACGCAAACCAGCAGTTTGTCGTCCGTCGATAAGGAATTCGATTCGTGTCTGACCTGTCCCTGCTGTCTTCAGCCGTGTCCCGCCACACCCCTGCCGTTTCCCTCGGTGCCCGCTGCTCCGCTTCAAGCCGCCTTGGTCACTACGCCGCCGTTCTGTCGCCTCGTCGTCAAAGCGTCCTTGTTTAGCGTCTGATTTTTACTACTCACAATTCCTGAGGTCTCGCGTGCCCACGCGTGCGCTTCTTTTTATTTTTGCTTTCGGTTAATCGTGATATTCGACTCCAGCACTTGATGATGGAAAAGACACTAACGACCTGACAACAAGAAATTATATAAACGGGACATTCCCGTATAGAAAACAGTAAGAATATTAAATAGCCATCACTTGCCGATGGACGCTATTGCTCGCCCTTAAAAAGGGCACCCGACAAGTAAGTGACCCTACAGTCATCTTTAATCAGGACATTAGCCATGTACATTTAAACCATCACGCACCAATTCGAATCTCGATTAACGAGTTTGGTGCACCGCCGGCCGTTCATTTAATCATGGGCTCTCGCGAACGTTATTCGCCACGCTCATCGGGCAGACTCGCGCCCAATTTAACATTGGTCCCAATGGTTCACCCGTGTACGTAAATACGTTAACCGGTGATTCGATAAAAAGTTACAGGAATGCGACATCTGCACAGAATGCGTCGAAAACCTCGCCGCAGAGCGCTTTGCTGGCATAGCGGTTGCTATTAATCCTCTGTAGGCAGTTCGACACAGCAACGTACATCCATGTACACAACAAGAAACCAGGGAATATCAATGTCGTCTCCATAACCCACACTGCACCCTCTCTTCCGATAAAGAGCTGACGCACTTTTGTCCGCTTACGGGTGTTTTGCGCCTCACGAAAGTGCACGCACCAAGGATTCGAACATTCACGAAATGTTTGAACGGAACCTTATTGCCCTTCAATGACCCGAGGGAGCTTTAATGAACGACGCGGTAAAAATGAAAGCCTTGCCCGATCCGTCTCCGGATGACACTTCCGGGGTCTGGCCGAGTGTACCTTTCAAGGAAAACACTTCACGCCCTGGCGGATTGAACAGGCCACAGGTGGTGTTATTGATTGCCGCCTCGGTCCTTATTCACGGGGCCATCTGGTGGGCCATACAAACAGCAAAAGCCGATGTTCCGGAAGTTGCGCCGCAAGTGCCCGAGATGACCGTCGAGCTGACTAGTCCAACACCGCCGGCACCGGAGCCTCCGCCCCCCGAACCTCCGCCGCCGCCACCACCCCCGCCGCCACCTGAACCGGAGCAACCGGTGGAAGATCCGGACGCGGTCAAGCCGCCGCCCAAGCCGGTCGAAAAGCCCAAGGTGGAAAAGCCCAAACCGGTGAAAAAACCGGAGCCGGTGAAGAAGCCCGCGCCGCCCGCACCGCCAGTGCCCGCAGCACCGAGTACGCCAGCGCCACCCGCTCCGTCACCGACGCCCGCGCCTGCTGCACCGGCTGCGCCCGCGGCACCGGTCAAGGAGTCGGCAGCGATTTCAGGGCTGGCCAGCCTCGGCAACCCGCCACCGGAATACCCCGGCGCGGCGCTGCGTAAAGGTATGGAAGGTCGCGTGATTCTGCGCATCAAGGTGCTGCCCAACGGGCGCGCAGGCAGTGTCGAGGTGACCAAGTCCAGCGGCAAACAGGTTCTGGACGACGCGGCGGTGGAGACGGTGCGCAACTGGAAGTTCATTCCGGCCAAGCGCGGCGACACACCAATTGAAGGCTTCGCGACCCAGACCATCGATTTCAAGTTGCCGGAATGACCCGGCAGGCAAACGACTGACAACCCTTATATAGCTGGTGAGGTGTAACCATGAACGAATCGCTCTCTTCCATGATTGTCCCTGGCGTGCTTTGGGCACTGGTGGTGTTTTCAGTGTTGAGCTGGGGACTGCTGCTGATCAAATCCGCCCAGTACCTGAAATTGAAAACCCAGAACAAACAGTTCACCAAGGCCTTCTGGACAGCACCGGATCTGCTGACTGCTGCCGAGCATGCCACTCAGTACCCAGGCTCGCTGGCGCGCATTGCCAACAGCGGGTTCGAGGCCATGGCGGTCGACGAATCACCGCGCACCACTCAGCAACTGGCCCACACCATCAACCGCTCGGACCGTCTGGAACGCAACCTGCGCCAGCAGATCCAGAAGGAGCGCCGCTCGCTGGAAGCCGGCCAGGCGATCCTTGCCAGTATCGGCAGCACCGCGCCTTTCATCGGTCTGTTCGGCACGGTCTGGGGGATCATGGAAGCGCTGCAAAGCATCGGTGCCAGCGGTTCGGCTAGCCTGGAAACCGTGGCGGGTCCCATCGGCCATGCGCTGATTGCCACCGGCGTCGGCATCGCCGTCGCGGTACCCGCGGTGCTGATTTACAACTTCTTCCTGCGTCGCCTGAAGCTGGCCGTGGCTGACATGGATGATTTCGCCCACGACTTCGACGCCCTCGCCCAACGCAGCGCCTTCGCCGTCAACCGGCAGCCGATTGCCAGCAAACACAGCCAGACTGTGCGGGAGGCGAGCTGATGTCGTTCTCCACTCAAGACAGCGATGAAGTGCTCAGCGAAATGAACGTCACGCCGCTGGTGGACGTGATGCTCGTGCTGCTGGTGGTGTTCATCGTCACCGCGCCGCTGATGACCAACGCGATCAAGGTCAACCTGCCGAAAACCGACGCCGTGGCGCCCGCCGAGAAGAAGGACCCGGTGGTGGTCAGCGTCGATCAGGACGGCAAGTTCTACCTCGCCAAGTCCGAGATCGCCCCGGAGTCACTGGAGATCAGCCTGAAGGACGTCAAGGCCAAGGACCCTGAGGTGCGCGTGCAATTGCAGGCGGACACCAGCGTCAACTATGGCCAGGTGGCCAAGGCCATGGCGTCGATCGAGCGCTCGGGGATCACGAAGATTTCCGTGATGACCTCCAAATGATCAACGCGCCATGAACTGAGGGCTGCGCCGAACGCAGCCCTGCACACCCAACTCCCGATGTAACGGCCGTCCGTGGTTTTGCCATGGAGGGGAGCGGCTTGCTTGAAAAGTGGATTTCCCGACCGCCACAACCGCGTCGGAGCAACGAGGGCTCACAAGGCCATTTCAATAACATCTGGAATAAGTCGGAAATTACCATGCTGATGAGTTTTCCTGGTTTTACCCTCAAGCCTCTTGTTGTTGCAGTACGACGGCACCCGCGCGCATTGATCTGCGCCCTGGCCGTGGGCATGAGTTCGGCACACGCGGCGGACAGCACCGATACCTCCGTAGAGGCAGCACCAGCCAGCGAGGCCGCCGTTCCGGCTGCCGCCGCAGTGCCCGCGACCACTCAGCTCAAGCGGGTTGAAGTCACGGGGTCGGCGATTCGCCGGGTGGATGCTGAAACCGCTGTGCCGATCACCATCATGCGCACCGAAGACCTGAAGAAGCAGGGCGTCACCACGACGGCCGAGATCATTTCGCGCATTACCGGCAGTAACTCCATCGATAACGCCGCCGGCTCGATTGGCAGTGCGACGGGCGGCGCGTCGTTTGCAGATATGCGTGGCATCGGTGCGAACAAGACGTTGATCCTGCTCAACGGCCGCCGTCTGGCCAACAACTCGATGTCCGGCACACACTCTCAAGGTGGCGCCGTCGACCTGAACACCATTCCCTTTGCCGCCATCGACCGTGTCGAAGTGTTGCGGGACGGCGCCTCGGCCCTCTACGGCACGGACGCCATTGGCGGCGTGATCAACTTCATCACCAAAAAATCCCTGACTGAGGGCAACCTGGAACTGGGTGGCAGCATGGCCGACGCCAGCGGTGGCGGCGGCACCAAAGACATGAGCGGCAGCTGGGGCTTTGGCGATCTGGAGCAAGACCGGTTCAACGTCATGGGCGTGTTCAACTACGCGACCCAGCAAAATCTGGACGCCAATGACCGTACGTTCGCCAAGGACTACGTACCTGGCCGAGGGCTGGATTCGACCTCACCGACCCCGTTCCCGGCCAACTACAGTCAGAACGGCGGCCCGAGCACCAACCCGTTGTCTGCCAGCAACTGTAACGGCCCGAACCTGATTGCAGGCCAAGGCAACTGCAACTACAGCACCCGAAATTCCATCGACCTGATCCCGCAGACCGAGAAAACATCGTTTTTCGGAAAGGCCACCGGCAAATTGGCGGACGACCATAATGTCAGCCTTGAGTACTTCTGGGCGCGCAACAACAACGCCACCACCATCGCCCCACAACCACTGACCGGCATCAGCGTGCCGAATACTTCGCCCTTCTATCCCGGCAACGGCATTACCCCGCTGCCGAACAACTTCACCCTCGATCCCAACGATCCGGTAGACATCCGCTGGCGTGAAACCGCCGCAGGAGACCGCGAGCAAAAGGACCAAAACACTGCCCAACGCTTGCTGCTGACATTCGATGGCAACGTGTCGGGTTGGGATTACAACGTCGGCGCGTCGTACAACCAGAGCAAAGTCGTCAACAGCGTAACCGGCGGTTTTGCCAGCGACTCGGCTCTGACCAATGGCATTCTCAACGGTATTCTGAACCCCTTTGGCCCGCAAACGCCGGAAGGTCAGGCGTACATCGATGCGAATCAGTACCACGGCGCTTACAGCACCTCAGTCGGGCGCGTCAGTGCGCTGGACGGTCGCGTCAGCCGCGAAATCGGTAACTGGTTCGGCGCCGGTGAGGCCGGGATTGCCTTGGGTGGCGAATACCGTAAAGAGAAGTTCCACCAGACCATCGAAGACTTCGCCGGCGATCTGGACAGCCTGGGCGTCGATCCCGACTCAAGCGTCTCGGGTGACCGCAGCATTCAGGCGCAATACGCCGAACTGAATGTGCCAGTGCTGGACAGCCTCGAACTGTCGGCGGCCGTCCGTCACGATAAATACAGCGACTTCGGCAGCACCACCAACCCGAAATACTCCTTCCGCTTCCAGCCGTTCAAGGAACTGGTGGTCCGTGGCGCTTACAGCGAAGGCTTCAGGGCTCCGTCTCTGTACGAACTCAACAACCCAAACTACACCACCTACAGCGTTGGCAAGTATGACGATCCGCGCTTGTGTACCGGCGGCGTGGTCCAGCCTGGCGGCAACTCGGGCCGTGACTGCGGGTTGCAGTTCTACAACCGCACGGGTGGTAATCAGGACCTGCAACCGGAAACAGCCCGCAACGTTACGTTTGGTTTCGTCTACCAACCGGTGCGCAACCTGTCAGTTGGCCTGGACTTTTGGTGGGTCAAGATCGCCAACCAGATCGAAGAGTTTCCGGAATCTTCAGTGTTCGAAAATCCAGACCTGTACGCCGATCGTATTGTGCGCGCAGCCGACGGCTCGATCGACCACATCATTACTGGCTTGGCGAACCTGGGCAAAGTCAAAACCAATGGCGTGGACGTCAGCCTTGACTACCTGTTCCCGAACACCCCTTACGGTCAATTTGGCGCGAACCTGCAAGGCACTTACGTTGATCGTTACGACTATCAGGAAACCATCGGCGGCGCGTACATCGACCGCGTAGGCGACTACCAGGGAACCGGCGTCTCGGCGCGCTGGAAACACAACCTCGTTGGAACCTGGAACTTGGGGCCGTATCGCGCTTCGATCACTAACCGGTTCACCACGGGTTACTACGATCAGGACCGAACCACCAACTCCCGCGTTGCATCTTATTCGGTATGGGACATGTCGGCGGGCTACACCTTCGACAAGGCGCTGGATATCGATGTCGGTATGAAGAACATGTTTGACCGCAACCCGCCGTTCTCCAACCAGACCGACAACTTCCAGACGGGCTACGACCCACGCTACACCGATCCATTGGGCCGCACGTTGTTCGCACGTATGAATTACCACTTCTAAGCCTGACCCCTGACGCGCTCATGCTCCGGCGCGTCAGGGTACTTCTGCGAAATCGCGCCCCCGGCTTTCAGGTTTCGTCCACCTTCCCCGGCCGGGGGATTTTTTCTCAGCGCCTGAAGTGCGTCGATCAGCAAACCAAGGATTGTCCAAACATGTGCGCCTCCCCTCTTTCGTTGCGACGCCTGCTGCCCGGCATCGCACTGCTCTACACCGCGGTGTTTTTCATCTCGCTGCTGTCCGGGGTGCCGATGGCGATTGCCGCCCCCGTGCATGCCTTGACCGTGTACGGCGAACCGCCCAAGTACCCGGCCGACTTCCAGCATTTCGATTACGTCGACCCTTACGCGCCCAAGGGCGGATCGATGAGCCGCGCGGCCGAGGAGATCGGCCAGTACAACTACCTGACGCCCTATGTGGATCAGGGGATTTCCGTGAGCCAGATCGACACGTGGGTCTACGCGCCACTGGCCTATCGCTCACTCGATGAGCCTTACACCGTTTACGGACTGGTCGCGGAAAAGCTTGAACGCGACCCCGGCAACCTGTGGGTACGCTTCTATTTGAACCCCAACGCGCGCTTCGATGACGGGACACCGATCACCGCCGAGGACGTGCGTTACACCTACCAGACCCTGATCACTCAAGGCAGCTTCAGTTACCGGCCGTTATACGGCGACGTCAAGGACGTGGTGATCGAGGCGCCCGGACAGATTCGTTTCGACTTCAAGAACAACCTCAACCGTACGTTGGCGCTGGACCTTGCGAGCATGCGCATTCTTCCCGAGCACTGGTGGAAGACCCGCGACTTCACCAAGGGCGGCGGTTTCGAGCCGCCCTTGGGCAGCGGGCCGTACCGTGTGTCCCGAGTCGATGCCGGGCGCAGCGTGAGTTTTCAGCGCGTCAAAGACTGGTGGGCCAAGGACTTGCCGGTCAGCCGCGGGCTGTACAACTTCGACACCCTGACCGTGAATTTCTATGGCGACACCGACGTCGCCCGGCAGCTGGTTCAGGCGGGCAGCTTCGATTACAACCGTGAATTTTCATCCTCCGGTTACGTGGTGGGCTACACCGCGCCCACCCTGCTGGACGGCCGCCTGCAAAAAACCATCCTGGCCAAACGGCGCCCGGTTGCCGGGCAAGGCTTCGTGTTCAACCTTGACAAACCGATGTTTCAAGACCGCCGCGTGCGTGAAGCGCTGGCCATGCTCTGGGATTTCGAGTGGGTCAACCGCCAGATCATGCGCAACTTCTATGTGCGTGAGCAGACCTATTTCCCCAAAAGCGAGATGGCGGCCACCGCGCTGCCAGACGCGCAAGAGCTGAGCATCCTCGAACCGCTGCGCGGGCAGATACCGGACGAAGTGTTCAGCCAGGTCTGGCAGGCCCCGAAAACTGACGGCAGCGGCTACATCCGTGACAAGCAATTGCAGGCGCTGAAGTTGCTGGCCGAGGCTGGCTGGCATCCGCAAAACAACCGCCTGGTGAACGCTGCGGGTCAGCCGCTGGAATTCACCTTTCTTGACGGCCAGGGCGGGTTCGATCGTCTGGTGTTGCCCTACAAGCGGGTGCTGGCGCAGATCGGTATCACCCTGAACTTTCGCCTCGTCGATTCGGCGCAATACATGAACCGTCTCAACGCCCGGGACTACGACATGATCGTGGTCACGCTGCCCAACAATGGCAATCCGATCCTCTCGCCCGGTCGCGAGCTGTACAACCTGTTTGGCTCACAGAGCGCGCGGCAGGTCGGCAGTTCCAACGCCATGGTGCTGCGCAACCCGGCCGTGGACACGCTCATCGACGGGCTGGTGACCGCCAACAGCCGCAACGACATGCTGCATTACGCCCGCGCACTGGACCGGGTGCTGCTGTGGGGTTTCTACATGATTCCGAATTATTACTCCCAAGGCACGCCCGTGGTGTTTGCCAACCGATTCGGCAGGCCAAAGGTTGAGCCGATCTATGACGTGGGCCTGGACAGTTGGTGGCAGGTCAGCCCGACCGCGCTGACCAATCAGGAAATGGCCGCGCGCCTGGCACCGCAGACCAGTGCGCCGAACCCGTCCACCGCTCAGAACGAGGGGCGCTGAGATGCTGGCTTACGCAATGCGTCGCCTGTTGCTGATCATTCCAACGTTGCTCTGCATTCTGGTGGTCAATTTTCTCATCGTGCAGGCAGCGCCCGGCGGCCCGGTGGAACAGGCCATCGCGCGGGTCCAGGGCTTGAGCACGCACGCCGGGATTGGCGGGGGCGGTGGTGAAGTCGCTGCAAGCGGCAGTGTCAGCCGCAGCTCGCAAGGTCTGGATCCGGCGCTGGTGGAGGCAATCAAGCACCAATACGGCTTCGACCAACCGATGCACGAGCGCCTCTGGCTGATGCTGACCCACTATGCGCAGCTGGACTTTGGCAGCAGCTTCTTTCGCGGCGCGACGGTGACTGGCCTGATTGCCCAGAAACTGCCGGTGACCCTGTCGCTGGGCCTGTGGGCGACGCTGATCACCTACCTGATCTCGATTCCGTTGGGCATCCGCAAGGCCGTGCACCACGGCAGCCGGTTCGACGTCTGGAGCAGCACGATGATCATCATCGGCTACGCCATTCCGGCATTTCTGTTCGCGATCCTGCTCATCGTGGTGTTCGCCGGCGGCAGTTACCTGAGCTGGTTTCCGGCGCAAGGGTTGGTGTCGGACGACTTCGACAGCCTCTCGACCTTCGGCAAGCTGCGCGACTACCTGCGGCACCTGGTCTTGCCGGTCAGTGCCCTGGTGATTGGCGGGTTCGCCACCCTGACCATCCTCACCAAAAACAGCTTCCTCAACGAGATCAGCCGCCAGTACGTGGTCACCGCACGGGCCAAAGGCCTGAGCGAAAACCGGGTGTTGTACGGGCATGTGTTCCGCAACGCCATGCTGCTGGTGGTGGCCGGGATTCCCCAGGCGTTGATCGAGGTGTTTTTCGCTGGCTCCCTGTTGATCGAAACCATCTTCGGCCTGGATGGCATCGGTCGCATGAGCTACGAGGCCGCCGTGTCCCGTGACTACCCGGTGGTGTTCGGCACGTTGTTCCTGTTCACCCTGTTCGGCCTGCTGATCAAGCTGGTGGGCGACCTCTGCTACACCCTGGTCGACCCGCGCATCGACTTTTCCGCGAGGAGCGCCTGATGTTCGAATTTTCACCGCAGAGCCAACGCCGAATGGCGCATTTCAGGGCCAATCGGCGTGGCTGGTGGTCCCTGTGGATCTTCGTTGCCTTGCTGCTGATATGCCTGTGCGGCGAGCTGATTGCCAACGACCGGCCCCTGATTGTCAGTTACAAGGGCCACCTGTATTACCCGACACTGCATCAGTACGTGGAAACCGACTTCGGCGGCGAACTGCCCTTCGAGCCGGATTACGCCAGCGATTACGTGCGCAACCTGATTGAATCGCAAGGTGGATGGATGCTCTGGGCGCCCATCCCGTTCAGCTACGACACCATCAACTATGACCTCAAGGCGCCCTCGCCCAGCCCACCGAGCGCACGCAACTGGCTGGGCACCGACGATCAGGCACGGGATGTCATGGCGCGGGTTCTGTTCGGCACACGGGTATCCATTCTGTTTGCCTTGCTGCTGACCGCCATCAGCACGGTGATCGGCGTGTTCGCCGGGGCGATTCAAGGCTATTACGGCGGGATGGCGGACTTGTTCGGCCAGCGCCTGCAGGAAATCTGGTCGGGATTGCCCGTGCTGTACCTGCTGATCATTCTGTCCGGTTTCGTCGAGCCGAGCTTCTGGTGGTTGTTGGGCATCATGGCGCTGTTCTCCTGGCTGGCACTGGTCGATGTCGTGCGCGCCGAATGCCTGCGCGGGCGCAATCTGGAGTACGTCAAAGCCGCTCGCGCGCTGGGGCTGACCGACAGCGCGCTGCTGCTGCGCCACATCCTGCCCAACGCGATGACCAGCACCCTCACCTACCTGCCCTTCATCGTCACCGGGGCCATTGCAACCCTGACCGCGCTGGACTTCCTGGGCTTCGGCATGCCCGCAGGCAGCGCGTCGCTGGGCGAACTGATTGGCCAGGCCAAGCGCAATTTGCAGGCGCCGTGGTTGGGCCTGACAGCATTCTGTTCGCTGGCGCTGATTCTTTCCCTCTTGGTGTTCATCGGCGAAGCCTGCCGTGACGCTTTCGATCCCCGAACCTGAGGTGCGACTGTGAACGACGCCAAACATGAGAGCCTGATCGAGATCCGCAAGCTGCGCGTAGCCTTCAATGGCACCGAGGTGGTCCACGGCATCGACCTGTCGATCCGCCGGGGGGAATGCCTGGCGCTGGTAGGCGAGTCGGGGTCGGGCAAATCGGTGACGGCGCACTCGATCCTGCGCCTGCTGCCCAAGAAGACCGTCACCACGCAAGGAAACATCTGCTACAACGGCCTCGATCTGGTGCATGCCAGCGACAGCCAGCTACGCGGCCTGCGCGGCAACCGGATCGCCATGATCTTTCAGGAGCCGATGAGCTCACTCAACCCGCTGCACACCGTGGAAAAGCAGATCGGCGAAATCCTGGCGATGCATAAGGGCCTCAAAGGCAACGCGGCACGTGCGCGCACCTTGGAACTGCTGGCGCTGGTCGGCATCCACAACCCTCAGCACCGCCTCAAAGCCTATCCCCATCAGCTGTCCGGAGGTCAACGGCAACGGGTGATGATTGCCATGGCGCTGGCCAACGAACCCGACCTGCTGATTGCGGACGAGCCCACCACCGCGCTGGACGTGACCGTGCAGGTAAAGATCCTGGAGCTGCTGAAATCGTTGCAGGCGCGGCTGGGGATGTCGTTGCTGCTGATCAGCCACGACCTCAATCTGGTCAGGCGCATCGCACAGCGGGTCTGCGTGATGCGTGCCGGCGAAATCGTCGAAGAAGCCGACTGTCACACCCTGTTCAGTCACCCGCAACATGCATACAGCCGCTTGCTGATCAATGCCGAGCCGGACGGCGAGCCCGTGCCC
This sequence comes from Pseudomonas abietaniphila, assembly GCF_039697315.1. Lineage (NCBI taxonomy): Bacteria > Pseudomonadati > Pseudomonadota > Gammaproteobacteria > Pseudomonadales > Pseudomonadaceae > Pseudomonas > Pseudomonas abietaniphila. Next base: position 5,940,686 of record NZ_CP155619.1, on the reverse strand, counting down.
AGCGTGCATTCGCAAACGCTGCTGTCGGTGGATGAACTGAAAGTCTGGTTTCCCCTGCCCAAGCCCCTGTTCAGCCGCCAGCGGCAGTACATCAAGGCGGTGGACGGGGTCAGTTTCGAGCTGCTCAAGGGCAAGACGCTGGGGATCGTCGGCGAATCGGGCTCGGGGAAATCCACACTCGGGCAAGCGATCTTGCGGCTGGTCGATTCCGAGGGCGGCATCCGCTTCGGCAATAAGGAACTGAGCCTGCACAGCCAGGACCGGATGCGCCCTCTGCGCAAGCGCTTGCAGGTGGTGTTTCAAGACCCGTTCGGCAGCCTCAGTCCGAGGATGACCGTGCAACAGATCATCGCCGAAGGGTTGTTGACCCACGGCATCGGCACGCCGCAGGCGCGGGAGCAAACGGTCATTCGGGTATTGCGCGAAGTCGGTCTGGATCCGGACACGCGTCATCGCTATCCCCATGAGTTCTCCGGCGGTCAACGCCAGCGCATTTCCATCGCACGAGCGCTGGTGCTGGAGCCTGACCTGATTCTGCTGGACGAACCAACCTCGGCACTGGATCGCACGGTGCAGAAGCAGATTGTCGCGCTGCTGGGGGATTTGCAGATCCGCCACGGCCTCACGTACCTGTTCATCAGCCATGACCTGGCCGTGGTCCATGCCCTGGCCCACGACCTGATCGTGATCAAGGACGGCAAGGTGGTCGAGCAAGGGCCGTCGCGGCAAATTTTTGCCAATCCCCAGCAGGTGTATACGCGAGAGCTGTTGAAGGCGTCGGGGCTGGTGTTTGGGGGGTGACGCAGCCCGGCGTGGTTTGTGAGCGGTGGCCTCAGCTGCGCAGAACGCTTCAGAGAACGACCCGCGCGCGCCCGACACACGTTGCAACACCTACTACACTGGTTTGCGAAAGCGTATCATCGCGCCCCTGTTTTCTTGCCCCGGTGCCCCTCATGTCCACACTCCCGCTCGCCACTGAACGCCGTGGCTGGTCTTTCTGGTGGAAACCTCTGGTGTTTCTGCTGGTGGCCGCCATCGGTCTGTACTATGTCAAATGGTCGCCGTATTACCTGAAGTCCTTCGTCGCCGCCGATACGCATAACATTGGCGGCTCGATCATCAATGACAACCCCGCGAACCCGTGGGCCGCTGCGCTGGCATACGCTCAGGTGTATTTCCTGGCGATCTGGAAAGCGGCCGTGCTGGCGGTGATCCTCGGTTCGCTGCTGCAAGTGCTGATCCCGCGTGACTGGCTGCTGCGCATGTTCGGTCGTGCGGGCTTGGGCTCTACCGTGCGTGGCGGCCTGTTCGCCCTGCCCGGCATGATGTGCAGCTGCTGCGCAGCGCCCGTCGCGGCGGGCCTGCGCAAGCAGAATGTGTCAGTGGGCGCCGCACTGGCGTTCTGGATCGCCAATCCGGTCCTCAACCCGGCAACGCTGGTGTTCATGGGTTTCGTTCTGGGCTGGGGTTTCACCGCGTTGCGTCTGGTGGCGGGCATTGTCCTGGTAGTCGGCGTTTCGCTGGTTGCCCAGCGTATCTCACGACCCGAAGCATTGCCGGAACAAGCCGTGGAAGCCGTGGTTGAAGCGGAAGCGCCGGAGCAAGGCAGCCTGCTGAGCCGTTGGGGCAAAACCCTCTGGCAGCTGTTCTGGACCACGATCCCGATCTACGTCGTGGCGGTGCTGATTTTGGGTGCTGCACGCGTCTGGCTGTTCCCGCATGTGGATGGCGCCATGGGCAACAGCCTGCTGTGGCTGGTGCCGCTGGCCATCGTCGGCACGCTGTTCGTGATCCCGACGGCCGCCGAAATCCCGATCGTGCAGACGCTGATGACCCTCGGTCTGGGCACCGCGCCGGCTGTGGCGTTGCTCATGACCCTGCCGAGCGTGAGCCTGCCGTCGCTGCTGATGCTGCGCAAATCCTTCGACAGCAAGGTGCTGGTGACCGTGGGCGTGCTGACCATGGTAGTGGGCGTCGTCAGCAGCTTGATCGGGGCTGCGGTGTTATAAGGCGGTACGCAGAACCTGTGCTCCCGTTGCCTTTGAACGCGGGGGGCTGACACAGGTCCTGCGGTGACACGCCATCCAGACTGTGGGAGCGAATTCATTCGCGATGCGGTGTTTCATGCGACAGAAGGGCGTCGACTGTACTGGCCTCTCGCGAATGAATTCGCTCCCACAGGACATATCATCACCCAGCAGCAACCTCGACCACCTTACAGATCGGCAGGTTTACCGAGCCGTTCTGTGTCTTAAATACTCAACCACCGCCGCCTGATCACCGGCAAATTCGATGCGTGCATTCTTGCTGTCGCGCTGATGGACGTACATCGGGTCGTAGTATTCGCTCAGCATGGCGCTGATCCAGGCCCGGTGCTGATCGACGTCGCCGCTGCGTTCCTGCTCTTCCAGCGCACTGTCCATAATCGCAGACAGACGCTGATAACGCTCTCCGCCCAGGCGCCGCACGATGCTCGACAGGCTTTGCTTCAAGCGTTCGGCGTACCCTGCAAATCCTGTCTCGACGCCTTGGACCTCAATGAACTCGGCGCACAGGTCGATCACATAATCCTTGAGAATCCGCTCGACCCGCCCCTCGAAGCTGTCTTCCAGCCACACCAACGGCGCAGCCTGCATGGTCCGGTACAGCTCTAGCGGCACTGCGCGACTGCCGACGATCCGGCCTTCATCCTCGATCACGAACTGATGCAGGTGCTTGGCGCGCTTTTTCAGAATGTCGATCGACAACTGGTTTTCGAAATCGATCTGCCCCGGCTGCGGCGTCGCGTGTTTGCCGAAGCTCGAGCCACGATGGTTGGCGAGGCCTTCCAGGTCCAGCGCGTTGTCCAGTTGCTGCAGCACTTCGGTCTTGCCGGTCCCGGTCAGGCCGCCGATCAACACGAAATCACACTCGGCGACGGCTTGCTCCGTGACCCCGATCAGGAAATTACGCATGGCCTTATAGCCGCCGATGATGCGCGGGTATTGAATGCCCGCCTCGGTCTTCAGCCATTGCTGGGTGATCTGCGAACGCAGTCCACCCCGAAAACAGTACAAAAAGCCTTCCGGGTGCTCGTGGGCAAAGGCCGCCCAGGCCTCGATGCGTGCCTGCTTGAGCTCACCCGACACCAGTTTGTGGCCGAGTTCGATGGCCGCCTGCTGTCCGTCCTGCTTGTAGCTGGTACCGACCTTCTGCCGCTCGACATCGTTCATCAGCGGCAGGTTGATCACACCCGGAAACGCGCCCTTGGTGAATTCCACCGGGGCACGCACGTCCATCATCGGAATGTCGTGGAGAAAGATGTCGCGAAAGTGGGCGCTGTTGTCGCGCATCAAGACACCTCGACGGCGAGCCGCTGTCGCTCAACCAGTTCGCCAATCGGCGACAGGTTCAAGCCCAGCTCGTCGGCCATGGCCAGGAACGCGGCTTCCCCGGACGGCTCGACCGCGATCAACAGACCACCGCTGGTTTGCGGGTCACAGAGCAACAATTTCTGTGCCTCGGTCAGCGTGCCGATGCGTTCGCCGTAGCTGTCGTAATTGCGGTGCGTGCCGCCAGGAATGCAGTCCTGTTCGATGTAGAAATCGACGCTGCCCAGGCGCGGCACGGCGGCGGCATTCAGGCGTGCGGTGAGCTGACTGCCATCGGCCATTTCCACCAGATGCCCCAACAAACCGAAACCAGTGACGTCCGTCATGGCGGTGACGCCTGCCAGCCTGGAAAAGCGGCTGCCGGGCTTGTTCAGGGTGCACATGACGTCGCGGGCCAGACCCACGTCTTCGTCACGCAACAGGCCTTTCTTCTCGGCAGTCGTGAGGATGCCGATGCCCAAAGGCTTGGTCAGGAACAGCTTGCAGCCCACGGTCGCGGTGTCGTTACGCTTCATGAAGCGCTTTTCGACAAGGCCGGTGACCGCCAGGCCAAAGATCGGTTCGGGTGCGTCAATGGAATGACCGCCTGCCAGCGGAATACCTGCGGCGTCACACACTGCGCGGCCGCCCCGGATCACTTCACGGGCGATTTCGGGCGCCAGCACGTTGACCGGCCAGCCGAGAATGGCGATCGCCATCAGCGGGTCGCCGCCCATGGCGTAGATGTCGCTGATGGCGTTGGTGGCCGCGATACGGCCGAAATCGAACGGGTCGTCGACGATGGGCATGAAGAAGTCGGTGGTGGAAACCACGCCCTTTTCGTCATCGATGGCGTAGACCGCAGCATCGTCGCGGGAGGCGTTGCCGACCCACAGACGCGGATCGAGATTCTGCGCGCCGCTGCCGGCGAGAATGGTTTCCAGGACTTTGGGCGAAATCTTGCAGCCGCACCCGGCGCCGTGACTGTATTGGGTAAGACGAACGGTGTCGTTCATGGGAAGCCCCTTGGATTCAAGGCGCTGAAGTCTACCAGAGCCGGGGCGCGTTGGTGGTTCGGCTGGATGGTCGGGACCTGCATAGACCTGTAGCAGCGCGATTGCCCGCGGTCACGATGGGTCCTGTGACAAATCAGTCAAAGGACCACCGCAATCGCGGGCAAGCGCACTCCTGTCGTGGATTTGTCCAGAATCAGGACTCAGCCTTGATCAGCGAATCCAGCGACGCATCGAACTTCTGCAACGCATTGATCTGCACCTGACGCTGTTGATTGATGTCGGCGGCAATTTCGGGAGCACGTTTGGTGTGGCTCCAGATCGGCGACATCGACTTGGCATCGCTGCCTTCAGCCTTGCCGATGAACTTGAAATCGCCGTCGAAAAACTCGGCAGAGATGCTTGCCTGAACGTCAGAACTGCGCTCGGTCACCAGCTTGCTACGGGTGTCGAGCAGCACGATCACATCAGGCCGGGCGGCCAGGACGTCGTCGAGGTTCTCGTAGAAATCCACGGTCGCGAACTGTTTCTCCAGCGACTGGGCGAACCAGTTGATCGCCAGCTCAGGGTCCGAGCTGTTCACGTAGGCCTCAGTGATGCGACTGTCAGTCAGTTTGGCGGCCAGACCGTCTTGCGCCGTGGCGTTGTAACGCGCCATGTAAGCCAGATTGGCCACGGTGTTCTCAGTGAAAATCACCCCAACGGTCTGGGTATGCTTGAGCGCTACGCTGGAGGTGACCGCAGAAGCTCGAAACGGCCCTTCAGGCACATCGGAATAACGCGGAGCGCCAGGAACGGCACAACCGGCCAGGGCGGCGACCAGTGCAAACAGGGCAGCGATTCGAAGATTCATCAGACGTTCTCCAGGGGGAGGCTCAGTAGGCGTGCCGCCATGCTGAGCCTCTGGAGAAAAAAGCAGAACTTGAGCCGATCAATGTTGAACATTGATCAAAGCAATAGTGGGATCAGGGTCGGGTGATCCTGCGTGCGCTGAGGACCTGCGCTGCCATCAGAATGCCGACACACAACAGCGCGTCTCGAAGCCCGATGAGGTGAGCGACGAAACCGATCAGGGCGGGTCCCAGCAAGATGCCGCAGTAACCGATGCCGGTGATGACCGCGATCGCCAGCCCGGCCGGCATCGAGGTCTGCGCGCCGACCACAGAGCAGTAAACGGGGAAGGCGTTCGCCAGCCCGAGTCCGATCAACGCAAAGCCCAGCAGGAAGAGCGGCCACGGTTGCAACAGCACCGCCATGGCAAAACCGACCATGACCAGCACACCACCGCCGATCAACAGCGACACTGCGCCAAACCGTTTCCTGAGCGCGTCGCCAGAGAATCGCCCGGCGGCCATGGTCAGGGAGAACACCGCGTAGGCGCTGCCGGCCACCGACAGATCAATCTGATGGGCCCGGTTGAGGAACACGGCACTCCAGTCGAGCACCGCGCCCTCGACCAACAGCGCAATGAAACAAAGCACGCCTACCGCCAGCACCTTGGCGGACGGCCTGGCGAAAGGTGCGGCGGGATCGTCGGCGCCATACGGCAGCAAATGCCGGGCGTGCCAGAGCAGCAGTCCGCCAACCATCGCCACGACAACCGAAACGGCGAGCAGCGGCGACGCACCGCCCCACAGCAAGACGCTCATCAACAGCGCGCTGGCAATCCCGCCCAGACTGAACAATCCATGAAAACCGGACATCAGCGGACGACCATGATCGCGTTCCACCATCAATCCCTGCACGTTCATCGCGACATCAATACTGCCCAACCCCGCACCGAACAGCGCCAACGCCACTGCCAATGCCGAGAATGATGAAAGAGTGGCCAGCAGCGGCAACATGCTGCAAATCAGCGCACCCCCTATCAACGACACGAACCGGCAGCCCTTGCGAGTCGTCAGCGCGCCCGCGATGGGCATTGCCAGCATGGACCCTAGGCCGAAGCACAACAGCAACAACCCGAGCTGAGCTTCCTCAAGCCCGGCGCGCTCTCGGGCAAACGGCACCAGCGGCGCCCAGGCGCCCAACGACATGCCGGAGAGCAGGAACGTCAGGCGGTAACTCCAGAGGTGAATAAGCGTCGGTGCCTTCACGGGTTGCATGACTACATCATCGGCGAGACCATGCTCACCACCCGCAATGCCAGACCTTCATAAGCGTCGAGGGTGATGGTGAACTCGCCCTCCTCCGTCAAATCGCCTTCGACCCGCTCGTTGATGATTTCGACCACCGGGCCTGGGGCAATGCCGGGCAGGTGCAGGGTTTCAACGATGGCTTCAGGGCTGAAATTGAGCGCGGTGATCTGGGTGCCTTTCCCGGCGGGCAGTTCGTGCACCATGATCAGAAGCCCTGGATGCTCAACATCCGGAATCAGGATCTGTCGGCTGGCAGCGATGTCGTAGGCGCGGCGCACGGCGAGGATTTTCTTCAGCTGCGAGGCGAAGGAATCCGGGCTTTGCAACTGCTCCACGAGGCTGCCGTACAGCGTCCTGGCCCGGGGCATGCCGCCCGTCGAGACGTCGGCGTCAGGGTCCATGTCTACCAGGTCGTAAGCGCCACGGTGAATCCAGCGGGTGTCGCCGTCGCCCATCAAATGCGCGACTTGCTCAGCAGGCAGCGGCAAGGCGCCGACGAGGTCCCAGCCCGACAACGCGAACACACCCGGCTGCATCGCGTTGAACATCACCAACAGCAGATGGATGTGTTTGATCGTGTCGATGTCCGCCGCCGTGATGCCGTCCAGATCCCGGATGCCCAGCGCTGCGGTAATGATGCTGGCCGTGGTGCAGGAAACCCCGTTGGTGACGAACTTGAGGTTATACGGCGCATGCTCGCCCGCGAGACGCTCGTACATCTCTTCACGGATGTGCTCACGCAAAATGTTGCCCGGGAAGGTCTGCCCCATGTAGAGGTACTGGTCGTGGGCGTGCAAGGTCCAGAAGTGCACCAGCTCCAGGGTCAGCTCGTCATGGTTCTGCAGCGCGTGAATCAGCGACGCCGGGTCAATGCCGAACTCGTGCACCTGGCGCAGCATCAGGCGCAGGAACTCGGTTCTGCCCGTCAGCAACGCATGCTGATAAGCCGGACGGGTGATGAAGTCATAAGACAGGTCAGCACCGCCGTGAGACATGGCGGCGATGTCGTCGATGGTCAGGTTCAGCTCCTGGAAGCTGAAGCCACCTGCCTTGCGAATCGCGCCTGCAAGCAGCTGGTTACCGGTAATCGACAGCGGATGACTTTCTGACCAGGCAGTGCCTTCGGCCTTGCGCTCAACGCCCAGGAAGCCGTTGGCATCCAGACGCAGCACCCGCGCGCCCATCACGTCGATGGCATGCAACGCGTCGCCAATGATCATCTGCTGGGCAGCGAAACTGGGGTCCAGCCAGTTCAAAGAAGGCTGACCTTCCTTGAAGTAATGCAGATACACCCAGCGCCGCGCCTTGCCGTCCACGCCAGTGATCACGGGCGTGGTGCTCCAGTCGGTCTCTTTGACGCCCGGTTCGAAGAAAATCACCCGCTGTAACTGACCGACGATGTAATGCTTGTCACGCAACGCATCGACGGTCGCGGGCGGCAGGTTGATTGCGTCACGCCCTTCGGGGACGTCGGGCAACAGCGGCCAGTCCTCTTCCTTGATTTCGACCATGTGATAAAGGCCCGGGTATTCCTCGTAGGCGAGTTCGGCCAGCCGGAAGTCCGCCCCCTTGCCGGTGTGAGACGGAATCACATCATCGACGATCACCGCGTTGTGCGCGGCAGCGATACGGCTCAGGTTGAGGAATTGCGCATCGGTGCCCAGTTCATCATCCACTTCGAAACTGATGCGGTCGAAGTTGCCATCAATGCTCGGCGTACGCTCACGGCCCTTCAGCCCACCGGAAGCCTTGAGCGGCCCGTTGTGGATGCCCTGAATGCCGATTTCGGACAAGGCGTGCCACAACGTTTCATCGCCCAGCGCCTCCAGCACCGAACCGCCTTCACGCGTGATGATCGATGCCGGATACGCAGTGAACCACACCGATGCAATGGCTGAAGCATCTCGCGGCCGGGCCAATGCATAAGGCCTTTGCCATAGGCGGCCCTGGCCACCATAGAGTTTGGCGCGTTGCTTTGCGGCGTTGAGCATCGACTGCTCAACCAGCCATTCCACGTACTGCTTGTCCGGTGTGGTCATAGGGTCCAGGGTTCCGTCTTCAAAGGGGGTTTGGAGAGGTCGCCCCAGGCGCTTGTACGCGCGATCGGGACGATCCTGTCTACGCCGTTGCTATGTCTATGAGCGTTGATAGACGTAAACGTTGCATGAAGAACGGAAATGGTGGGGTTGCCTGCGGGGATGGGGTGACCCGGTAATGCCAGGTACTTCGCATGCACAGGTCTTATTGCCGGTTCCCGGCAGATCGCGGGCAAGGTGGAACGCTGCCCCGGTCGCTCATACAGTTGAGAGCGGCATGCAGACAATTGATGCACGATCAAATGCTCAAATCCTGTAGGAGCGTGGCTTGTCCCGCGATCTACCGCGTAGCGGTAGCAAAACCAGGCGACTCGTTAATGCCTGACACTTCGCATGCACAGGTCTTGCTGCCGGTTCCCGGCAGATCGCGGGACAAGCCACGCTCCTACACCTGAAAGTGGATTGCGGGAAACTGATGCACGAATCAAGGCTGCTGCAATCCGTGTAGGAGCGCGCTTGCCCGCGATCTAGCGCGCAGCGGTAGTAAAACCAGGCGACCCGATCAGGCCTGACACCCAGCATGCACAGGTCTTGCTGCCGGTTCCCGGCAGATCGCGGGCAAGGTGGAACGCTGCCCCGGTCGCTCATACAGTTGAGAGCGGAATGCAGACGATTGACGCACGACCAAATGGCGCAAATCCTGTAGGAGCGTGGCTTGTCCCGCGATCTACCGCGCAGCGGTAGCAAAACCAGGCGACCCGATCAGGCCTGACACCCAGCATGCGCAGATCTCGCTGCCGGTTCCCGGCAGATCGCGGGACAAGCCACGCTCCTACAACTGAAAGTGGATTCCGGGAAACCGATGCACGAATCAAGGCTGCTGCAATCCGTGTAGGAGCGCGCTTGCCCGCGATCTAGCGCGCAGCGGTAGTAAAACCAGGCGACCCGATCAGGCCTGACACCCAGCATGCACAGGTCTTGCTGCCGGTTCCCGGCAGATCGCAGGCAAGGTGGAACACTGCCCCGGTCGCTCATACCGTTGAGAGCGGCATGCAGACGATTGACGCACGACCAAATGGCGCAAATCCTGTAGGAGCGTGGCTTGTCCCGCGATCTACCGCGCAGCGGTAGCAAAACCAGGCGACCCGATCAGGCCTGACACCCAGCGTGCACGGGTCTTGCTGCCGGTTCCCGGCAGATCGCGGGACAAGCCACGCTCCTACAACTGAAAGTGGATTCCGGGAAACCGATGCACGAATCAAGGCTGCTGCAATCCGTGTAGGAGCGCGCTTGCCCGCGATCTACCGCGCAGCGGTAGCAAAACCAGGCGACTCGGTAACGCCTGATACTCGGCATGCCCCTGACCCACCCCACTCACAAGCATGCCCAAACCACATGAAAAAAGCCCAACCTCAATATCGCGCGGCGTTAACGATGAACTCCTGATACCCCGAAAAAATCACATAAACCGCGAAATAACAGAAAATCGCAGCCGACACCCAATAGGACACCTTCAGCAGCTTGTCACCCAGCAGACGCCCGCCATGACTGGCCGCAAAACAGATGAACACACACCACGCCACACCCGCACTGAAAAACCCGGACAGAAACAACGCCGTGCTCAGGCTGCCATGTCCCCCCGCCCGAGAGATCAACGTGCCGCCCACTGCGGCAAACCACAGGATCGCGGTTGGCGAAGACACCGCCAGGAACACACCTCGTGAAAACTCCCTGAGCCCTGAACGATTGTCGACGTCACCCGCCATCGCCAGCCCGCTGTGACTGCTCATTGCCGACATCACCATCTTCACGGCGAAGCCGATCAACAACACCGAACCGCCAATCCACAGCGCCCACCGCACCCACTCGTATTGCAGCAGCACCGTCATCCCGGCCAGCGCCAGAATCGCGTAAAACAGATCGCCAAAGCAGGTCCCCAGCCCCAGCCAGAACCCTTGCAGATACCCGCGCTGCATGGCGAGCGTGATCATTGCGATGTTGGCGACGCCGATGTCCAGGCACAGGGAAAGGCTCAGCAAAAAGCCGCTGGTGAACTCCATGGTTGATATCCGTCGAAAGCTGTTGTGTGGGGGCGATCTAAAAAAACAGCGCGCAGGATAGCGGGATTGAGTGATTTTGCCGATGCCCGGGTTGTCGGAACAGTCAGGATTATCGACCGATCCACGCCCCCCAACATCAACGCCTACAACGCTGGCTGCTTGCGAAAACTGACGGCAATCCGATTCCAGCAGTTGATCGTCGCGATGCCCACCGTCAAGTCGACCACCTCGCGCTCGGTGAACTGCGCGCAGAGTTGCTCATACAACGCATCCGACACGCAGGGCTGATCCAGCAACGTCACCGCGTCGCACCACGCCAGCGCCGCACGTTCACGCTCGGTGAACAGACTGGAAGCCTGCCACACCACGAGACTGTGCAGACGGCGCGGGCTTTCGCCGTTCTTGCGCGCTTCCGTGGCATGCATGTCGGCACAGAATGCGCAGTCGTTGAGTTGCGACACCCGAAGCTTGATCAACTCCATCAGACGCTTTTCAACACACAAGTCGAAGTTGGCCGCTTCCAGCAACATGATGGCCTTGAGTGCCTCGGGCGATGCGGTGTAGTAATCCAGGCGAGGTTTCACGAGGCGCCCTTCGTTCGGGTGTGCGGAGCGTTCACGTTAACGACCTGACCTGATCCACGCGACAGCCAATCCCGGCTGTTTTCGCCTGACCAATGCCCGGCGCACAGGAGACCAATCCTCGAATTTTTGACTGCGTAGCTATACCGATTTGATGGCCGCTGACTAGAATTCCAGATCGTGGGCCAACGTAGCTCATCTCGTTCGGGAGCCGTTCGTGGAACTTCATATCGTCATTCAAGGCCGCAAAGACCTGGCGAACCAGCTGTATGAGCAACTGCGCGACAACATCGAATCAGGTCGCCTGGGAGCGGGCGTTCAGTTACCGCCCAGCCGGCTGCTCGCTGCGCAACTGGGCCTTTCGCGCAAGACCATTTCGGACACTTACGGCCGTCTCACCTACGAGAATTACCTGGTCGGCAAAATTGGCAGCGGCACGTTCGTCAACGCACTGAATGCGCCGACGCAGCGCCGACAGACCACCTCGGAACTGGCCAGCGCCACGCGGGTAAAGAAATGGCAGGACATCTCGCTGCCGCTGCGGCACCCCACGCTGGAAGGCACGCTGCGTTGCGACTTCATCGGCGGCGCGACCGCCAAGACTCAGTTTCCCCATGATGAGTGGCGACGCTGCACGCAATACGCGTTGCGCCAGATGTCTCAGGCCCGTGGCTTTTACAGCCAACCAGAAGGCTTGCCGCCGTTGCGCAGTGCCATCGCGGGGCACATTGCGTTTGCCCGTGGTGTGAAATGCACGGCCGATGACATTGTGGTGTGCAACGGCGCGCAACAGGCGCTCGACTTGATCGCCAGGGTGTTGCTCGAACCGGGTTGCACCGTCGCCATGGAAGACCCCGGTTACACACCGGCGCGCCAACTGTTCGCGGCGCAAGGCGCCGAGGTGGTCAGCGTCCCGGTGGACAGCGAAGGCATTGTCGTTGAGCAGATTCCTGAAAACGCCCATGTCATCTACGTCACGCCGTCGCACCAGATGCCGCTGGGCATGCCCATGAGCGTGGCACGTCGTGAGGCTTTG